>JAYUMV010000105.1:0-12650 GCA_043762265.1 Chthonomonadaceae bacterium | reverse complement strand
GTGCCGTCGCTCACGATATAAAAGCCCATTTCGCCTTTGCCGGATTCGATCGGGACATAGGCCTCTCCGACGGGAGGATGGAACCCTTCCGTCCAGAGTTTGAAGTGGTGAATGACCGCTTCCATGCTGTTGTCGAGTTCGATACGCGGCGGCGGGACGATCTTGCGGTCGCTGATGTTGATCGGGCCGTCGGGCATATGCTCCAGACATTGCTTAATGATCTCGCGGCTCTGGTACATCTCCGCAACGCGCACCCGGTACCGGTCGTAGACATCGCCGTACTCACCGACGGGGATCGCGAAAGTAAAGTTTTCGTAGCCGCTGTAGGGAGCGGACTTGCGCACGTCGATCTCTGCGCCGGTTGCGCGCAGGCAGGCTCCGGTCACGCCAAGTTGCAGGCAGTCTTCCGTGGTCAGAATGCCAACGCCCTGGGTGCGCTCCCGAAAGATAGGGTTGGCGCTCAGCAGGTTTTCCAACTCTTGCAATGCGCGCGGAAACTCATCAATGAATGTTTTGACCCGCTCGAACCAGCCCTCTGGCGCATCACCGCGCAGTCCGCCGGGGACGATCCAGGAGGTCATCATGCGGACGCCCGACATCATCTCCTTGAGTTCAAGGATCTTCTCGCGCTGGGAGAAACAGTAGAAGTAGACCGTCATGCCGCCGAGGTCAAGCACGTGTGTGCCCATCCAGACCAGATGCGAGGCCAACCGTTCCAACTCCATAAGCAGCACTCGCAGGTATTGGCCGCGCGGCGGGGGAGCCACATCGAGCAGCTTCTCCACGGAGAGCGAGAATGCGGCGTTTTCGAGCAGCGAGGCCACATAGTCGATGCGGTCCGTCAGCGTGACGCCCTTCATGTAGGTCTGGTATTCGAGCTCTTTCTCGATGCCGGTATGGACATAGCCGATGTGCGGCGTCGCCCGAACGATCACTTCGCCGTCCAGTTCCAGCACGACGCGCAGAACGCCGTGGGTGCTGGGATGCTGAGGCCCCATGTTGACGACCATAGTGGAGTCGTCGAGGACATCCACCTGGACGCCGGGCCCCAGATCGACGACGGGACTATCTAGTTCTTGAGTTTCGATTGCCATAGCGCTTCTCTCTTGGCCTTAGCGAGACCGAGTTTCGCCCTGCCGGTCGCCGGTCGGTCCGGTAAACGATTCTCCGGGATGTTGCACCGGAACTTCCGATACCGCAGGGCCGACTTTGCCGCCCGGAAACTGTACGCGCTCTCCGCCGAGCGGATAGTCTTTGCGCTGAGGATGCCCGACCCAGTCCTCCGACATCAGGATGCGCCGCAGGTCGGGATGCCCCGAAAATCGGATACCGAACATATCGAAGATCTCGCGCTCGGGGAAGTTTGCGCCCGCATAGACGCCGGTGACGGTCGGGACGACGGCATCCTCTTCTGGAACCGGCACCTTCAAGAACAAGCGCCGACCGGTTCCGTGGATCTTTCCGTTTTTCTTGTAGGGCATCGAGTAGAGGTTGTAGACGACCTCGAAGCGGTAGTCTTCCCGAAAGTCCAGGTAGTCTACGCCCAGGCACTCCGAGAAGAAGTTGAACTGAAGTTCGGGATCATCGCGGAGCAGTTGGCAGACTTCGACGATGCGTTCGCGCCGGATCATGATACGCGTATCGTCGCGGAACGCATTGACGTTCAGTACGGCGTCCGGAAACGCGGCGCGAATTTTTTGCAGTTCCAGAATCTCTTCGGGAGCGGGATTTTGCAGCGTGGTATCGGACATAGTTTAGTGAACCCCTCCCAGCGGCTTCAGATCGCGCTCGACCGTCGGGATCGCCTCTTCCTGCGAGGTCGCCCCGTAACCCGGAGCGCGCACCACGCCGAGCGTATGCGAAATATCGGTCGGCCCCGAGTTCTCATTGCCGTAGCGCAGGGCCGGGCGCGGTTCGCGCATGATCGGCGTAATCACGTCTCCGACCTTGCCACTATCGCTCTCATCCCAGTCGAGCGCCCCCTTGCCAATGATGTAGCTATAACCGGCGAAGAGAATCGCGACAAAAACCGCCATCTCTCCAAACTCAAAAACCTTGACGACATGGGGAAGCGAATGGTAGGTGACTGCCCAGGGATAAAGAAAAATGGTCTCGACATCGAACACGATAAACAGCATCGCGACAAGGTAGAACTTGATGGGAAACCGCTCCCGCGCATTTCCGACCGGAGTCATGCCGCACTCGTACGAGGAAGACTTGTAAAGGGAAGGCTTTTTGGGGCCGAGTATGGCGGAGGCGATCACCAATCCGATGGCGATCGTGGCGGCGAGAATAATCATCACCAAAAGCGGAATATAGTTGCTCATTGAACCCGATGCCTCCACGCAGGCTACGCCACAGTAGTGGTCTTTTATTCCTTCGGCAGAGGGGAAAGAGAGTGTTCGCTCCGTCACCGTTGCTGTCGTTGAAACGCACTGTGAAATTTACCACAATCCCGCCTCTGAAGTCAATGTAACCTGGCATAGGAGCCTACTTTTTTCCCAAAACCCCTTCAGAAAGTTTCGAAAGCGGCGGAGATGCGGACGAACTCTTCGAGGTTAAGGGTCTCGCCACGTCGGTTGCCATCGATACCGGCGCGGGCCAGAAGCGCTTCGGCGCGTTCGCGGTCGTTGACGGTGAAGCCGAGATCGTAGGAGGCGGGTGCGCGCATGAGGGCGTTGAGCAGAGTTTTGCGGCGTTGACCGAACGCGGAACGGATCAGGCGGAACATCCGCTCTTCGTTCTCGACGACGACGGTTCCGGGCAGGACGGGATCGAGCGCGAGGATAGCAGAAGTGACTTCTGGAGAGGGCAGAAAGACGGTGGGAGGCACGATGCCACAGAGTTCCACTTTCGCATGGTACTGCACATAGAGCGACATAGAACCGCAGGCGTCGGAGCCTGCTTTGGCAACAGCCCGTTGCGCGAACTCGTTCTGCACCAGCAGGACGATGCGCTTGATGCGGGTCTTATTCGTCAAGAGGATTTCGAGCAATGGCGAGGTGATGTAGTAGGGGATGTTGGCGACAACCACGCCGGGCCGATCTCCGAAGGCGTTCGCAAATAGCTCTTCCAGATCCAGTTTGAGGAAATCGGAATAGATCACCTGGACGTTGGGAGAATCCAGCAGCGTTTCGGTGAGAATGGGTTCGAGATGACGATCGATCTCGATGGCGGTGACGGAGGCGGCAGCGCGAGACAGAGCGAGGGTCAAGCCCCCTAAGCCGGGGCCGATTTCCACGACATGATCGTCGGGCGAGAGGTTGGCCGCCCGAACGATCTTGTCGAGAGTATTACGATCACAGAGGAAGTTCTGTCCGAGCCTTTTTTGGGCGCGGATTCCGTGTGTGCGCAGCAGATCACTGGCCTGTTTGGGTGAAGTAGGGTCGATCATTTGAGGTGCATTTCAATCCTCGCCCGCCGCGCTGGCCGAGCGCAACCGGGACGGAGGCGATGCGCTCCCCTCCCTAATCCAGAATATGGACGCGCACGGCTTTCATATCTTGAACGCCCTTTGCGTCGTGTTGCGAATCGATACCGAGGTCGATCCGGTTACCTTTGATCGCACCGCCTGTGTCGGCGGCGACTGCGTAACCGTAGCCCTCGATGAATAGCCGGGTGCCCAGGGGCACGAAATGCGGGTCGACAGCTACGACACCATAGCCGCCCTTCAACCCGGTGAACGTGCGTCCAGAGCCTGATCCCCCACAGTGGTACGGATCGTAGGTGGTGGCGACCATGGTCACCTGCCGTCTGCCGGAGAAATAACCGCGTGAGGGCAATGATGCTTGCCTTCCCTCTTCGATGATTTCCGGGCGAGACTGTTTAAGAATGCGTGATTGAACGACTTCTCGGCGGAGTTCGACGCCATCGGGCCGTGTATAGACCTGATACGTGGACTCTTTTTCGCCGTTCTTGCCGTTCTGTACGGTTCGGCTTGTACCGCTACGCAGTTGGGATGTCGCCTTCCTTAAGGTTGAATAAGGAATCGGCTCACGCAGAACGAGTTTCCGGCTAGAAGCGGCGTTCGAGGCCGCTGTAGAGAGACTCGCGCTACGCTGGCTGTCCGGAGCCTGAGGGGCGCCAAGCAGAGGATGGGCCAGAATCATCAGACTGATTCCAGCGCCCCCGGCCAGGAGAACCCGCAGACGGACAGTGGATGCGAGGGACAAATTGTCCTCCTTTCCATTCCGACTTAGACACCGATCGGATGCCTGATTGGTTGATAAACCTCCAGTGACTGCTTTGCAAAGGCCAGCGCAAACGGTTCGAAAAAGATTTTCCTGACGAACGAAAGGCAGTCTAACATAGATAGGAACTGGCTGTCAAGTCACGTCAAGCAGACATAATTGCACTATTTTAGAACTCCCTGCCACTTGTTGCCGCCCCTTACAACTCCCCGACAGGCAAAAAAAAGTGAAAAAAAGTAGAATGGATACAGGATAGGATTGACATAAGTCTACTATAATGGTACAATAGGGATAATGCAGAAGCAGCAGAAAGTCCGATCGAATCCAATTTTTGGTCCTGTACGGTAACATACAGGGCCGTACAGCGCACACTTCCTCGGAGGTGTGCCAGGGAGGTTTCGCATGAAAAAGGAGTTCATCGTTGAGCGGCAGGGCAAAGCCTTTGTGCTCTATGCCGGCCTGCTCGATCTGGCACACCAGAATGGCCTCAAGTCTATTCGGACCGAGCTTGTACAGGTTCCGAGCGAGGCGAACTACCGGGTCGCGATCTGCACGGCGACCGTCGTTCTCGAAAAAGAAGGTGTAGAACGGACCTTTACCGGGATCGGCGATGCTGCGCCCAACAATGTTGCGCCGATGATGCTGACTTGCTTGGTTCGAATGGCCGAAACACGCGCAAAGGCCCGTGCTTTGCGCGATTCCGTCAATGTCGGAGTGACGGCTTTCGAAGAGCTTGGCGAAGAGGATGCAACGGATGGCGCGCCGGAGCGGGGTTACCATGTGCCCGTTGCGCGCCCGACGCGGCCAGACCGGAATGCGAACCCGCCTCTTCGCATCGCCAATGCCACGCCGCCTGCTCACTCCGGAAGCGTACGCTCCGCCTCGACGGTCGCCGAAGCGAAAGGATTGCCTGCCGGTCTTCGGACGGAGGCGCAGGCCGACGCCATCCGCAGTTTGTGTCGCCGGGGAGATCGGGACGCCGATGCAGTCGTGCGGGAGCGGTTTGAGATAGAAGGATTGGATGCCCTCAGTCAAGCGCAGGCCAGTGAACTGATTCGCGCCCTCAACGACCGTAGTTCCGCGCGAGCCGCTGCCGCTTCGTAATCCGCTTTCGACAGAGACCTACAACAAAAACAGCCTTCGGAAATCGACATTCCGAAGGCTGGCGTTGTTTGGTGCAACGAACGGACTATTTGTTGAAGGTGAAACTCTTAAGCAACTTCTCCAAAACCGGTTGTCGGCTCCCGAAGTGCGTCGCGCCGGTTCGGGCGCTCAGAATGTAGGCTTTGCCTTTACGAACGACCACCAGGACCATCGAAGCCGTCTTCGTGCCGGGATGGCTCAGGTCAAGGCCGGTAAACGTGAGCATCTTCGCCGGCAGAGAGTCTACTACCAGATCTACAGGATCTTTGATGACAGCGGCCTGATAATGAGAATCTACGTCATCGCTCACCATCTTCAGGATATCCGCAGGGGTCTTCTCCTGGCAGGGCATAATGGCTACAGCGAGGCGCTCGACGCTGTCGTCTTCCGGTTGGAAGTAGTTCAGTCCGTCGCTGCCCTCTGCGGCGGTCGGCACGTTATCCCGTTTCCAGTCGCTCAAACAACTGACCGCCCAGCCGTGGGTGTCACGGTAGGATTTCATCGGTGGATAGACCCCGCTCCACACTTCGGCATAGGTCGAGTACTGCACATGCTTCAGAACCGGTTCCGCCGGCGTGGTGTCGGCAGGAGCGGCGGCTTTGGGGCTTGCGGCCTGGGCAGCAGGCCCTGTCGTCTGGACGACCTTGGGGCCAGCATTTCCAGGATCTGTCGTTTTGATAACGGGCGTTTTAGGATCAGGCACTTTAGGATCTGGAACTTTTGGATCCGATGCCTTAGGATCAGGCACTTTAGGGTCTGACACTTTTGGATCCGATGGTTTAGGATCTGAAACTTTGGGATCCGGTGCTTTTGTATCTGACACTTTAGGATCAGGTAATTTGGGGTCCGCCACTTTGGTCTCGACGGGTTTGGGAGGGGCAGCCTTGAACCAGACATCGAAGGTGTACTTTGTCGTCGTTCGGGGCGTATCCGAAATCGCCGTCTTGCCGGTGACGACGACGCCCTTGCCGAAGCGTCCGCCGGACAGCAGGACTTTTTCCCCGGTAAAGTACCATTTTAGAGTGATGGATTTGCCAGGGGTGACATAGGCCGGTTCGACCGCGATAGCGTCCGCTGCACGCGCATTCTGAACGCTACACAAGCAAAATAGGCCGAATCCTGCCATAAGAAATGTGGCGATTCTACGCATTTGTGTCGCTCCTCGAAAGAGAATGGTGGTTTGGGTCTGTTCGCCGTCGGGGGAAGATCAGAGAACGCCTCTAATCGGGCGGTGTACTTCTATTATAGACCAAACTAAACATGAGATGTGACATTTTTTGCGATCCAAGCATTAACTGATTTTTCTGCCGTGCAAGCAAATTAGTTCTGATATGTCAGTTCGGTCCCTTGCCGCGCAGCACCGTGATCGAATACGGCAGCAGCGAAATAGCCTCTGTCTCTCCCCGTTCCTGATGCAGAATCTGCAAGGGAGGCGCATTGGGTTGTGCATACCCTCTGTTTCCCTTTGCATGCCAGACATACTGGCGCGAGGAGTACTGGATCTCTGTCGTTGGGCCAGCTAGGCGCTCCGGCGGGCGACTGCCCGACCCTTTGAATTCAATCTTGATCGTGTGCGACTGTTTAGAATCCTTATTCAACAGCAGCAGCGACCAGGTCTTGTCTGGGCGGCGCACGGCATAGGCGGTAACGAGGGGCTGCCCCTGGGAGTTCTTCAAGCCACAGTCTGCGGCAAACAGCGTATGCATTCCCTCCCCTGGTAAAGCCCACTCTTGCGTGAGCAGACGCGCACCATAGTAGGCTGCCACCGGACGGAGGATATGTCCCTCTCCGTCCGCCTGAAAAAGAGAGAGATTCCCCCAGGAAGGACAGTCTTTGGTTTCTGTCAGCAGTTCGACGGGCTCGTACCCGTACAAGTAAGCGGCTTTTCCGCCCAGGGTAAGAAACTGCGCTACGATCTCTGCGTTCAAAATGGCGCCAGGCAGATCGACCTCTGCCGTGCCTGCAGAGGAGGAGTAGCCGTATTCCGAGATCATCCAGGGAATGTCTGTCGGTAAACCGCTGCGCTTGAGATGGCTCAAGAGAGAGGAGAGCATTTCCGGTGCGGCGGCGAGTTGCGGGGCTGTCGGGAGGCAGATGTTGTCGAAGGGATACCACTCGAAGGAGAAGAAACCCAGGTCCGCAGCGCGTTGGTGGGTCTGTAATGCTTCAAGAAAACGATTGATCCAGGAGTTGTTCCCGTGGGAATCCGGCCAGGTCACATAGTTGTAGACATTAGTTTGAAAACCAGGGCCACCGAGTTGGAGCTTTGGATCGACCGCATGTATCGCCGAGGCAAACTGCATATAGAGGGCCGCATAGTCTTCCGGGACAATGTTTTGACCGTCCGGTTCCTCTCCCATTTCGACCCATTTTATAGGGTAGCCGCGTGCCTTGAGATATTTGATCTCCGCTACCGCGTTCTCAGGCGTATCGTAGAGGGGCGCGACCGGAACCATGATTGGGAGACCGTGCGTGAGCGGACCACGAAATACCCGATCAAATCCGGGCTGCTCGATATCCGGGTCCCGGTCGGCTGCGGAGTGCCAGGGATCGGTGGAGGAGACATAGGTCAAAGTCTGGGTTGTGGCCGTTTTGCCATGTTTGAGCAGATCCGTAAACCGCCCGCCTGTCAAAGTACCGATAGAGATCTCACGAAGCGCATAGCCCAGTCCGTCGCGCAGATCTGTGGACCCCACCGGCGCGGTCTCCGAACTGGCCGTCATCAGGATCCGCAGAAAACGAACGGGAATGGGGCGTGGCGCGAACTGAAGGGTGACCTCTCCCCCGTGACCGTTTCGAACGGAGCCTTGGGGAAATGGCGCCCAATGACCGATATGGCTCCCCGATTCTTCGTGCTCATTGAGAAAGATCGGATCCGAACCGGTAAAATAGTCGAGGGAGTAAGAAGTCGCATAAGGGGTCGCCCAGAGCAGGCGAATCGCGTTGACAGGACCGATCTCCCGCAGGTCGAGCACGACCCATTGGGGATGCAGCGCGTTGTCTTCCTGAGTGAAATGTTTGTCGAGATAGGGATTGCTCTTCCAAAAACTGCGGGTGTCGCCATCGGTCAGCCGAGAGTAGCCCCTATTGTTGGCCTGGTCGATCGAATTGCCGCGTCGTGGCAGGAGGTAGCCGTTGCAGACCTCGATAGGTGTCTCTGCAGCGGGCGAAGATGTCCAGTAACCCTGTTTATGGGCGGCATCCGACCAAGCGCCTTTCGGGTTCCAGTGCCAGGCCTCGACAGCGAGCTCCGTCCGCAAACGGTATGACAGCGGCTTGAAGCCCGCAGAATCCATCGCTTTCAAGTTTGCCGGAGTGTACATCTGTGCGATGCTGCCCCTCTCATGCCCATCGACTCCCGCGCCAAAAGCCTCATTGGGGCGAAACTGGCCCACCGGATGGTCTGTGTGAACCGTGACGACGAGGGGATTGGAACGGTTGCCCGCTGAGGGCGTCTGGGCTCTGGAAGGAACCGCGCCGCAACAGACCGAGCAGGTGACTGCGTTTATCCAGGAGATAAGATGCAATGGGAGACGTCTAAGGGGGACGGGCATAATTGATCCTGACAGGAGTGATAGGCGAAGCGTGCCGTCGAATAGTTTACCCTATTGGACGTGAATCCAGGAAGGGGCAGGGATTGCAGCGCTCGGTGCAGAAAGGGGAGGCGAAGTTCGCGATCCAGGGAAGGATCGCGGCGCAATGCTTTCAAAGAGGAGAGGGACATGCTCAAAACGACTCTGCTGCATCCTGAGATTTTGCGTGCGTTGGCGGGCGCAGGACATGGTTCTCGGATTCTGATTGCCGATGGCAACTATCCGTTCGCGACGACCGCCGGACCGAACGCCGATGTGGTCTATCTGAACCTCGCGCCCGGACTGGTAAGCGCGACGGATACTTTACGCGTGCTGGCCTCGATCATACCGATCGAGGCCGCACATGTCATGCAGACGGCCGATGGGACCGAACCCCCTGTCTTTGCGGAGTTCCGCCGTCTGCTGCCGACAGGCGTCGAGATCGCGCCGATAGAGCGGTTTGCATTCTACGAAACGGTCGGGCAGCCGGACGTCTGCCTCGTCATCGCCACGGGAGAACAGCGCATCTATGCCAACATTCTCTTGACCCTCGGCGTCGTTATGCCCGATTAGGATCTACTTGTCGGTGAGCAGGACAGCCTGGTTGACGGGTTGGCCGGCCGCAGGGCTAACCAGCCCATAGAGAAATATCGAGTAGATATGCCCGCCTGCCAATGTTACGTTGCCGGGAGAGGTGAGAACATTGCCTGCATTGTCGCGAAGGCTCAGGTTGTAGGCTCCCGCCTTCGCGATGACATAGTCGGATCCCGCGGCATTCGAGACGCTCCCGTACGATACGTTTCCGAGTCCGGTGATGGCCACCGCAGTCGCCGGTGTACCGTTCGTATTGTAGAGGGTAACAGGAGGCGAATCCGGGGAGACATTGACCACGCGGAGTGCAATACTGCCCGAAGGAATACTCGACGGAAAGTTATCACTGAACTGGATCAGCCGTGGGGCCGTCGTGCCGGAAGTGCCGAAGATGCCAGCAAGCACCTCGGTGTAGAAGAAACTCCGCGTCATAGTGACCGTGGTTTCCGGAGCGACAGACGTAGTCGTGCCGGACGTATAAGCATCGGTTTTGACCGAGATGCCGCTCGCAACCGTGGCGTAATTGGTGCCCTGCCCGAACGCCAGAGGCGTGGAGTTCAGGTTGATGGAACGCTGTGCGATGTCTACGGCGGCGCTCGGGCCACCGACGAGAGTGTTGAGCACGCGTTCTTTATTCGTGTCGTTCGGGTCCGTGCCGAACGGCTTGGAAAGACTGTTACCGCCGCAACCGTACAATGTCACTGTGAGTATGGCGGCCGTCGCGAGCAGCGACCAGCGCCCAATCGGATATGAAAACATGGCACTCTCCTCTGGAGATGAAAATGGAAGCGGCAAATTGCTGCTGCCTTCTTTACCTGGGAACCCTACAAATTTGGCAGGAGGTCGCGAAAAACTCACGAAGTCGCCTGTCCGCGAGGGACATGCATTACAGACGCTGAAACAAGGCGAGATGTGACGAAAAAATTGATAATTGCATGTTTCCTATTCCGACAATGAATAAATTTGCCGGTTGATCCGGGAAATGACACCCGAATCGATTCCCTTACGTATAGGGCTATAGAGACGTACGTTCTTTCGTAGAGGCGCGTATGAGGGGCGCCGTGCTTCGCCGAGGTCGCGCAATACCCGAATTACGGGAGGAGTTATTTAGATGGGATTTCTGATTAGTCTTCTGTGGCCGTTGTTAGCCGGTGGCGGAATGTATATTATGGGGAACCACAGCAAAGGCAAAAATGCGAAACTGTTTTTTCGCTATGGCGCCTGGGGCTTCTGGCTTCTCTACATGTGGTGGATACCAACTATTCTCCTCCTGCCATTTGGTCCTGTTCTGGGCTTCCTGATTAGACTGGCTCCCAGCGTGATCTGCTTCTTCCTGGCAGCGAACAGCATTATCAAAGAGATGCGGGCGCAGGCTCAGGGACAGTATACAGACGCGGCCTGACCACCGGATACACCAACCCAACAAAAGAGAGGCCAGCGCCGAGCCATTGCTCGGTACTGGCCTTTCTTAAATGGAGCGCTTCTATCGGCCGCGCTTCAGGACTTCTTGACTAGATTCTCGCAGAAGAACTGTACGACGCTCTGCCGGGTCTCGTCGCGCAGGCTGTGGTGGATACGACGGTGGCCGGAACGCGGCAGTACATGGAGAATTTTAGGATGGCCGGCAGCAGCATGCAGCGCATGCGCGTCTGCCAGGTTCACCACCCGATCACGACTGCCGTGCAATAGCATGAGAGGTCGGGGCGTCAATCGGGCGACCACGTTCACGGGGGAGACGAGCGTGGGAGAGACTGGAAACCAACGGGTGGCGAGCAGACGCGCTCCCCAGGAGACCACGGGCGCAAGCGGGCCGAAGTGCTTGCGACAGCGCTGCGTGATGGCTCCGTTCAGGGTGGCGAAAGCGCCATGCGTTGCGACGGCCTGAATACGCTCCTCATCGGCGGCAGCGAGAATTGCGGTCGCGCCTCCCATCGAGAAGCCAAATACTCCCATCGGTACGTCCGTCACGTCCGGACGCGACTCCAGATATTTTACCGCCCCTCGCAAATCTTGTGTCTCGTAGTAGCCAGCGGTGCATAGCTCCCCATCACTGTTGCCCATCGCACGGAAGTCGAACAGCAAAACCGAGAACCCTTCGCGCCACAATTGCTCCGCCCAGGGCAACGCTTCGCTTCGGTTCGCCATCATCCCATGACAGAGAATGACGACGCCTCGCGCTGTCTCCCCGTTCGCCTGGTTACGGGCAGGGAGGAACCACCCGGAAAGCATGGTGCCTTCCAGGGAAGCGAACGCTACCTCTTCGAAGGCCGCTCCGAACTGTGCAGGGGTGCCTTTTACCCGGCGCCTTGGGGGATGGGTTGAAAACCACGCTAGAAGACAGGTGCCCAGGATCACCCAGGCGGCGGTGCCCAGAGTGCCTGCCCCGGCTACTGCGATCAACCACGACCAGAAGGGATGCAATATGGAATCCTCTCACGGCAAACTTGCTTTCGGCTGCGAAGCATGTCCCTAGTACTAGTACTTTAGTTTACCATGTCCGAAGAGGGATTGTGCAAGACCTTCTCTGCCGATTCGCAGTCGTTGGGGTGCGAATCGAAATGAGGGCAACCGCTGTTCGAGCTTTTACAATCCGTAGCCCGACCCTAATCCTCTGAGGTCAAGGCGAGTAGCTGCTCTACGAACTTTGCCTGCTCCGTTCCTTCTTTACCCTTGAGCCACTCCACAAACAGGCTGCGGCTCTCCTGCGCGAGAATGGAACCCGTGATGGTCGGTGCGCTGCTTTCGGGGCTTTGTGGAGGAGTCAGGCGCTGTGTGCCATTGTCGGCAGGGGCCGCCAACCCGAATAGAACATGAGCGACGCCTGCCTCCATCGCCGCGCCCAGGCACATGACGCACGGCTCCAGCGTGGAGATTAGAATGGCGTCCTTGCAATCGAGGGGCAGGAGGGGCGGTTCGCCCTCTTTACGGGCTGCATTATAAAATGTGACGATCTCGGCATGGGCGATCTTGTTTTGCAGCGCGTTCATCCGGTTATGCCCCCGCGCCACAATTTGAATGCCGCCAGCGATGGGGCGCGCCACCGCGCAGCCAATGGGCGCTTCACCCTCCGCCATGCCATATCTTGCCTCCTCCAGCGCCGCTCGCATCAGTTCTTCCTGCTGCGCCCGCGTCAATCCGCTATCACTCATTGCTT
>JAYUMV010000104.1:0-4402 GCA_043762265.1 Chthonomonadaceae bacterium | reverse complement strand
ATCAGTGCGCGTTTTCGCGTGGAACGAGTGCGCTTTTTCACGCGGAATCACTGCGCTCTTTCACGCGGAATCGATGCGCGTTTTCGCGTGGAATTTGCAAAGTCTACGCAGAGGCGAAAAAGCGCCTGGACGCCGTCGGAGAAAAACCGGCCTTGTAACGTCGTTCAAGACCGTCGCGCAGTGCCCGGTTCAACAGGATGGGATTAGGAGGCTGCGGCGATCTGAAAATGAAGGTTCTGGATAATACCGACGACATTGCCGAACGGATCGATCACCGATCCGACCATAATGCCGTCGCCTACGTCCTGCACGCCTTCGTGTTCGGTCGCCCCAGCCTCCAATAGCCGTGCCATCGCCGCGTTCGCATCCGGCACTCCCCAATAGGTCACGACCCCGACGGATTTCGGGGCCGTGTCCCTCTCCTCGATGGGCTGAAGACCCAACTCGAATCCGCCGACGTTGAAGCCGATATAGAGCGGCTCATCGAAATAGGGAGCTTTGCCCAGCAGCCCCGCGTACCACGTTTTCGCCTCGTTCATATCGCTCACATGATAGATGACCGTTCGCAGTCCTTCAAACATATCTGTTCCTCCTGTAGAACGGCTCTCGCGGCCGTTCTCACTTTGCCTCTTCGTTCTGGCGATCAAGCTTTACTGTTCAGACAAGACGCATATCGAGCCCGAACCGGTGTTGCGGGTTCGGTTAGCTAGAAGGCTGCGCAAAATGGACAGGAAGGGCAAGGCCCTCCCTGTCCATCTATCGGTCACCAGCTTTGTATCTTGAATAGCCGCCCCTGCTCGTTTTCGTCGTGAAGCAGCAATACAATTTCATCTTGCTCGAACACCGGTGATGCATCCGTCTCGCGCTCGGGCATGTCCGAATCAATTAGCGTGATAATCTGCTGCAACCCGAGGTCGGTATAGCGCCGAATGACGGCTAGCAGATTCTCTTTCTTCCTATCATCCAGCGACTCGAATACGCCATCGTGGAAGGCGAAGCAAGGAAACTTCTCGCCTATATAGGCGCGTAGCACCGCCATATCGAAGGCTACGCACAGCAACTTCCGATAAGTGAAGCCCCGGTCGGCGCTAGTGGCATTGCCGGTATCGTCGAGAATATCGGTTTTGAACTCAAGATACCCCTGCTGGTTCGGCGCCACAGTGAGCAACGCATTGCGGTCGATAACTTCATAGACAATCTCGTTGAAATATACACGAATCGTGGAAAACAGACTTTGGCTGTCGGAGTTCTGCTTTTCCACATCATTTTCAATCTGGGCCTGGATATGCGCTTTATCTTCTGTTAGCTGGCGGATATCATTACGCAGCTCCTGCAGACGGCGCAGAAAGACACGCTGCCTCTCCAGTGTGTTAATATCCACTCGCAGCGTCACCAGTTCATCTGAAAGTTCGCGATACTTTATAAAAACATCACTGCCACGCAGGACGGACAGGCGATCCACGCGCTCCTTATTGAGCCTGTTCAGCTCGGCATTAACACGTCTCAGCTCCGTCTCGATCTCGGTGCGCTCTTCCTGAAGGTATTCGCGCCGCTCTTCTGTAATGGCTTTATTAAAGTCAATAAGCTGCTGATAATCTCGTTTAAGCTGTCCGCTGAACAGCACACCGGCTTCCCGAAACAGGCTCTGTGCCGCATCCGGGTCGAACAGGATCTGGTCCTCTTCGAGCGAATCTATGATCTTCTTGCGGTTCTGATTCAGGGCATACCGCTGGTTGTTCAGCGTGGCTATACGATTATCAATCTCATCAACTAGTTGCTTGTCCCAGCCCTTTTCCTCGGATGCAAAATCGAACGCATCAAGCAACCGCTGCTTCTTCTCTGCGTCGCGCTGTTTGAGCAGAAGGATGCCTTCGATTTTGCTAATGTCTTCGATGGAGCCGCCCAACTCCTTCTCGATAGTGACAATGTTCGCCTGTTTTTTATCAAGTTCCGCCTGCTTCCTGTAGTGCTTCTCCACCAAGTCGCCATTGAATCCGAGGAGATGCGCCAAAAACGGCTTCCAATCGACATGAGCAGAGGCAAACTTTTGAAGCTGAAATACATTGCCGTAGTCATCCTGTGACCGTAGAAGGTAGCCAATTATCTTGCGATATGTCCATGGTTTCAGATCGCGCCAGTCGAGCAGGCTATCCAGCAACTCGCGCGCACGCTCAAACGGCAGGCTTTCGTGGTCCCATTGCGCTACTGGTAATGTCGAAAAATCCTGGTTTCGTGCGACATGCTTCTTGAAGCTGCACTTGGTGGCATCCTCCACCGAACGACGCACGGTTAGGTAAGATCCGTCGTTCAGTTCGACTTCCAGGAAGAAGACAAATTTTCCGAAGAGATCAAGATCCTTGAATAGGAAGAATTTGTTATCTTTCCCTAACAGGAAGCAGAAATCAATGAGGCGGCCAAGGGTGGTTTTGCCGAGGTTATGGGTGTCCTTCTGACGGTTCTGGGGAAGACGTATTTCCCCTAACACGACATTCAAATCCGGCGTAAACTCTACAGGCTCGAACAAATTTGGTTGGTTGGAATACAGCTTAGACAGCTTCATTGGGTCCTACGTACTCTATCGTATCATTCTTAGGCCGGTACTCGATCAGCCCAAGCAGAAACAGAAAATTGAGTGCTGGTAGGAAGAGCGCATCGCCGCCGATGACGGCTTTCTTGACATAGGCGCGTAGCTTCCCATAGCCCTCCAGTCTTTGGTCTTTCAGACGGGACAAGAGCAGTATGGCGACATTAATTATGGTTCGATCCGGGTGCGAGTGCTTATTCGGTCTCAGCATCATCCGCCTCGTCTTCCGTCTTGCCCAAGTCACAGTTCCAGTACATATAGAACAGGAGCGTGCGCGTAAGTTTTTTGTTTTGCCGCAGAACGACGTCGCGCCCAAACAGCAGATCAGCGAGATATTCCATTACGTCGTCAAACTTCTGGTAGTTCCTCTGTTTAGCGATGATCTTCAGGTTGAACTCGTCAACGACGATTTCATACTGACGCTGGTGTTCTACGTTGATCGGATCCGCCAGGAATTTCTGTATCTGTGCCGTATCTTTGAGATAAGTCCTGCGCTGAGATCTAGCATACTCCGGCGTCATCTTGTTGAGCTTGTTTTTGTCATTATAAGACAGGCGTGGTGTTGGCGGGTCCTCGACGAACTCTTTCACCTCTTGGGTGTGCGAGGCCAGCGCCATGACAACCAGGGCTAGCTCATCCGGGCTGACGATAAGCGGGGAATCTATGGGATCAATCTCGGCAAGCTCGGCAGCCTCGGGATGGCGTTTCAGGAGCATTTCCAGTTGCTCTACGCCACATAAATAAATGGACGATACCGGAATTCCACATTCCTCCGATAAATACGCGCGGATCTCACTTTCCGCATTGGCTGCGAGCCTGCGGTTTGAGAAGAGCATATAATGGTCAAGCTGCCTGGAATCGCGCAAATTCTTTATCCGAGGAATCTCTTTGCTGATGATGGTTTCACTCTTCCTGTCCGGATCGAAAAAATCTCCTTCAGAGAATCGTTTATTATAGGCATTCGTGTGCTTCGCCTGGATGATCACAGTGCCGCCCCATGGATCTGCCTTGCTGGGATGAAGTTCTGCCGTGCCGACGAACTTTGCATCTCTACCGCCATCTGCCCCAGAGGAGAATCCGATAGTGGAGCGTCCGAGGATTTCCTGGCACACGAACACAATCAACTTCTCAAACTGATCATCGCTTAGGTCTACATAGGCAAACTTCATCGGCATATCCCACCTGCGGCGGTATTTCGGTCGTGCAGCCCCGATCGCTCAAACGACCATTTATGGAACATACTTTCAATTCGCTAGACATCGCCGTCTCTCCTCCTCAATACCTCGTTACCCCTCGTTACCCTCGTTACCTGTGATTCGGAAAGGTCGCAGAAGACTGCTTTCTGTCTCAACCATGGCAGCTTGTGCTCAGCCCATAACGGCAGGTTTCTGAGATCATTGTGCTCTTACAACGTGTAGTGTATTTGTCGTTCGCTCTTTCGACTGGATTTTTGGATTTGCCCACGCTGCAGGGTGCGTTTCGAAAAAGAACAATCCAATGTCGCCTTTGCAGACAGGCGTTCGAAGGCATTGGCGACAAAGGAGACCCTATATAGGGTCAGCGACCCCATATAGGGTACCAGTATGACTGGAAATTGACGTATAGTGACTTGATTCGTAAAAAGGGTGAAGTCATCAATCTGACGACTATAACTTTGGGTAAAGAGGAGAAACAGGCAGTTGGCGTTCCTCTCACTATAGGGAGGATACCTGACATTCGTTAGTCAGATACCCCCGTCTGAAGCCTGGGGGCTTGCGCCTGATCGTTGGGCGAACCCTTCGACCGACACAATAGGCCGTCTGAACTGTCGGCCCGTAT
>JAYUMV010000103.1:0-23218 GCA_043762265.1 Chthonomonadaceae bacterium | reverse complement strand
TGCCACCGCGTGCGGTCCAGCCGACGAGGGGAACCTGAGTGAGTTTGTTGCCGTTGCCGGTATTGATGCCTCCGGCACTGGATTCCCAGGGGTAGTTGGGGCCGGAGGCGGCGCTGACGGCGAGTGCGTGGGAGACCCGTCCGGTGATCCGCTGCATCTCGGCAGGGGTGAGGGCACGCACTCCGAGGGGCTTTTGGCGGCTGGCACGCGAGAGCGCCTGCGCAGGGACGGCGAGGAGAGCGGTCCAGGCGAAGAGAGTGGCGACGGCGAGGGAGAAGGGACGTTGCCATTTCGGACGCGAGCGTCGAGGCGAGGCATTGGTTCCTACGGATCTCATAACGTTGTCAATACCTTCCTGGCCTGCTTGATAGCAGGCGGAGGATGCCGGTTCTCACCATACGAGAACCGCTCTGGTTGACAGACCCGGAAGAACGTTGTCATAATGACGGCAGTCCTTCGGGGCTGTGGGGCCGTCCGTTTCCTTTGCTCTTGGCCGGAGGGGGAAGCGGGCGGCTTTTTTGCGTCTTCAAGTACGCAAAAATCGAGAAAAACTAAATGGTTGTCACATTGACACCGCTTCGGGGCGGAAATATTGCCGAAGCTTTCGTTACCGGGCGAGAAATGTCTATCGATGCACCAGGAGCAGGTAGCCGCCGCAACGTTGGAGCAGGCTCTCTTGGGAGAGTTTCTCCTCTTGCCGCTGGTTGGGATCGCGGATGGTGGCCACTCCCTCTTCACCGCTGCCGTGGAGGGCCGTGAGGACGATGAAGTGTTGGCGGCGGTCCCAGGCGATGGCGGGGAGCGAGACATCGGGGAGGGCTTCTCGGCTGACCTGAACGCCTTCGGCTTGCAATCCGAGTTTCTGCGCCGCCTGTTGCAGTCCGGCGAGGGTCGTGCCTGCTGCGGTGGTGCCTGCGGTTTTGCGGAGTGTTTCCAGGTTGGTCCTGATGCCGATTTGCTGGCAGACGAGCAGGAGCGCGCGAGGGCCGCAGTCGGCGTCGGATGCAGTGAGAGCTGGCAGGCGGGCGAGCGTGGGAGCGGCGACCGCAGGGGCAGCAGCGGGTATCGCTCCGGCGTCCTTTAAGCAGAGGTCACGCTGTTGTTGCACGAAAGCGACCGCTTCAGGAGCGAGGTTAGGAGTGCGGGCCAGGGTTTGCAGAAGGTCGGCGGCGTGGAGGTAGTCGTGCTTGGCGCAATCCTGACGTGCTTGCCGGTAGAGCAGAGAAGACTGCAAATGCTCGATAGCAGTCGAAGATCCGGTCAGGGAGCGGGCAGGCGTAATGGGCGTGGCAGGGGCGACAGGGCGGGCTTGACAGCCGCTGAGGCAAAGAGCGAGGGCCAGAAGGAGTGGAAGCCGACACAAGATCAAGATACGATTTTGCGGCTTCAGAGTAAGTGATCTGGTCGCGATAAAGCGTGGTAGTGCGATAAGCATCTACAGTCTCTCCTTGTTTCTACTCCGCCGAAAAGCAGTGCGGAATTGAATGCCCTACACTATATGTAGGCGCCGAAAAAGGCAAAACATGAGGGGGAAAGGCGAAAAAAATTAAAATATTTTTTCGGAGGGCGGATTTCGCCCGATTTGCCCTGGAAAAGTAGACCAGTCTCTACTAAAAAGACCAGATGTAGTAAGGGTAAAGCGGCACCGTCTCTCACGCGCTCCCATGAGAAACTTCCCAACAAAGTGACCCCGGCGAAAAGCGCCGGGGCCAACCTTGTCTCTTGAAAAGCGCGACAGTCGCGCCGTCAGGATGCGTGTCCTTGGTCGATTCCGCTTAAATAGTCCCTGATCTCCTCCATGTCTATCCCGCCCGCCTCAAGCATGGTCTGCAGACGCTTGATCATACTGGAGATCGACTGGGCCAGTGCGTTCGCCGACCGACCGGTCTCCTCCGCTAAATCCACGAGGCGTTTGTTGCGGAGAATACGCTCTACAAACAGATGTTGCTGGGCCGGAGAGAAGTTTGCCAACGGTTCGAGCAACCGCCGCAGAAAGTCGGCGCTCTGAGACAGTTCTTCCGGCCCCAGTTCCCGAGAGGCAGGTTCCGGCATCGTGTGCATTTTGCCGTCTTCTGCCGTTTCCGCCAGCGACTGCACACGCCGATTATGGTGTTGCAGGCGATAGGCCACGCTTCGGGCGAAAATGCGTGCCTTCTTCGTGAGAGTCTCCTCCGGAATATCCTCGCGCTCTTTCTGAGCAGTCGTGATATAGGCCACGAAATCCATGGCGCAGTCGGTCAGGTAATCCCCTTTTAGTCCTGCCTCCGCCGCCGCAGTCTGACCTATCTCGAGGATCTGTGTCCACGGTAACCCAGTCGATGCATGGGAAACGTGGGGACGGTGGGAGGTGGATGCAGAGTGAACTTCGCTCAGTCTAACCATCATGTTGCTCCTATCCAAAAACCAATCGCAGAGAAATGTGAGGCAACGCAGAGTAGCGCCGTTAGTAAACAAAAAAGGCAAAAAACGTCCAGGAAGCGGACGGTCCTGCAAAAGCATTCCATGCTTGTCTTCGATCAGCAGAGCCGTCCTACGGCTCGCTCGTGGTATTAGTAGCGTCCTTTCCGCAGGTTGGACTGTTCCTCTACATAAGATTTCAAAGGACTGGAAAGCGGCGATTCTCCACCTGGATCGCTATGGTATAATGGGGCATTACGAGTCGATGAAGGGCTAACGCGTATGCCGCACACAAAGTACAGCAAAGAAGAGGTCGCCCAGCGCGGGGAAGAACTCTATGCGAAAAGCATTCGATCTAAGGTAGAATCCGAGTTCGATGGCAAAATCCTTGCAATCGATATAGGTTCCGGCGACTACGAGATCGATGATACGACTTTGCCTGCGGTTGACCGCCTTCGCCTTCGACACTCCGACGCTGAAGTCTATATCCTTCGGATCGGTCACGATGTGGTCTATAGTTTCCACGGCCTTCCATCACAGCGAGCGAAGCAGTGATGACGGGGCGGGTTGCCGGGCGCTATGTACTCCTCCCGCTTATGGTCGGCAACGCTCAAACCCAGGGCGAAGCCGACTTCTTTCTTGACACAGGATTTGCTGGGTTCCTGACGCTTCCGCCCAACGCCATTGCGCAACTGGATCTTGTGTATGTAGGCGTTCAACCCTCGCTACTGGCCGACAATAGCCGAACTCTGCTCTCGATCTATCGACTGACGGTTCTCTGGGATGGCGAGTATCGTGAGACCGATGTTCTCGAACTGGAGGGTGTTACCTTATTGGGCATGGCTCTTCTGGAAGGTTACGAGGTGCGCATTCAAGCGATAGATGGTGGCCGTGTCACGCTCGAACGTTTGTAGCGCACAAGATTTTTTATTTTACCCCCCGTCGCCCCGTCAAACGCGTTCCAAAATGCGGATTTTTACTCCCATTCAAACGTCTCCATAAAATTTTCAGGCAGCCGAAATGTCTCGTTACTGTATCCGATAGCAGTCTCCCAAGCTGAACGAGCTTCCTCGGTAAGCCCTATCGCCCTGAATGCGTTTCGTACGTTATTTCGGGGGAGATTCAACGCTAACAGAAAATGCAGGAGCGCTCGATTATTGATCTTGGCCATGAGCTTATACATCGCTTCGTGATGTGCCCGCTTCAGCGGGCCTTCGGATGCGAAGCATCCTCCAGCGCAGGGCTTTAGCCCGGCGTACCTGGATGGGGGTTGGGCGATGGAGGGGCCTTATTTTAATGAATCCGTTTCGTCACACCGATTTTGCCCGGACGAACACTGGGTTCTCGCGCGAATAGAGGAGTACCACAATTTCTCCTTGGTTCATCACTGCGGCAGCGCGTTCGCCCATCGAAGGGGGCACTGGAGTGCCGGTTGACGGATTTCCGCCGCTTCTGCTATGATAACGGGGTGTAGACACCGAGGGCGCGTGTTCTCGCTACGCGCCTGAAACACAAAATTCATTGCTGCGATCTCGCACATTAAAGAGGAGAACTCTATTTATGCCACGTGCTCTCGTGACGGGTGGGGCGGGCTTTCTGGGGTCGCATTTGTGCGACCGCCTGCTCGCCGAAGGATTTGAGGTCGTCGTATTCGACAATCTCATCACCGGCAGCACCGACAATATCGCGCATCTGGTCGATAATCCCAAGTTTCGGTTTATCCACTACGATGTGACGGAGTATCTCTATCTCGACGGCCCGGTCGATTTCGTCTTCCATCTGGCCTCGCCTGCCAGCCCTGCGGACTTCACCACCAAAGCCATTCAGATCTCCAAAGTCAATGCCGTTGGAACGCACAAGGCGCTCGGACTGGCGCGGGCGAAGAACGCCCGGTTCTTCCTGGCCTCGACCTCGGAAGTCTACGGCGATCCCCTCGTGCATCCGCAGACCGAGGACTACCTGGGCAACGTCAACCCGATCGGTGTGCGCGGTGTCTACGACGAGGCGAAGCGCTTCGCGGAGAGCATCACCATGGCCTATCATCGCAGCCACGGCCTCGACATCAAGATCGTCCGGATCTTCAATACCTACGGGCCGCGTATGCGCCTCAGCGATGGGCGGGTCGTGCCCAACTTCATCGGGCAGGCCCTGCGCGGCGAGCCGATCACGGTCTACGGAGACGGCAGCCAGACCCGTTCTTTCTGCTACTGCACCGACCTGATCGACGGTTTCTACCGTCTGGTCACTTCCGACCAGACCGGCCCGATCAACATCGGCAACCCGACCGAGCGCACCATGCTGGAGTTCGCGCAACAGATCAAAGCCCTGACCAACAGCCCGAGCGAGATCATCTTTCAGCCGCTCCTTACGGCGGACGATCCGAAACAGCGCCGACCCGACATCACCCGCGCCCAAACGCTCCTGGGCTGGGAGCCGAAAGTCAACCTCGAAGAGGGGCTGCAAAAGACCATCACCTACTTCCAGACCCGCCTGTAACGCCGGGAAGGAAGACGCAACGAAGCTAAAGCGGTCAGGGGATCCCCTGACCGCTTCTTGCCCGGAATTGAGTAGAGAATATGAACGTTTACGATATTATCGCCCGGAAACGGGACGGCGGCGAACTGAATGGGGAGGAGATCAACTTCTTCATTAAAGGCGTCACGGATGGCAGCATTCCGGACTATCAGGCTAGCGCCTGGCTGATGGCCGTCTATCTGCGCGGCATGAGCGGGCGCGAGATGCTCGATCTGACGCTCGCGATGCGCGACTCTGGGGAACAGATCGACCTCTCCGACTTGCCGGGACGCCCGACCGTGGACAAACACAGCACGGGAGGGGTGGGGGATAAGACGACCCTACTGGTCGTGCCGATCCTGGCGGCGGCTGGGGTGCCGATGCTGAAGATGAGCGGGCGGGGACTGGGATTCTCCGGCGGCACCGTCGATAAACTGGAGTCGATACCGGGCCTGCGCGTCGATCTGACCATCGCGCAGGCCAAGGCTCAGGTGCGGCAGGTCGGTGCGGCGCTTCTGGCGCAGACAGGCAATCTGGCTCCTGCCGACAAGATCCTCTACAGCCTGCGCGATGTGACCGCGACCATCGAATCCATTCCCCTGATCGCCAGCAGCATCATGAGCAAGAAACTGGCGGCAGGCGCAGAGCGGATCGTACTGGATGTCAAAGTCGGGCGAGGCGCGTTCATGAAGACGCGAGAGCAGGCCGAACTGTTGGCGAAGATCCTGGTCGGCGTCGGCGTCGGCGCGGGCGTGCCGACCGTGGCGATCCTCTCCCGCATGGACGAGCCGCTGGGACTCGCCATCGGCAACGCGCTGGAAGTAAGGGAGGTCGTCTCGTTCCTTCAGTTCGGCCGACCGGGCAAACGAGACAGCCTGCTGCCGGACGAGATTCCGTTTGTGGATTTGTGTCTGGAGCTGGCTGCGGTCGGACTGATGGCGGCAGGGAAGGCACGAACCAACGTCGAGGCGAAGAAGCAGGCGGTCAAACTGCTCTCCTCCGGAGCAGCCGGGCTAAAGTTCGCCGAGATCATTGCCGCACAGGGCGGACCCAAAACTCTGGATGAACTCGAAGCCTCGCTGCCGGTCGCCCCGGTCCAGCATGTCGTCACCGCCTCCGAAAGCGGCACCGTCGACTCTATAGACGCCGAACGGGTAGGCCGTCTGGCGATGCATTTGGGCGCAGGCCGCGCAACCCGCACAGACACCATCGATCCTGCAGTCGGCATTGTCCTCACCTGCAAGACCGGAGCCACGGTGCAGAAGGGCGATGCCATCGCCACCCTTCACCTCCGTACCTCCGATGCCTCTCAGGCAGAGACACTGTCGGAAAATCTCCGCGACGCCTTCCAGATCATCCCCTCCGAAGAAGCCAGCCAACGCGTCGGCTCCCTCGTCCTGACCCACATTCCGTAGAAGCAACGTCACTCCCAATGGCCGTAGCGATTGGGGGGGCGTTTGGCG
The DNA here is from genome assembly GCA_043762265.1 of Chthonomonadaceae bacterium. Classification (GTDB taxonomy): domain Bacteria; phylum Armatimonadota; class Chthonomonadetes; order Chthonomonadales; family Chthonomonadaceae; genus JANXLO01. The sequence continues at coordinate 16,844 of JAYUMV010000103.1, read as the reverse complement.
CCTTCGGGGTAGATGAGGTAGACGGTATTGTGGCTTTTGGCCCAAGCCTTGAGAAAGTTGGCGCGGGAAAAGACGCGTCGGCAGGCCTCTCCGCGCTCGGGGTGGTGGGCGGGATCGTTGAGCACGATGTCGCCTGTCGCCGTGAAACCATCGCAGACCATGAGGTGGCCGGGGTCGTTGTCCTTCTCTTTGCCGCGCAGCAGGTCGTAGGAGACGGAGACGACCGGCGGCAGCTCTGCGCCGATCCACTCTTCCAACTCGCGTATATCCGCGAAGCGGCTCACATAGGCGCGGATGCCGGGGAACGAGCCCGCGAACGCCGTGTTGAAAGGCCAATTGCCTGTGCCGTCATAGACACGGTCGTAGATGGCATGCGCGACCTCGGGAACAGGCAGGTCCAACTCCGGACGATGTTTTTTCTCCGCCCAGAAAGCCAACACCATATCGGTGCTGGTGGGGCTGCACCATCCGGCGGCGTTGGGCCAGCCCGACTGTGTGCGCCCCGGCACCACCAGCTCTTTTCCCCAGACGGCGTGGTTCGGCTCCAGGGCGGCAGGCTTCGTGTGCGTATCCGTCGCCGAGATGCCGAGAAATTTCAGGATCGGCTGCTTGCCGTTTGCCGTGCGGTTCAAGGTGATGCGCAACTGCAATCGGTCGGTCGGCTTCGTCAGAGCCAGCGTGTCGGTATGGACATCGCCGTCTGCGTCTTTCTGACCAGGGACACTTTCGCGTGGAAACGCCTTCCCGTCCTTCGACCAGAGCGCCAGGGTATACCACTTCGAAGCGTGGTCCGCGTAGAGCGCCTTCGCCTCGACCTGTATTCCCGAGCCTTCCGGCGCGTCCGCGTTCCAGGACACGATCATCTCATTGGCGTTCAGACCTAACAGGAGTTCTGGCGAAGTCAGCGCTTTTGTCCCCGAAGCATCGGTCTCCGCACTTTCGAACTTCGCGAAATCACGGATAGCCACAAACGCCTTGCCGCGATGATCTTTCTTATGCGTCTCCATGGCGCGCCCCTCCCCTCTCCACAGTAAAACACTGACTGCCATGCACAGCGCCGGTAAAACTGCTTTACGCATCGACTTCCCCATTTCCCCGTGATCGCTCTCCTGCGAAAGCATGAGTTCCTTATCCTTACTGTACCCGAAAGAGTCCTGACAGGGCGCTCCTGAAAGGCCAGGTCATGGAATCGCGGGTTTTCCAGTATAATTTCTGTAGATGTCTCTATCAACCGATTGTCGGCGGAGCCGGATCGGAGAACTTAAGGAAAACTATGTTTCGAATGAGCAGACCCCTCAAGGTCTTTTTCGGTATTCTTGTGGCGTTCGCGGTAGGAGCCATTCTCTGGTCTACCTTCTTTACCGAGGAGGATCTGGAATTCGGGCAGGTCAGCGATCTGGCGCTGCCGATTCACCCAGGAAAGCCTCCGGTACAGTTGAGCTCCTTCCAGGGGCGGGTCGTACTGCTCGATTTCTGGTCTACCTGGTATACGCCGAACCGCAAGAGCATGCAGCAGTTGGAAGGACTCTACGAGAAGTACAACGACAAAGGGCTGATGGTGATCGGGATCTCGCTTGACCATGCAGACACGCGCGACCAGGTTCCGAAGTACCTACACGAACTTGGAATCACCTATCCCACCTGTTTTGGCGATGAGATTTTCGACCTGCGCTCCAAATTTAAATTCAAAACGCAGTCCCAACTCTATGTTATCGACAAGCACGGGAAGATCCGCGATCATGTCAACGGCGTGGATCCGCATGTTCAACTCGAAGAGATGGTCGTTAAACTGCTCAATGCGAAATAGGGTTATGGGCCGACATTCCTTTTAGTGCGCTGCTGAATGGTTTTGATGGCCTCTGTTGCGGCGTCCGCCACCAGCCGATTCTCGTCGTGCGTCACCGCCTGAAGCGCCTGGATTTCGTGGGGCGTCCCGATCTCTTTTAAGAGATGGCAGACATCGATGCGCATGCCCCAGTCTTTGGTATCGAGCTGTGCTGCGACTGCAGAGGCAGCGGATGGCCCCATCTTGCGGAGCGCGTTCGAGGCAAATCCCCGGTCTTTCTCCAGCCATTTCGCGATAGGCTGCGCGGCCCGCGCGTCCTTTTTTGCGCCCAACACCTCGAATACCGCCCATCGTACGGCAAAAGATTCGTCGTCCAGCCGTTTGATGAGCGCCGGAACGCTGGCGCTTGTTCCCCAGGTTCCCAACGCCTTGACGACGCTCTGGCGTGCAAAACCGTCCTTGTGCTCCAGCGCTGCGACCAGCGCTTTTTCTACCCCACGCCGATCTCCTGCCGGTTGCGCTGCGGCCAGTTTGTTGGCCGCATTGATGACCTTGAAGCCGTCCGAGGACTGAAGGTAGGAGAGGGTTGAGGCCACTTCAGTTTCCGCCATCGGCTTACGTTCCGGTTCGACCGGAGCGGGCGGATGCAGCGCTTTCTCCCGTTCGTCGCCTTCCAATAGTCGATAGGTGACGGTTACGGGGATTCGTATCGTGGTCGTGCGGTCCGGCTGTTCCACCAGGGTCAGTTTAAGTTCCATGGTGCGCGGCATACCCAGTTTACGGTCAAAGTCCACGCTGCCGTCTCCGGTCAGTTGCAGTGTAGGATTGCCGGAGGAGCGCTCATTGGTCTGAAGTGTATAGTGCTTATCGATCCGGACCACATCGCCATTCGTCGGGCCAAGCGTGTAAGAAAGGGTCTCCGAAGCCGGAAGGTTACGCTTCTCCGTTCGGGCGAAATACGACCTCCCCCAACCCCCTCCTTCGGAAGGAGGGGGTGGTTGTATGCTCCCTCCCATTGAGAAGGGGAGGGCCGGGGTGGGGTTCTGCTCTTGCAGCACGACGACACAGCCGTTCCGCACTTCCCACGTTTTGCCGTCTGCCGGCAAGGTTTCCACGATCAGTTGCGATAGGTCGCCTAGAGCGCGGGGCAGAGGCGTCTCGCCGCTTGTGCTGAGCAGGTGGCCCTGACCGTCGATCTTGATCTCGTTCGGGCCTGCGAACGGGCGCCGAAAGCCCATTGCACCGAAACCGAAGGCGCGCAGAGGAACAAACGGAGCGCTGGCCCGAGCGCCGCCTTGTGTGGATCGACGGCTAGGCACAAGACCTCCAATACAGGTCAGTACGATGTTGTCGTCGGCAGCGCGGCACGTATAGGTCGCGTTGCCGCTCATGGTCTCCGTATAGTCCGCTTCCGTCGTCTCGATCTTCACCGCATAAAGGTAGGATTCTCCGGCTTTCGGGTGATAGCGCAGAGCGTTCTCGTCCGCCGCTGGCTCTGCGCTGAGTTCCGTACGATAGCTGGAATCGGCCTGCCCTGTCGGCAGAAGGGGGAGGGCGTTGCCGGAGTTCGGAGCCCCGTTGGCCAGCGCCCGTGAGGTGAACTGCCAGGGGATGGATCCCAGCATCCCCAGGCCGATGACGACGGTCACGGCCATACCCGGTCGAACGGGAAAAGATTCCATCTCTTTCATGGCAAGTAGTCTCCTTTTCAGAATCTGCGATGATTCGACGATGCCGACGGTCACGAGGCGAGATTGTAAGTTAGGCCGATGTCGCGCTGCCACTTTGAGCAGGGTCTCGCCGTAATCGCCGACGCGCACACGCGCGGTGCGGATGGCCAGTTCGTCGCACGCCATCTCCTGCGCCAGACGATACTCATGGGCGGCCAGCCACTTTAGGGGAAAAAAGAAGAACAGGGCGTGTCCCAGCGCAGGCACCCAACCCCATAACAGGTCTCGGCGGCGGCGATGCGCCAACTCATGCGCGATCACGAGTTCCAACTCCGACTGCGAACACTCCGTCAGCAGGGCCAGCGGAAGGATAATGACGGGCTGCGCACCGCCGAGCAATACAGGGCTGCTCGCGCCCTCCGAGACCATCAGGCGCGGTGGTTCCCGCAGTCCGATCCGCTCGGAGAGCTCGAGGCAGCTTGCGTTGAGCGCATCGTCCTCTACCAGTTCGGAGATGCCGCGCAGCCAGCCTGCGGCGATCCACTCTCCCGCCACGCGCACCAGGCACCAGATCACTCCCACGCCCCAGAGAAGCGACAGCCAGAAGGTGCCATGCAGGCGCGAAAACCAGGGCGAGGTGGATGCGGCACGGGGAGCCACAAGGGGAGTCGCGGTAGCCTCAGACACAGCAGAGGTCGGCGTGTTGGAAACGATCTCGGAAGAAACGGTATCCGGCGCAGGGGCGATGATCAGTGGCACAGAGACGTTTCGGGCAGGCAGGATCGGCACTGATACCGCTGGTAGGAGCAGGGTCAGCGCCAGTTTCAGGTAGGCCAATCGCCACAACCAGGCCCGCAGGGTAGGAGACATGGTCGAGAAGCCCTGACAGAGCAGCCAGACGACGATAAAGACCACACCGCCCTGCCAGCAGGCGCGTCCCAGCACTCCCGCCCATGCGACAGAAGCGCGGTCCCAACTTTCGATCCAGGCAGGTGCATTCATGGCGGGTCCTCGTTTTGCTCGGCTTTGAGCGCATCGACCAGTTTCTGCATCTCCGCGAGATCCTCTTCCGGCAGACGTTTGACGGAGGCGAGGTAAGCCACGACCGGCGATACCGCTCCGCCCAGCATCTTTTCGACGAACTGGCGTACCAGATCCTGCATCAGTTCGGCCTGGGGCTCACACGAGGTGTAAACGAAGACGCCCTCGCGATTGCGCTTGCGTTTCAGGTAGCCCTTCTTGCGCAGACGCTCGATTACCGTGAGAACCGTGGTACGCGCCAGATTTCGCTCCTGACCCACCACTTCGACCACCTCACGGGCGGCAAGGGGGCCGTGCGTGTCGATATAGCGCAGTACCTCCAACTCATGCTCCCCCAGGTTCGGCTTTTCCGGCTCCATAAAAGTGTCTCTCTTCTCTTTGTCTATCTCTGTAGACTAAGACGACGTCTGTAGACAAATGGTTTCAGATCATTTCGGTTTTTGATGCGCGTGCCGCCTCGAACATCGTGACAGCAACAGCCGAAAGTCACTCCAGTTGTGTATAAAAGCTCACACTTGTGAACAGAGGATAACAAGCGGCCATCAGAGAATTGGTGGGAGAGACGAAGGGAGGTTCCATAAGGCTGTGCCTCTCCTAAGGGATCTTTGGGAGGACGAACCTACGCTTGGAAGCTCCGCATACCAGGGAAAGAGGATGAAGTAATGTCTTGGAAAACAATGTATACAGGGCTGTTGATCGCCGGCTTACTTGCAATGATCGCCCTTGCAGCCACTGCTCAATCTGGAGCAGCGCCTCAGGACGAAAAGGCGCGCAAGGCGGGCATACTCACCGCCGAACTGTTCCTGGCAATTCTGAATGATAAGCCTGCGGACGCCGAGGCGGCGCTAGCGCGGGGAGCGGATCCGAATGGCAGAAACTGGCTGGGCTTTACCCCGCTCATGTGGGCGGCGGTGCGAGGAAACCAGCAGATCGGAGACGCTCTGCTCGACCACCACGCCGATTTGAACGCGACCGGCAACTATGGAACCGCTCTCAGTATGGCCCTCGTCGGCCGTCAGGAAGCGATGGCGCTCCATCTGCTGGATCGGGGCGTTGGGATCCGCAGTGTTCGGGTAGATGGAGCCACTCCTCTGATGCTCGCTGCCGGGAATGGCGACGTCAACATGATCAAAGCTCTGATCGCTTACAAAGACAGTATCGATGCCGTGGATAGCGATGGCGGGACGCCTCTGATCTATGCCGCCCGTAGCGGCAAAGCCGAGGCCGTCACCCTACTCCTTCAGGCAGGCGCCAAATTCGACCTTGCGGACAGCCGTGGCCGTACGCCCCTCATGTATGCTGCGGAGAACGGCTACGCGGCCTGCGTCGATCGCCTGTTGGCTGCGAAGTCCGACTGCAATGTTCAGGACAAGAGGGGCGCCACCGCGCTGATCCTTGCCGCTCGCCATAGCGGCAGCGTTGCCGTCCTTCATAGTCTGATACGCGCCGGAGCGAAGACAGATGTGAAAGACGCCAGTGGATCTACGGCGACGGTCCTGGTAGAGCAGCGGGACTACAAGGAGGCGTCAAGGTTTCTGCACAGTCCCACCGCCGCTGCGTCTGCCGTGCCCGCGACCGGGGCTGCCATCGCGCGGAGCCTGACCGCCATTCAAGCCAGTATGAAGACGTTTGCGGGGCAGGCGCCGTGTGTCTCGTGCCACCATCAAGGTCTTGGAATGATCGCTCTCGGCATCGCACAGCAGCGCGGGTTCGCGGTTGAGAAAGATCTCGTGGGGAGCTATCTGAAACAGGTAGGCGAGGACGGACAGAGGAGTGGGGCGGGAATTCATCTCGCTCTGATGGACAGAGACGTAGCGAAGACGATTCCGGCGGTGGACATCGGAGATATCTCGATCGGCGCAGGCTACATCTTCGGAGGTCTGATCGCCAATGGCGTCCCTTCGAATCCGGGGCTGCAAGAGATGGCCCAGTTCCTGACGATGCAGCAGATGCCTGACGGGCATTGGGGATTCGGAGTGAACCGGGAACCGATGCAGTCCAGCAATGTGACCACAACGGCCCTGATCACGCAGGTGCTGCACACCTACGGCGCGTCCAAACAGACGTCCGACGCGTTAAGCCGCGCGAAACACTGGCTGCTCACGACCTCCACATCGAACACCGAATCCAAAGCCTCCCGCCTGCTCGGCAGTTTCTGGGCCGGGGCGAGCGGCACGGAGCGAAAAAGCCCACTGCGCGAACTGCTGGCCGCGCAGCGACCGGATGGGGGCTGGGCCGTCGATACGGCAAATGCAGGGAGCGACGCCTACGCCACCGGTATGGCGCTCTACGCCCTGCATATTGGAGGTGAGCTATCCACGAATGCACCAGCCTACCAGAAGGGAGTCCGGTTCCTGCTCAGAACCCAGGACGAAGATGGCTCCTGGTATCTCAACAAGCGGTGCAATCCGTACAACACCTACTTCGATGCAGGATTTCCGAACGGTGTCTCGCAGTATGCCTCCTTCGCCGCGAGTTGCTGGGCAGTCATGGCTCTCATGCAGAGCGACGGAACCGCCCAGTGAACTCCTTCAGATCTACTTGAACTTTTTCGCGGCCTCGTCCATGAGCTTGAGGAACTCAGGGGTTTTCTCGAGGCCCATCGACTGAAGCAAGACTTTGCCCTTCGCGTCCAGAAACAGCACGGTGGGAAGCGCGCTGATTCCGAACTTCGCCAGGAGTTTGGGCTGCTCATCGGCATTGATGAGGACGGGCACAAACTGCTTCGAGCGCGTCACGACCGCTTTGTCTTTATAAGTCGTCGCCAGCATCTCTTTACAGGGTCCGCACCAGTTTGCCCAGAAATCGACCAGAATCGGCTTCTTCTCGCGTGCCGAGATCTTCATCGCGGCTTCCAGCGTCCCCTGCCACGCAATAGGGCCATACTTTTTGAGATCCGCTCCGTTTGCCGTCACGGTGGTAGCCGGCAAAAGGCCGATTGCGCCTGTCAGGCCCATTACTGCGATCATGCCCGCGCGGGCCCATAGTCTCTTCATTGCTTCTACCTCTTTTTCCTCTCGAATAGAAACGCGTAGGGCAGGCATTCGAACGCATTCGAGGGTCTTTTCGATACGCGCCTTATCATTTCATTATAAGGTTTCATCCAGGCGGGAAGTTCCCGCTCGACTTCCCATTTTGTCTGCAGCTTATGATGCTGCTGGAACAGATGGCTTCGCGCACACGTCTGGTCTAAATCCGGGCGAACACGCCCAAAGCATTATGGAAATCCGGAGGGGAAATTTTATGCGACCCAAAAATACCACTCTTTTATGGCTGGCCGCCGGTATCGGCGCAACCGTACTGGCGCGCCAGGCGATCCGTAAACGCCGTGCCTTCTCTTTATACGGCAAGACAGCCCTTATTACGGGCGGCTCTCGGGGCCTGGGATTCGAGATCGCCAAACAACTCGTACAGGCGGGCGTACGCGTTGCGCTCTGTGCGCGTGACCTCGAAGAGCTAAAACATGCGGAAGCCAAACTGAAGAGTATGGGGGGCGACGTATTTATTTTGCCTGCCGACATCAGCGATCGCGACGCCGTCGAGAGCATCGTCCACTCGGTGACGGATCGGTTCGGCTCTCTCGACATCCTCGTCAATAATGCAGGGATCATAGGCGTCGGCCCGTTGGAGGAGATGCAGATAGAAGATTTCGAACGGGCGATGCAGGTCCATTACTTCGGCCCGCTCTATCTGATAATGGCTGCTTTGCCGACAATGCGCCGCCAACGCAGCGGGCGGATCGTCAATATCGCGTCGATCGGCGGCAAGATCAGTGTGCCGCACATGCTGCCCTACTGCAGCAGCAAGTTCGCACTGGTCGGACTTTCGGAAGGATTGCGGGCTGAACTCCAGAAAGACCACATCTTTGTGACGACCGTCTGTCCGGGCCTGATGCGTACGGGAGGCGAACATCATGCGGAGTTCAAGAACGATCACTCGGCCGATCAGGCGCTCTTCACCTTCGGCGCTACCTCGCCCCTCACCTCCATCGATGTCCATGCGGCGGCCCGACAGATCGTGGAGGCGCTCAAGTTCGGAGATGCGGAAGTGATCCTTTCGCTCCAGGCGCAAGTAGGCGCCCTGGCGCACGGCCTCTTCCCCGGTCTCTTCGCAGACCTGACCGGATTTGCCACGGGCTTCCTGCCGCAGCCGGGGCGCAGCACTTCGGATCCTGCTACGGAAGTCGCCCCCGGCATCCTCCGTGCGCTTACCAGCAGTCCTCCGAACTCCGCTGGCGATTAGCCCTACGATCAGTTGTTCTTGTCTTCTTTGGGGTCGGGGCGGTCGTCCTTCTGGACGGCGACCGTTCCGGCCACAAATTCGAACTCATCGGAGTTGGCAAGCACGACGGCTCGTATCGGGGTCATTGCGGGATCGCGGGTCAGGAACGGCTGTGTATTGTTCCCGTCCGGGCGTATCAGCAGGATGATCTCGTCTTTGTCGGGTTGAATGGTTTCGGCGTTCGCGACCCAGCCGGACGGCAGGCCTTCCACCTTCACTTGCACTGGCCCCTTGAACGTGCCCATCCGTGCTACCTTCACCTTGAACGGAAAGCCTTTGCGGGGGTGAACTTTGATAGGCGCGTCGTCGAACGTGACTTTGTAGTCGGGTTTGCCGCGCACGCCTACCACACAACTGCTCCGCGTGATGTAGTGCGGCTGGTTGTTCATCTGGTAGACATCCTGAGCGACGGCCTGCGTTGAGTATTCGGCGCCCTGTGCTACCACCGTCGCATTGATCTGGAAGGGCTTTTCGGTCTGTGTTGCCGAGGAGTCCGCCGTCAGGATGAACAGCACATCGTTACGGTCTCCAGGGATCGCCTTTGGAGTCGCATGGACACCAGGAGGCAGATCGGTCGCGGTTAGAAGGATCTCGCCTTTGACGCCATCGCGGCGGGTCAGGACTACCTGGACGGCAGCGGAGGTTCCTGCGCGGAGGGTGATGTTGGCGGGATGAACGACACACTCGATCTCGGGATGGGTCGGACGTGCTTCAATGCAATAGACAAAGTCCGGCCTTCGCTTCTCCTCAGGCTGATCCACTTTCAAAGTGTAGGTCTGATTCGCTTCGAGCGTGACGCGCATACGGTTGTCGCCGTTCACGTTCCCGATATTTTGACCTTTTTCATTTTGCAAGGAGACGTGGACTTTGACCGGAGAGCCGATACGTGTCGCGTAGGCCTCAAACTCCACTGGCCCACTGCCCTTCACGCTGAATGTATCTGCCGATCCGGAGCTGGAGAATCGCCCGGCAAATGCAGCGGGTAGGGTAATAGGTGTCGCGGACCTGGTTTCGGCACGCACAATCGGGTAGGGGGAGACATAGATCTCCTGCGGGCCGAAGGGGCTGCCGACACTCTGGATACCGACCTGATCCGGGATTGCCAAAGTGAAATCTGTTTTGAGATTGTCGGTATTCTGGCCGACGACCTGGAGCGAGGCTGCAGACGCCTTCTGGGCGGCGGGCGGGTAGAGGACCGTGTCGTAGGGCAGGGCGCCCATACGGAGCCGATAGACGGAAGCGGGATTGCCGCTGCCGAGCAGATCGCGCACTTCGAGCGTATAGGGGCCATCGGTCGGGCACTTCCAATCGATCAACGGATCGAGGTCGTAGTACCCATGATTCTCCGCGATCTCTTTGCCGGAACTATCGTAAAGACGCAACTGCGGATTGAAAAACAGTTGGGTCATATCGTTGTAGCGATAGCCTTTGAGGTCGAAGACCAGGCGCTGGCCCTGTTTGGCATCAAATCGGTAGTAATGCCGTTCTGCCTTCGCTGCGAGCGTACCGTTGGCAACGATCGGCAGTTTGACGACCTGGGCGGTCTCTCTCCGCCCATCGACGCCCTTAATCTCCGGCAGGTTGCCGACCTCGAACAGCCCTGCGGTCGAGACGCCGTGGGTGGTGACAAGGCGCACTTCGTAGAGGCCGGGGAGGGCATCCGGATCAATCTTTAACTGCGCTGCCATCTGCCCGGACGCCGCTGCCGCCACCAGAAACTTCACGATCTTCTGCTCGTCGGCGGGAGTGATAGGGGCCTGCCGCTGTTTAATCATGCGGGTGACGGTCGCGGTCCACTGCGCGGCCGTCAGACTGCGATTGCCGGGGGACCGTAACTCATGGCAGGCACCGCACTTCGCTTCCCATACCGGTCGAAACGTGTCGTCTCCTTTATTGCCTCCTGGCACCAGCGTACCGGTCACTCCCGGCGCATTGACCAGCACCACTCCCCCGCCATCCAGACTAGAACCCCGAACCTCAACCGTAACGGTAGTTCCCGCCTTACCGCCCACCGGATAAAACGTGTTGATTCGCGGTATTTGCGCCTGTGCTGTGACGGCGGCAAAGAGGGTGCAGAGTATGGCAGCGATTGAAAACGGTCGAAAAATTGTTTTTGTGTTCATTGGTGTGCTTTATGGTCGTTTAGCCGGGTTCCCTAACCTCCCGGCCCCCTTCCCGACACGGGAGGTTAGGGAACCCGGTCAAACGCAGGAATGAAAGTTAATGTTTCTTTGCTCTTGTTTTGACCGCAGGCTTCACAGCGGGAGGCGTAGGGGGAGCGGGCAGGGCGGGTGGGGCGAATCCGGACAGCAGCTTGTTCGCCTCGACATCCCAGACATAGACGATCCCTTCGCGGCCTCCAGCGACGGCGATTTTGCCGTCAGGCGTCAGAGCAGCGGCATAGACCGGCTGTGGGGAGTCTTTGAACTCACGCACTTTGCCGCCGTTTTCGAGGTTCCAGACGTTGACGATCTTATCCGCGCCGCCTGTGATGATGCGCTGACCGTTCTGGGAGCGACCGAGGGCATAGACGCCGCCGGGATTGGCCATGACAGTGCGATAGTGGTAGCCGCTCCAGGCGTTTTTGCGGTCGTCGTGGTTGACCCCCCACCAGTAGAGTCTGCCATCGAGGCTCGCTCCGGCAAACTGAGTGCCGTTGTTCAGGAACGCCAGTCCGATGATGCCCCCTTCGCTCTGGTCGAAGTTGATGACATTGACCACCTTCTGCTGGTCCCACACCTTGACGATGCGGTCAAGTCCGCCGGTCAAGAAGATGAACCCGCTTTTCGGGGAAAAGGCCACGGCCTGCACCCGGTCGTTGTGGGCATCCAGAATGGGACCTTCGTCAGTGGTAAGAGACGTGAAACAGCGTACTTTCTTGTCGTTGGAGCCGATCAGGAGTTCATTTCCGTCCGGGTCGAAGGCGACCGCTTCGATAGTGTCGTACTGATTCGGCAGCACGTTTGGCTTCGTGGCGTTCGTGGTGTCCCACACGACCGTCGTTCCTGTCAGTCCCGGCTGCCCGCTGCCGATAGCCAGAAGCTGCCCCTTCGGATGAAAGGCGAGTGAGCGCACGCCGTCCTGGACCTGCCGAAAGGCGCTGAGCACCTGCCAATTCGTCGCGTCGTAGAGGACCACCTGACCAGCAGTTCCGACAGCGAGCTGTTTGCCGTCCGGGCTGTAGGCCAGAGCCGTGATCTCTCCAAGCGGTCGGTTCGGCTTCACTATGACGGAGGCGGTCGGGTCCGGTGTCTTATCGGGAGGCATCGGTTTCACCGGATCGCCCGGTTTCGCTGGTGTGGGGATGGCAGCCTTGCCGGGCGCCACCAGGGGCGGTTTGCCCTGTGGTGGCGCTTTGGCAGCAGGCGTTGCGCCGTTTTGCGGAGGAACGGCAGGAGCGGGAGGCGCTTTTGTCTGCGCTCCCGCCGCCAGCCCTAGCCCCAACACAGCGGCCAGGCTCATCAGATGCGGCTTGCGGAACGCGTGCATTATACGAGCGCCTTGTGGATATGCGAGCCGCCGCGCGCCAGGGTGATGCGGACGCCTTCGGGGGAAGCGATGCTCTGGGTGTAGTCGATGCCGAGACAGTGGTAGATCGTCGCGGCGATGTCTTCCGGGCGCACCGGGTCGGAGGCGGGCTCCATGCCCTTCGCGTCGGAGGAGCCGACGACGGTTCCGCCCTTGACACCGCCACCGGCCAGCAGCATCGAGAAGACGCGCGGATAGTGGTCGCGTCCCGCGTCGCGGTTAATGATCGGGGTGCGTCCGAACTCGCCCATCACGACCACCAGGGTGCGCTGCAGCAGTCCACGCTGCGCCAGGTCGGCGATAAAGGTGGAAAAGCTCTGGTCGAACATATTCAGGTGGCCGTTGCCAAGCGAGTTGAAGATGTTGGAATGGTTGTCCCAGCCGCCGAGGGTCACGGTCGAGAAGCGGACTCCCGCTTCCGTCAGGCGGCGGGCCAGCAGCAGGCTCTGCCCAAAGTTGTTGCGGCCATAGGAGTCGCGGAGTTCCGGCTTCTCTTTCGAAAGATCGAAGGCGGCGCGGGCCTCGGTGGAGGAGAGCAGGGTGTAGGCGCGGTTGTAGAACGAGTCGACGGCGCGGGCGGTATCGGAGCCCTTCTCATGCTGGCGGAAAGCCGCATCTACGGTCTCGCGCAACTCTTTGCGGCGTGTCTGTTTCGCCTCGGTCATATTGGCAGACATATCCAGGTCACGGACACGGAAGTTCGGATTGGCCGGATCACCGCCGGGATAGAACGGGTTCAGCGAAGCGCCGAGGAAGCCTGCGCCCATCTCGCTGCCGGGCTGCTGGATCGAGATGTAGGGGGGGAGGGCGCTGCGTGGGCCGAGCAGGCTGGAGGCGACTGCACCGTAGGAGGGAACCGCGAAGCCGGGCAGCGGCAGGAAGCCGGTCAGCATATAGTGGGTGCCGATCTCATGCGCGCCGGTCGGGCTGGTGACGCTGCGGACGGCGCAGACTTTGTCCATTTGCGCGGCGAGTTTGGGCAGATGCTCGGACAACTGGATGCCATTGGCGCTCGTGGGGATCGCATTGAACTTACCGCGAATCTCCAGCGGCGAATCGGGTTTGGGATCGAAGGTGTCGATATGGCTCGGGCCGCCTGCCAGCCATATCAGAACCACGGAGTCCGCCGTCCCGGTGGTATGCTGTCCGTCGGTCTGCGTCTTTTTCGCGCTGTCCGCCAGGGCATAGTATTTCGAGAGGGAGAGTCCCAGCAGACTCAGGACACCCACGCGCAGTACGTCCCGCCGGTGAAACTTCTCACAGTCGCTTAGCCAGTTGTATTCCATAAGTCCGTAACCTCCCTAACCTCGGTACCTCAGTGATTGAAAAAGAATTCACGGGCGGACAGCAGCGCCCAGAGCAGATCTTGCGCGCCCTCATGCCGATCCGGGACCTGCTTGAGAATGGCGATCGATTTCGCCAGTTCGGTCGGATTCGGCGCACGGCAGAACGTGCGCATATAGAGCGCCTTTACGAGCGCGTCGTCGGTTTCGGAGCGGGCGACCTCGTTGTTGACGGTCGTGCCCTTCCTGATTTTGTTTTCGATATAAGGCGAGTTGATCATCATCAACGTCTGTACGAGGTTCGGCTCCAGTTTGGGATCGATATCCGCCAGGAACTCGCGATGCGACTGCCCGAAGGCGCTCAAGAACTGCGAGTTGTTGGGGATATCGGCCTGTACGGCACGGGAACGCTCCGGGAACGAACCGAACGTTTCCGGCGCTCCAGTCGCCTGATTGACAACGTCTACCAAGGCTTCCGCAGGCATCGCTTTGGGGAAGTAGTGGGAGAAGAAACGGTCGTCTTTTTCATTAGACGCGTTGGGAACTGCGGAAAGTTGGTAGGTGCGCGAATTGAGAATGAGCCGTGTGACATATTTCATATCGAACTGGTGGTCTACCAGCTCTTTGGCTAAGGCATCCAGCAGACCAGGCACGCTCTCCGGCGTCGTCGTCCGCATGTCGTCCACTGGATGGATGACTCCGCGCACGAAGTAGTAGGACCAGAGGCGATTGATGCTGGCGCGGGCGAAGAAGGGATTCTTCGCATCGGTCATCCAGTCCGCGAGGGAGACGATCATGTCCGGCGTCGCTTTTGCGGGTTCCAGTTCGCCGAGATAGGTACAGGGCGCGACCTTACCGCGGTTCTTGCCATTGACCGACTGGTTGACTACCTGAGCGTTCGGATCGTAGCCGACGATCTCCTCATTGTTCAGTTTGCCGCCACGCGCGTTCACTTTGCCCATGAACGAGGCGAAGTTCCAGTAGTTGTCGGTGGTCCAGCGGTCGAAAGGATGTTTGTGGCAGCGGGCGCAGGACATACGGACGCCGAGGAAAGCCTGTCCGATGTTCTCCATGCGGTCGTTTGCACCGCGTTCGACGCGGTAGAAGTTGGTCGGGCCGTTCTGGTAGGTGCTGCCGCGCGCTTCGATCAGGTCCCGGACGAACTTATCCCAGGGCTGGTTCGTTTCGACGCTATTGCGGATCCAGTCGGTGAAGAGGACGGCGCTGCGATCCGCGAGTGCGCCGTTGCCGTTGCCGAACTTACGCGGATTGACGCGCAGCAGGTCGGCGAGGTGGAGGGTACGGTAGTCCACATACTCCGGCTTTTCCAGCAGGCTGTCGATCAGCTTGGCGCGTTTAGCGGGGTCGGTATCGGTCTGGAAGGCGACCACTTCGTCCGGCGCGGGCAGGCGTCCCAGGGTATCGAGCGTGACACGGCGCAGGAACTCGGCATCGTCGCTCAGTTTGGAAGGCACGACATTCAGTTGCTTGAGGTTTTCGAAAACGTATTTGTCGATGACATTGGTGGCGGGAACGTCGGGATAGGGGCCCTTGCGGACCTGCGGCAGGGTCACAAAGCAGGCGGCGACGGTGCCCAGGTAGCGCACGACGACCGCGCCTCCGCCCCAGCGCAGTCCGTTCACCACGCCGTTTTGCGAGACATCCAGCACCGCGCCGTTGGTGGACTGAAACGCGGTCTGCCGGGTGACGTCGCGACTACTGCCATCGTTATAGGTAGCCATGACCTTCAATTGGCGCGGCTGTCCTGCGCGGGGAAGTTGCAGTTTCTCGGGCACGACGCGCAGGGTGGTCAAACGTGGGTCTTTTTCGGTGAAGGGCGCGCCCTGTTTGATCCAGCGAAGCAAGGTATTGTACTGATAGGAGCCGACCGCGAAGCGTTTCCCGCCAGCATGCGGAGCGGCGCCCACGGCTTTCAGGAGCAGCAAGCTCTTGTCCGGGTTGGTAAAGTTGATACGCCGTCCGCGTCCGCCGTAGATGATCGGCTCATAGTCGTCTTCCGGGCTAAGGGTCAAGAGCGAAATTTGGAACCCTCCGCGCCCGCCGAACTTGCCATGACACTGCGAACCCGAACAGCCGCCGCGATCCAGGATCGGGGCCACATCGCGCAGGAACTCAACGCGGGCGGGAACGGGCGGGTCAGGCAGATTTGCGAGGACGGTCGCCTTGACTGCGGCCGATTTTGGCGGAGTATGTCCACGCTTCTGCGCGCCAGCAGGCAGTGCAAATACTATGAGCGCCAGTGGAAGAACAGCTTTCCACATTTGCATACGGTCAACCTCCCGGTCAGTATGAATACGCCTGTAATCGTAACCCAGTTTGACACAGGATGTCAAGCAGATGTTGCCACTATTTACGGCTTTTCTGCGCGTGCTGCCAATGTTTCGTGCTTGGACGTGGGAAATGGGCTGGAATGGCCTGAGATATTTTATTAAGACGTGAGAGGAAGCAGAAAGTTCACGGAGGCGCAAGGCTTCTGGAAGCAGGAGCAGAAATTTCGGAAGGAGCTGACTGGCGTGAGAGAGGACGTTCCTCCGCTCGCTTTCTTGCCTTAAATCGTTTGTTTGGAGATTTATTGGCCTGCTGGAACCATTTTGGCGAATCTGGCACGTTTTGTGCAGTTAGTGTCTGTAGAGGAAAGACGATTGTTTGTCAGTAAGGGCGTCGGGTATTTACCGCACCTGTAACTTTATACCGGTTCGTCCGTCTTTTAAGTAAGGAATGGGGGCACTCTCGGTGTTTCTCCCTTACGCCTGCTTAAATCGTGGGTTCTTTGCAGCCTTAATGGCTGGGTGTATCCTAGATGTCGGTTAGGCTTGTCAACAAGCCCTCTTTCTTAAACAGCGAAACGATTTACGGCGATAGCATATTCTGCGTAGGTCGTCGTACAGTATATGGAAATCACGAAGGAGAATTGACCTATGCGTAAACTTAGCCTAACTCTGCTGGCCGCGGGAGCCGCGCTCGCGGGAACCGCACCGCACGCTCATGCTCAGTTTTTCAACTACACCACGGATTTCGAGACCCCGACCGGTGTGTCCGTCGCTAACGCCTTCTCGACAGACGGCCAGTCGGCGCTCGGTATCGGTGATGTCGCGTTAACTGGAGTCTATACGGGGAATGCGGTCACGGTGCCTATGTATACCTTCGCAACCAACAGTGGCCTCACCAACACATCGGGCGGCGGTACATTCAACTACGCTTATCGCGTTAAAGTCACCATTGCGCCCTCTGATG
>JAYUMV010000102.1:0-24860 GCA_043762265.1 Chthonomonadaceae bacterium | reverse complement strand
ATGGCGTCTGGTCTCCTGCCCTCCGTAAGCCCTGAGAAAGCTGCGCTGAACACCGCACCCCACTCGTAGCGCAACGCTCGGTTCCTATCTGCGGCTTCTCTCTGTTGCCGCTCTCCGTTCGCGGGTCTGCCCGGAAATAAATCTTACTTGGCCCTGTCGCCGGGGCCGACACCTTATAGAAAGGAGGCCCCGACGATGCCAAGTTCCGCACCGTCTCGCCTGCGCACGCGTCTGCTCCGTTCGCGCCTCCTCATGGTTTTCGCGATCCTCGGTCCCGGCATCATCGCCGCCAATGCGGACAACGATGCGAGCGGCATCTACGGCTACTCTCTGGCAGGCGCACAGTACGGCTCCTCGATGCTCTGGGTGCTGGTGCTGGTGACCATCAGTCTGGGCGTCTGCCAGGAGATGGGGGCACGGATGGGAGTGGTGACCGGCAAAGGTCTGGCCGATCTGATCCGGGAAGAGTACGGGGTCAAAACCACCTTCTTCGCGATGGGCGTGCTGCTGATCGCCAACTTCGCCACGACGGTCTCTGAGTTCGCGGGCATCACGGCAGCCGTTCAGATCTTCGCCCCGGCCGCGTCGCACTTTCTGGCGACCCATCTGTTCGCGCATCCCCCGGCCTTTCTGCTATCGGCGGAGTGGGCGCAGATGGCGGCGCGCTGGACCGTCGTGCCGCTTACGGCGGGTGGCATCTGGCTGCTGGTCACCCGCAGCAACTACAAGCGGGTCGAGAAGTTTCTGCTCTATGCCTCCGTGATCTATCTGGCTTATATCATCTCGGCCTTCAAAGCCCATCCGCACTGGGGCGATGTCCTGCGTCAGACGGTTCTGCCCGATACCAAAGGGGTGGTGATCGATCGACTCTATATTCTGGCGGTCATCAACATCATCGGCACGACGATCACGCCCTGGGGGCAGTTCTACATCCAGTCTTCCGTGCGCGATAAGGGCGATCGCATCGAGGACTATACGCATCGCCGCGCCGATGTGCTGTTCGGAGCCTTCTTCACCAACCTGATCGCGTTCTTCATCATCGTCTGCTGTGGCGCGACGCTGTTTCGCGTCGGGATGCATTCGGCGGATCTCAAAGCCATGGCGGATCGGTTCGGCGATGCCGGTCAGATCGCCACGGCCCTCCAACCGGTAGCCGGGAGTATGGCCACTGTACTGTTTGCCATCGGGTTGTTCAACGCCTCCTGTTTTGGAGCCATCACCGTTCCGCTCTCCACGGCCTACGCCGTCTCCGAATCGCTCGGTTCGGAGTCGGGCGTAGGCCTACGTGCCCGTGAAGCTCCCATGTTCGTGGGGGTTTTCACCCTGCTGATCTTCTCCTCTGCCTTTGCCGTACTCCTGATCAACGACAAATACCTGTCTTTTCTGATCACGCTCCCCAATATCGTCGGTGCAGCGCTGCTTCCTGTCATCCTGGTTCTCAGCCTGCGCCTGGTCAACAACCCGCGTATCATGGGCAAACACATCAACAGCCGCATCTTCAACGTCATCGCCTGGATCACGACCGCCGTACTCATTACCCTCTCCGTAGTGCTGTTCGTCTACAATCTCCTTCCAGGAAAATAGCGCCGAATCAGAGCGCCGGTTGTAGGAATGAGCCGTCGGGTTGGAGGGGGAAAGGTTGGATGGCGGTGACGGCATCGATGTTCAAGGGACCGTAGATGTGGGGATAGGCTTCGCCGTTTTTCGCCTCTTCCCAACGGATCTCCGGGCCGACCTTTGTCGGGTCGATCACGAGCAACAGCAAGCCCTGCTGGCCCTTGCGATGGCGCTGTGCTGTGGCGACGATCTGCTCCGGCGTAGAGCAGTGAATAAACCCTTCCGATTCCAGACTGTCAGCCCGATAGTCTCCTGTCGCGAGCGCATGCTCCCACTCTTCCGAACGACAAAGGTGTAAAAGAGGCATAGTGGCAGTTCCTTCCTGTCCGATAGGCGCGAGGTCGCGCCTGGAAACAGGGTTCGCCATCGGCCGGTGGGTCTCCTCCCAAATGGAGTACAATAGGCGGAAGGAGTGCTCTATGTCTACTGTGCCGCGTTCGGTTGCTGTCTATGTGCATATTCCGTTCTGTGCGAAGCACTGCGCGTATTGTGATTTCAATACGTATGTCGAGCGGGCGCAGAGTGGACTGGTGCAGGCGACGGTGGTGGCGATTCAGAGGGACATCGAGCGGGCGGGGCAGGAGTTGGCGGCACAGGGGAATGGGATCGTGGTGCCGACGATCTTTTTTGGGGGCGGGACGCCGACTTTTTTGCTCGGAGAACAGTTGGCAGGGATCCTGCGCACCGTGCAGGACAGTTTTGACGTGGCTCCGGATGCGGAGATCTCCAGCGAGGCGAATCCAGGTTCGTCGGATGCCACGAAGTTCGAGGCGATGCGGGCAGCGGGGTTCAACCGGCTGAGCATCGGAGTGCAGGCGTTCGATGATGGGCTGCTGGTCGCGTTGGATCGGTTCCATACCGCAGGTGAGGCGGAGCGGGCTCTACAAGCTGCGCGAGACGCCGGCTTTACGAATGTAAACCTCGATCTGATGTTTGGCCTGCCGAAGCAGAATCTGCCACTCTGGGAGGCTACGCTGGAGCGGGCTCTTGCACTGGGAACGGAGCATCTCTCGCTCTACGCCCTGACTCTCGAGCCGGGAACCCGATTTGAAAGGCTCGATGCTGGCGGCAAACTGGATCTGCCCGACGAGGATGTGGAACTGACGATGTATGAGCGCAGCATCGCGCTTCTCACGGCGGCAGGGCTGGAACACTACGAGGTCAGTAACTTCGCACGGCCTGGCTGCCGATCACAACACAATCAGGTCTACTGGCGGAACGAGGAGTATCTCGGCATCGGACCGGGCGCGGTCTCCTATCTCGATGGCCGCCGCTGGAAACGCGAACGTTTGCCCGTACGCTACAATACCACAGTCGCTGAAGGCGCGGATTTGGCCGTCGAGTCGGAATGTCTGGATGCGGCGGGAGCGTTGGGCGAAACGATGATGCTGGGATTGCGCCTGCGGGACGGGCTGCCCTTGCAAAGCATTCGCACCCGTTTCGGCATCGAACCCCTCGACTATTTCGCCTCCCAGATCGCGCGTCTGAATTCGGAGGGTTTGCTTATTCTTGACGCCGACACGCTGCGTCTTACCCATCGCGGTCTGCTTTTCGCCAACGACGCCCTCGGAGTCTTCCTTCCGGACTGAGATCCCTTACGAATCTAACTCGCCTCCTTCCCGTTTTGGAAAGGAGGCGAGTTAGGAAACCCGGTAACGCGCAGAGGCAGATGACCGAAGTTTTACCGGCGCGGCAGGATCAGCGGGATATTTGTGACTGTGTCCGGTCGGGGCAGATCGTAAGTCGAGCGAACTGGTACGCTAGTCGGAACAACCAACGGGACTGTCGAGGAGAGAGGCTCCTCTATAATTCCGGCTCGCTCATTGCGCATCTGAAGCGTAAGCAGTTTGGGGGCCAGATGCGGCAGCAAGATCGCTGCTACGCCAGCGGTGCCAAGGAGAGCCTCCATGGTGTTCGTCATAGCATCGAGGAACAGACCGACGCCAGGAACCAGCGCCAGTAGCGCCTCCAACGGAAACTCCAGCCCGATGAGTAGGGCGATCAACCCGGCTCCAAGACCCACCGCCAGCAATTTATGTCGCAATGGCACCCGGCGGTCCTTCAGCATTGAGAAGCCGAGTTTGATATCCAGAAACCCTCCCGAATGGGAGTGTTGGGCAAGCGTTTTATGTGCGAAGCGCTCTCCGAGCAGGCGCAGTATGGTGAGAGACATAGTAAGTTAGAACCCTCCTTCATTCTATTGGACGGTTTGAACTTCAGGATTGTTTCGTTACCTCGATTTGCGACGGCGCAGGCCGACACTGGCCAGCATGGTGGTCGCCAGCGTCACCAAAAACATAACGCTGTTCGGCTCTGGAGTGGCGGCGGGCCCGGCCGGGTTCACATTGCTTGGATTGCCTGGCAGAGGCAGAACGGGCTCCCGGATTCCACTCACAGGGCCTGCAACAACTTCTACCGTGTTGGAACTTCCCAGCATTCCCACGAGGGCGGCTGTAGTGCCACCGGCGACCCAGGATAACAGGGAGCTTTTGGCCTGTGCGATGGTGCGGGTCGGCAGGATCTCTCCCGCCTCCAGCTCGTTGGCTGGCATCTCATCCGAGGCGAGGGCGCTCTTCATTTTCGAGAGTGTTTGGACTTCGGGATCTGCACCGCGCACGGTGATCGAGTTGAACGCCAATGGGTCGGCAGGAGCAGTAATCGGCTCCGTTGGGTCGAATTCCGGAGCGTCATCGATCGCCGCCATATTCGCGCCGTTGGGTTCGCTCTGCACCACTTCCGAGCGCATCACCAACTGCTTGATCGGTTGACCGATCGCCCGTAGAGGATTGCCACATACCTGCGCCAGCACCGGCGTTCCGTTCGGCAGCGCGAAAACCGCAGTACCTTTCCGAACACGGCGCACTTTCGCGCCCATGGTCTCCCCGGCATGCACGTAGTGGACTTCCAGGGTCATGTCTTTTTGCAAGTGTGTCAGATGCAGTTGGGCGAAGGTGGCGCGTACCATGTCAGGTGCGAGGCGCAGCAGGCGGCTGTAGCGCGAAACGACCAGGGTGTCGGTGCGCAATTCGCGATTGAGCATATCGATACTGGAAACAGGGCTGCGCAGAAAGGCTCCGGGCGGCATTGTGGCGACTTCGTGTGCGGAGGCAACGGACGGTGCCGTACCCAGCAGTCCCAACAGCAGAAAAGAGGAAAGTCGTACGGCGATGTAACGGAATAAAGACAACATAATTTTCAAATCTTTCCTGTGGCCGACCGGGCGCTTCCTGCGCTCGGAGGAGAAAATCTTAAGAGGAAGAAACAAGCTTGGAATAGCTCTCTCCCTGTACTTATAGGATGCCACAGAAGGCTTTTGCTGCGCATTGTCACAATCCCGTATCTTGTTTGTTTCTTATCCCGTATCTCTCCCGACATTTATACGTATTTGCCTTATTCAAGAGTTTTAAAAGCGGGCGAAACGCCACTTGAACAGGGTCCAGATCGCCTCAACGCCATCGGTCCAGCGAATCTTTTTGCCTTCGGCCATGCTGCGCGCCTCGTAACAGATGGGAACCTCGACGATGCGAAAGCCGCGCCGGATGGCTTTGGCGGTCACCTCCGGGCAGAACTCGAAACGCCGACAGGCCAGCGGTAGGCTCTGCAGCGCCTCGGTACGAAACGCTTTGTAGCAAGTCGCCTCGTCGGTCATCGGCGTGCGAAACAGAACGCGTACCATCCCGGCCAGCAGTATATTGACCACCCGATTCGGCAGGCGCATCGGCGGCCAGCCGTTGAGGAACCGGGAGCCGTAGACTGCATCAGCATTTTGCGTTTCGAACGCTTTCAGGATCGGAATGTAGTCCTCCGGTCGGTATTCCAGGTCGCCATCCTGCACGATGCAGAACTCGCCGCGCGCGCAGGGAATAGCGGTGCGGATCGCAGCGCCCTTGCCCCGGTTTTGCGGATGGTAGAATACCCGGACATCGGGATATTTGCCTTCCACCTCCGTCTGGAGCAGTTCCCGGGTGCCGTCTGTCGAGCCGTCATCGACGATCAGGATCTCCTTCTCGATGGGCACCGCACGTATCCGCTCCAGGAGCGGCAGCAGGGTATTCTTTTCGTCGTAGACCGGCATGAGGACACTCAGCATGAGGGGGTTCCTGTTCGGTTCAGCGCCTCTTCCAGCCGTTTCTGCGACAGCGTTAGTGTCAGGTCGCCACGGGTGCGCTCCAGCACTGCACGCAGCGAATCGGTGGTGCGGCGCAGCCCCCCGGTGATGGCGTCCGGAAAGTCGAAGGTGATGAGTTCGTAGTAGATGTCGTCCATTACCTTTAGTACGGCATCTGCGCGCTCCATGTCTCCGGCTCGAAGGCGATCAAGCACATAACGACGGCTTTCGCTGGCCGCTTCGGCGATTCCGTTCAGATAGGCGGCGGCCTCGACGCCCAGCACATCGGGGTCCGGCAGCGGCCGTTCGCCCACGATAGCGAGCATGCTCTCGGCCTCGACGTACTCTTTCTGCGCATCGTGGACATAGCCTGCGTGAAACAGCGCCGGATGTGCGGCCAGGATGCGCCCGACCGCATCGACACGAATCCGCGCCTCATCCGCCTGCTCCCGCGCCGCCTCCATCTCACCGCGATGCACGGCACGGATCGTTCGGGAGGCAAACTGGATGATCTCGCGGCAGGCGCGCAGCGCCTCCTCACGGGCGCGATTGGACGCCTCGAAGCGCACTCTCAGATCAGCAGTGATAGGTTCCAGGGCGCGGCTTTCGTTTGTCGGCATCGGTATCTCCTTTGAAAAATTCCTACTGCTCGCCATTTCCACACGGTTCCGCTGTTTCCCTGCGACGTAAGCAGGTTCCTCGCTCGTATAGGAACCTGGGGGCGAACAGCGGTGTTCCTACGATAGGCAGGCAGGAGTTCGACCATTGCGTCGCGAACGGTAACCGCATCAGGCCGTCGCATCCCCTTCCAGGTGCGGGTTCACTCTCTCTTCAAGGAGTCTACGGAATTAATGATACGACCCATTTCACAGCGAATAGGACAGCTCGCTCTCATGCTTCTGGCGTTGATCGCTCTCTCGGGGCAGGCGCAGGCGCAGTTGAACGCCCCCAAATTCGTCAAAGCGACCGCAGTCGCGCCCAAAACGGTGACGCCGGGGAAAGCGTTCGCACTTCCGGTGACGGTGACGATTGCGGCGCCCTACCATGTCCAGGCCAATCCTGCGACCGACGGCTATATCCCGACCGAAGTCAAAATCGGGATGGTAAAGGGGCTGGTTATGAGCAAGACGGTCTATCCGGTCGGCACGGAAGTGAAGATTGCCGGAGACAAACTCTCCATTTACGAAGGTGAGTTCAAGGTGATGCTGACCATTACCCCGGATAAGACTCTCAAACCAGGTAAAGTCACCCTGCCTGTGACGATCCGCTACCAGGGCTGCAACGATCAAGTCTGCTATCCGCCGACCGATCTCCAGACCACCGTGGTCCTGACGGTCGGCAAATACGCCGCACCGAAAAAGATGGCCTCCCGCTAAAAAGGGGACCATCGGCCTGCGTCGGCGTCTTGTACACCGTGAGAGGAAAGACGCAGGCGATTCGAATTCGAGGAAGATGTCTTGATAAAAACCATGCGAACTCTCTTCACGCTGCTGCTGCTGGCGCTGACTGTCCCGGTCTTCGCCGCGCCCGGTGACGTGACGTGGACGGCGAAACTGGCGCCGGAAGATATTCGGGCGGGCGAAGGCGCCCAGATCGTGCTGACCGCGCAGATCGAGGGAGACTACCATCTCTACTCCCTGACCAAGCGCGACACCGGCCCGACCGTGACGACCCTGACTCTCGACCCCGGCCAGGCGCTCGAAGCAGCCGGAGCAGGCATCCAGCCCACGCCGCACACGGAGATGGATACCGGCTTTAACATCAATGTCGAGAGTTATACGGGCGGCGTGGCTTTTGCACTCCCTGTAAAACTGAAAGCTGGCTTGGCAGGGGCGCAGACCGCGCATGTGCAGGTCCACTACCAGGTCTGCCGTAAAGGCACCTGTCTGTTTCCGAAGACGGTCGATGTGCCGGTCACTTTCACCGTGGTCGCAGGGGCCGTCCGCGCCGACCATTTGGCCGCTCTTACCGCCATTCCCGCGCAGCCGAAATTCGCGACGACCGAGGCTAACTCTCCTGCGCCGCCCGGAAACGTCGCCCCCTCCGACGATACGATCCAGAGCATTCAGCGTGCGCAAAACAATGGGATCTTCTCCTTTATTCTGCTCTCGCTCGGCGCAGGCTTCCTGGCCCTTCTGACGCCCTGCGTCTTCCCGATGGTGCCGATCACGGTCAGCTTCTTCGCCAAACGCCGGGAGCAGTCGAACGGGAACGGAGTGCGCGATGCGCTGGCTTACTGCGCCGGAATCGTGGGCACCTTTACGGTCCTTGGGATCGTGATGACGCTGCTGTTCGGCGCGGCGGGAATCGGGAGACTGGCGGCCAATCCCTACATGAACGTTGGGTTGGCGGTGCTGTTCCTGGTTCTGGCGGCGAATCTGCTGGGCGCGTTTGAGATCATTGTGCCGTCCAAACTGACCAATGCCGCGCAGGCGGGAACGGGCAAAGGCGGTTTGCTCGGGCCGCTGCTCATGGGCCTGACGTTCACGCTGACTTCTTTTACCTGCACTGTGGCGTTTGTCGCCACGCTGCTCGCGGCCGCCGCGAAAGGCAGTCTTTTCTATCCGGTGGTGGGGATGCTGGCTTTCAGCACGGCGTTCGCCTCGCCCTTCTTCCTGCTGGCGCTCTTCCCGCAGTATCTGGCGAAGTTGCCGCGCGCCGGATCGTGGATGGTCTCCGTCAAAGCCTTCATGGGGTTCTTGGAGATCGCTGCCGCGATGAAGTTTATCTCCAATGCCGATGTCATCTGGAAGTGGGGCCTCTTGACTCGCCCGGTCTTCCTGGCGATCTGGGCGATGATCGGCGTGATTGCGGGCCTCTACCTGCTCGGTGGCCTGCGTCTGCCGCACGACAACACCACCAAATACGGCTGGCCGCGCCGTATTCTGGGAGTCCTGACCGTTATCGCGGGCCTCTACTTCCTGTTGGCGATTGAGGGTGCGCCCCTTGGGAAATTCAACTCGTTCCCGCCGCCTGCAAACTATTCCGGCAAGACCGGCAAACCCGGCGGGACTGAAAATGGGCTGACCTATCTGACCAACTATCAGGCGGCACTCGCGCAGGCGAAAGCCGAGAACAAACTCGTCTTTGTCAACTTCACCGGCTGGGCCTGCACCAACTGCCGTGATGTCGAAAACGGCATTCTGCCGCAACCGGAAGTGCAGCGCGAACTCAGCAAACTGGTGCGCGTGGAACTCTATACCGACAACGGTTCCCCGGAAGACAATCGGAACCAGGAGCTTGAGCAGAAACTGACCGGGGCCGCCGCTCTGCCGGTCTATGTCATCGTCTCCCCGGACGGTCAGGTGCTGCGTTTCAAGCAGGGTTCCCTGTTTACCGCGGCCTGGTTCGCCGCCTTTCTCCGGAACGGCAATGCGACCTCTACCGCCAGTCGTTAATCGCCTTCGAACTCGCAACGCAAATCGGGCCGGAGCATATTGCTCTGGCCCGATTTGTATCGTAAAGATGCGTCTACAGGACGACCTATTTGGCCTTGGCGACTTCTTTCACCGGCTCGGCGGCGACTTCTGCGGTCGGCAAGGGTGGCAGTTTCCAGTCTTTGGGCAGGCTGGCGGGCTTGACTGCATGGGCATGATGGCGGGCTCGATGCTTCCCTTTTTGTCGAGAACTCATTGTTATAGCTCCTGGGCTCGATTTTTGTTATCGCGTTAACGCTCCCACTAATGTACCCCGAAAATCCCTCTTCCGGCGGATTTCTCCCCAAAAACGTGCGATCCAGGGTTGAATTTCTCTCCTCCACCCACTTTTATAGGTTTTTCAGGCGGTGTGATTGTCCTGAAATGTTTTTATGATCGCGGCACCCACGTTGTGGAAGGCGGCGATACGGGCTTCGTCGGAGGCGTAGGCTGCGTTGGGATGCCCCTGCGCATCCACAAAACCGGGCTCGTCCTGCGCCGTGAGAACCTGATGCGCAGCGACGACGCATGCGCCTTCCCAGAAGATCTCTTGAATCTCCTCCGGGATCGGTTGCCCCTGCATACAGGTCGGTTCGATCGGCAGCATATCGCGCGTATTGTGCTCCGTGCCTGCGGTAATCACTAGTCCGGCGGCGCGCATTGCCCGCACGTAGTGCGTCAGGACTTCCGGGCTGTTGCGCACGGGGATAAACTCGGCGCAGTGAATATTGCGTGCCTTCGTGTTGGCGATCAAGGTCTCTACCGGGTCTTCGTAGGGACAGAGCGGCGCGGTACCGTCGGCGAGCGTGGGATAACAGGGAATCCCACCCAGCGCGAGAATCAACTGATAAGCGTGCTCGAAGCCGACGAAGGTCTCTTCGACATAGGCCGATTTCCCGGCCTTCATCAGATGCGAGCGGATCTCGTTCTGCACCCCTGCCGCATCGTCTGCGGCTACCTTTGAGGGCACGCCGAAGATTTTTGCCAACATGGCGCTGCGATCCTCCGGCTTGACTTCAGCGAACAGCGCCTCCTGAAATGCCTGGGCCACATGGCGCTCCTGAAGGTAGACGGTGGAGAGAGGGCTGCCGTGCCGCGCCACCACTCCTGCTTTCACCGCAGAGCCATACAGCCCGGTCTCCAATCCGGCCTCGGCGAACACTTCAGCCAAGCGCGCGACCATGCGCGCCATGCGCTCGGAATCTTTGCTGCGGATCATGCTCAACAGTTCCGCCGCTTCGGGCGTCATCAGGTCGAACCGAGAGATGCCCTTGCCGCAGAGATACATCTTGCCGGGATTGCCGGGATCGTTGAGTTTGACGCCAGCCTTTACCAGGTCGTCGATCAAGGCGATGATCTCGATGCCGAACAGAGGGAAAATGCCGTGCTGCGCCGCCTGCTGCGCGAACTCACCGTAAACCGTGTAATCGTAATAGTTGCTGGCGCCCAGCACCCCCACGTGCTGCGCTTCCGCGAGATCGATCGCCTGCGCGACGGAATCAAAAGCCGAGAAGTTGGGCGGCAGATGAATATGCGCATTGACCTTAAGTCGCGCTGTTGGCGCAAGCCCCTCTGCTGCGCGCGCCCAGAGCGTCTCGGGAGCGCCGAGAGATTGAAAAAGACCCGAAAGGGTCTCGGTAGCAGACTGCATGATGTTCCTTTCCTGACACAGACGAGGTGTAAGACCTTGCCTATACGTTCTCGCCTTCATCAGAGCATTCCTTCTCATCTCCCATTTTCCTGGCCGTTCACGGCTCGCCTGGGAACTGCGGAACTCTTCCTGCGTTCTGGCCGTCTTCCGAGGCGTGTATCAACCTGCCTATTACGGTGTCTCTCCCTGTTCTGGAGAGCATGCCTCACCCGGCTACCAGGCGGTTCCCTACTAAATGGGCACTGCAAACGATAAGGATAAAACGTGAAACGAACCCTGCCCCTTGCGGCTGCTTCTCTGGTTGGGCTGTCTGGCCTTGTGTTTCCGCTCCGCGCCCATGCGGTGCAGGAGGAGAAATTCGGGCATGCCCGTGTGGCGGGAGTGCTGATCGACGGTCTCTCTGCCGCCCAGGCACGGCAGCGGCTTACTCGCGTGCTGGACAAGAAGCTGGATCAGATGGTAGTGCTGACGGACGGGGTAAAGCGCCGTCCTTTCAAACGGCGACAACTGGGAATCAAAGTCGATGTCGAAAGCATGGTTGCGGCGGCAAAACAGGGCAGGAGTCAGGTGCCGTTAAAGTTCGTGGTCGATCCTCACGAGATGCGCGCCGCACTGCGTCCGCTTGTACCTGCGTTTACGGCTCCCCCCCAGGGGCCCCGCATCGTAGAGCGTGGAGGATCGGTCAAAATCGTGCCTGGTCAGAGCGCTCGTACCATCGATGTCGAGGCCTCTGCGCACCATATTGCGGCGCTCCTGAACGCGAATCCTGCCCTGCATGCCCTGCCGCTAGTGGTAGGAAAACATCCCGCCAAAGTATCTGTAGCCGACCTCAAAGGCGTCACCGGACGTCTCGGCCATTTCGAGAAAGCGTTCAATCCGGGCAGCCAGAAGCGCGCCCGTAATATTCGCGTCGCCATCAACGCCCTGAACGGTAAGATCCTCAAACCGGGCGAGACGCTCTCCCTCAATGAAACTCTGGGAGAACGCACCCACGAACACGGCTATCTTACCGCCAAAGTCATTGCGGACGGAAAACTGACAGCGGGGATCGGAGGAGGGGTTTCGCAGGTCACCGGGGTTCTTTTCAATGCCGTCCTGCTCTCAGGCCTGACTGTCGTCGAATACGGCGCGCACTCCCATCCGGTGGCTTATCTCCCTGTAGGGCGGGATGCTACCCTCGCCTGGAACCATATCGACTTTAAGTTCAAGAACAACACGCAGGCTCCCGTCTACATCGCTTACAGCGCCGCAGGCGACAAAGCTTCCGCCACCCTCTACGGCGCGAAAGTCACGGGACGGAAGATCGGTCTCACGGTAGACTCAAAAAAATTAAACGAGCGTCACATCACTGCCGTGCTCTACCGTATCATCAAGAAGAACAGCAAAGTCGTCAGCAAAGAAAAGATCGGCACCTCCGACTATAAGTGGGAGGCGGACTATTCGGAGTAACGATCTCGAAGAAGGGAAGCAAAGATTCAAGTATGATACGTGTGCTTATCGCGGATGAACATCCGATCGCTCGACAGGGGTTGCAGGCGATGTTTGCGAATACGCCCGATATCGACATCGTGGCAACGGCAGAAAACGTGCCGGAATTCACCGAGCAGGTCCGTGTCCATAGTCCCGATGTGATCCTGCTAGACCTCTGTGTGAAGCGTCATCGGATTACCGAGGCCGTCGCTTCTGCCCGTCAGAACGATCCGGGGCTGCGTTTCCTCATCTTCACGACCTTCCGAGGACCGGATGAGATCGCCATGGCGCTGAAGTCGAAGATGGACGGCTACGTCCTGAAAACGGATCCGCTCGAAGAGCTTACGAAGGCGATCCGTGCAGTTTCTCGCGGCGGAGTGTGGCTCTCACCGGCGCTCTTACGAGAACAGCAAGGGAAGGCAGCTTCTCTCTCACTGACGGAACGTGAACGCGAAGTCCTCACTCTCATCGCGGCCGGAAACTCCAATCATGAGGTTGCGGACACGCTCTTTATTTCGGAGGGGACCGTGAAGTTCCATGTCAATAACATCCTCACGAAATTGGGGGCGGCAGATCGAACGGAAGCGGTCGTGATCGGTTTTCAGCGCGGGCTGTTGCGTCTTGACACGTCTCCGCAAAAACCTATCCTTCGGACAGGGTAAAGGAGAGGATCCGTGGCGTAAAGAGGAGTGTCCAACGCTGGAGGGCGGCAAAATGCGTGTGGTTCCGCAGTTGCCACCCTCCCTTTTTACAAGAGGAGACCCCATGTTAAACGGCTTCAACATCGAAAACACCGCCGTCGTCCTGGTAGACCATCAGGTCGGCACGATCGAGTGGGCAGGTGGCCTGACACCGGCGCAGCGCGAAGAGGTCAAAATGTGGGCGCGTCTGACCGCTCGCTTTGCGAAAGCCGCAGGAATGCCTATCGTCCTAACCAGCAGCCTGGAGACCGAAGCGCAGGGACTATTGTTACCCGATTTTCAGACGATCCTGCCAGAGGAGTATGCGGATCGCATCAAACGCACCGGAGTCATCAACGCTTGGGAAGATGAGAACTTCGCCAATGCCGTCCGCGCCACCGGCAAGAAAAACCTGCTGATGTCCGGGCTGACCACCGAGGTCTGCCTGGTTCCCCCCGCTCTCAGCGCCAAAGAAGAGGGTTTCAATGTGATCGCCCTTTTCGACTCCTCCGGCCCCAACACCCTGATCGGCGAGTTGTATTCGCGTTCGCGTCTGGAACATGCCGGGATTCCGGTCATGACGATTCTGCCCGTCATTACCGGATTGCTGGGCAACTACAAAAACCCGGCGGCAGGCGCGTTCTTCCAGGCGACCCAGGAAGAACCCATGTTCGCTCTGCTCGCCCAAGGCGGCATTCGATAAAACGCGTCTCTCGCCTCCTATAAGGCAGAGGGAGAGACAATCGTTCCCTCTGCCTTACCAGTTTGCCGTGGCACCGTCGGGGAGGGTCATCTCGATGTCGCGCCAGACGACGCCGACTTTGGCGGCGCGTTCGACTTCGGCCCAGTCGATATTGACGCCCAGGCCCGGTCGGTCGGAGATAGGAAGATGGCCGGTTGCGTCCACTTCGAAGAGGGGCCAGTCGCTCTCCGCCACGAAACGCAGCCAGGGATCGACATCGCCGGTCGCTCCGCTGGCGTTGTAGTGGATACCTTTGGCCCACTCCAGAATCCAACCAGCGCGGGACTGCGCCACGACATGCAGGCACGCCATAAAGGCGATCGGGGAGAGAGGGCGATTCCATTGGCTTCGGCGAGCGATGCCACCTCCGCTGCATTGGAGATGCCGCCGATATGCACTAGATCGGGCTGCAGAATGTGCGCGGCTTTGCTTGCGACCACATCTGAGAACTCCGCCACCGTGAACATCCGCTCCCCGGTCGCGATGGGCACATGCGTCAGGCGCGTGATCTCCGGCAGCCACCGGTTGTAGTCCGGACGCACCGGCTCCTCATAAAACAGCGGATCGGCGAACTCCAACTCCCGCACCGCGCGGGCGACCGCAGCATGAGACAGAGGAAGGAACTATTTAACTCTCAGACATCTTCTCACGGCGTTTTATACGATATATTGCTTCATGAACCCAGCTTAGGCCACGGATATCGTTCAAATCGACAAGAATTTTTTCAGCCCTCGAATAAAAGTCGGTTGCTTCCTGCCATTGGTTGCGTTGCTCAGAAATCATTCCCAACTGATGCAAGTTCACTGCTTGCCCGCGTTGATTTCCCAACTGCTCTTGAATGTTAAGGCTTTGAGAACAGCATCTTGCCCCTTCTTCCCACTGACCGCGTTTTGTGGCGATCATTCCCAGCTTATGCAAAATTTTTGCCTGCCATTGTAAGGCTCCATCCTGCTCCCAAAGAGGAAGTGCCTGTCTAAACCACTGATCAGCTTCCTCCCACTGTCTGGCCGATAATGCGATCATTCCCAACTCGTACAACGTCCGCGCTTGCCAAAGTTCCATTCTGTTGTGTGCAAAGTAGGCAAGGTTCTGTCGGTAACATCGCTGGCCCTCGAACTTCTTGCCATTCTTTACATAGACAGCGGCAAGCCTTTGTAAAGAAATCGCCTGCCCGTTTCTATCTCCTGTCCGCTCCTTGATGCTGGCGCTCCGGATATACCACTTTATTGCTGCGTTCCACTGTCTTTGCTTCTCCCCTATGTTCTTTTTTGCTTCGAAATCTTGCGACAAAAGCGCCCTATAATGCTCGTCCCCACGTCTTTCTGCAATAGTTCCTAAACTATGCATTATGTCTGCCCCCCATAGATGGCCCTTAACACTTTCGCCAGCGGTCAATGCTCCTGTATAGTACCTTTCCGCTTCTTCCCACTGACCAGCCGCCTCAGCAATTCGGCCCAAATGATGTGAAGATTCCGCTTGTGATTTTTTCGCGCCTATTTCTACACTGAGGCGCAATGCCTGCTGGTAAAGGCGTATTGCATCGTCCATATCCTGTTTAGAGCTAGACAGGGCCGATACTCCCTCTGTAAAGTACAAACCGTCGAACCCCTGTTTATAGAGAAATAATTCTGCCAAACGGCACAAAACTTTTGCCTGCCCTCTCTTATCGGTAAGCCGTGCTTTTACAACGATACTCTGTTCGTACCACCGAACCGCATCTTCCCTGGTGCTTTCAGGCTCCTTGCGGCCATGGCTCAATGCTTCTGTTGTAGTTTTGCTGCTGCCGAACATGGATATGAAATTGGAGCGCCTGTCAGCGGATGTACCCAGCTTATGGAAAATTTCTCCTTGGAGTACCTCGTTGCCGATATGCTCGCTAATGCATAGACTTTGTTGTAACCAGCGCTGGGCCTCGCCATCATGCGATCGTTTCAGAGCTATACTTCCTAGTTTATACATTTCAAAAGCGAGAGTTCGTGCATTGCCTGTTCGATTCAGACGCGGAATGACAGACGCTTTGCATTCTAGTTCCAGTTGAAAATCTGCGATCTCCTGTTTGAAGGTGGAAAGTATACGCCATAAATTCTCACGCCCGAGAAGGATCTCACCTGTCTCGCCAAGAGTTAAACTTTCCAACTCCAATACGAGGTTTGCCCACTCG
This sequence comes from Chthonomonadaceae bacterium, assembly GCA_043762265.1. Lineage (GTDB taxonomy): Bacteria > Armatimonadota > Chthonomonadetes > Chthonomonadales > Chthonomonadaceae > JANXLO01. Next base: position 9,015 of record JAYUMV010000102.1, on the reverse strand, counting down.
TCCCAACTGCCTTGCGTCGTCCAGAGAACACAGAGGCCTTGCAGAATCCCTGATAAGCTGTCCCATAGCTTATGCTGGCGACCTAATTGCAACGCATACAGCAGGTTCTCCTCTTCTCTTTGCAGGATCTGCACCGTCACCAAAAAATTCGTGTCGAGAGCTTGTGATAGTAAAGTCCCATACTGGTTGTAAACGGTCACAAACGCTTGTTCTAGCCCCTCTTTATTGGTTGCCAACTCTTCGTGTGCTAACCTTTGAAAGCCACGTAGCGACGTCCAATTCTTTTCATAGTAGCCTGTCCGCTTATCCAACTCAAAATTTCTATCTGATACCGCATCTAACACCTCTTCCCATTCAGCCTCTGACAGGGCGACTAACCAGATAGGAAGACTAAACTGTTCTTGGCAAATGGCAGCCAGCATTCGGCTACTCACATATTTTTGAAATAGCCCAACCAGGCTCAGCCGTCGGCGCGCTTCTGACTCGCTCCCACCCACTTTGGAAATGAGGGACTGATGCCATGAGTTATAAATACCGTCCCTCAGCATATAAGGATGCTCTTCAGGGAGAGGAAGCTCTCCTGTATGGGCTGGACCGAGATCGGCGGGTATTTGATACATCGATATTGATCCTTTCGTCGTTCCGATAGCTTTATATGCTTCTACCGAGTATAGCAAGCGTAAGGGAGTTCGTCAAGGCTGAAAGCGCCTCGGCAGTCAAGAAGCGAACGGCGTCGATTGAACGCATAGAAAGCATATCCACTTGGCTAACAGAAGTCTTCTTGGGATGAAAGCGCGATTAAAAAGCATTTCTTACTTGACGCACTGAGGAAGCCAGCATTCCGGCAGAAAATGGCAGAGCTTTTACAACCGGAGATTGACAGCCTCCACTTGTAAAAATATAAACGACAAGGGATCGATTTCACCGCACATCATACATGTATAGTGTACAATAAGGTGACACCAAACTAACCAATTTGGTTAGTTCTGTCTATATAAGTGAGAAAGTATGCCTCAACAGAAATTTTCGATTGGCTCCGCCCTTGATGGCAGAACCATCTGAGGCTAAGTATGGGGAGGTTCAACGCTATGTCGAATGAAGTCGTTCAAATAGAAGAGAATCAGAAGGTCGATGCCCTTGAGCAGAGCCCTGCCAGAACAGAGTCAAGTCCTGCTTCACAGAACCAGACGGATCAAGAAGCAATGAGAATATTTCGCGAAGTCAGCAAGAAACATCATTCATTATGGGTATCCCTTGCAAAACCCTGAGTCGCGAGGTTATTCTTGCGTTCAACAAAGAGGAAATCACCAATAGCGGCGGAAGGTTTGTAGGGCCTGATAACCTTATGCACCCCGCCGCATTGGATTATATTCTGGGGGCCATTGTCACAGAAACCTTTGGGCGTGAACTTTACCCTTCTATAGTCGAGAAGGCTTCCGCTCTTGGATTTCAAATCATAACAAAGCATTTTTTCAACGACGGCAACAAGCGTACAGGTTTACAGACTTGTGTTGTTTTCCTTGCTTTAAATGGTTTCGAAATGAGTTTGGAACCTGAAAACGCAGTAGAAGAATTTATCTTGAAGACGGCGGACAGCAAAGTCACGTTGGCACAATTTACCAGATGGGTCAAGCGAAGAGTAAAGTACATAGTTCAAGAATGAGACGGATGCATGAGGAACGGCGATAAATTCTAATTCCTTCAAGAACTCGAAATTATAGCGCGAACTGTCTTCTACGTCCTAATTCAGAAGTAGATGTGCTGCAGAAACAAGAGAAGAAGGCCAATAAGCAAATGCAGAAAACCCTCCAATTGATCGGAGGGTTTTCTGCATCTGCTCTATCCTTTTCAGTGGGAAATTTTGCAGATGGCTTGTTTCACCAGTTCGCGGTCGTCCCGTCGGGGAGGGTCATCTCGATGTCGCGCCAGATGACGCCGGTTTTGGCGGCACGCTCGACTTCGGCCCAGTCGATATTGACGCCCAGGCCCGGTCGGTCGGAGATCGGGAGGTGGCCGGTTGCGTCCACTTCGAAGAGGGGCCAGTCGCTCTCTGCCACGAAGCGCAGCCAGGGATCGACATCGCCAGTGGCTCCGCTGGCATTGTAGTGGATGCCTTTGGCCCACTCCAAAATCCAGCCTGCGCGGGACTGCGCCACTACATGTAGGCAGGCCATGAAGGCGATAGGCGAGAGGGGGCAGTGGGGTGCGAGGGCAATGCCGTTCGCCTCTGCCAGCGAGGCCACTTCCGCCGCGTTAGAGATACCGCCGACATGCACCAGATCGGGCTGCAGAATGTGCGCGGCTTTGCTTGCGACGACATCCGAGAACTCCGCTACCGTAAACATCCGCTCTCCGGTCGCGATAGGCACATGCGTCAGGCGCGTGATCTCCGGCAGCCAGCGGTTGTAGTCCGGCCGCACCGGCTCCTCATAAAACAGCGGGTCGGCGAACTCCAACTCCCGCACTAACCGTCGCGCCATCGGCACATTGCAGCGCCCATGAAAGTCGAACGCGATCTCGATGTCCGGGCCTACCGCTTCCCGTACGGCCCGAGCGCGGGCGACTGCGGAGCGGATGCCGCCATACGTGTCGATGGCAGCCATGGGAGGACAGGCGTTCATCTTGATCGCCCGCGCTCCCTCCGCAACCACTTTTGCTGCCTCTTCCGCCGCCACGCCCGGCGATTCGTTGTTGCCGCCCGCCCAGCGATAGACCTTTACCTTGTCGCGCACTTTGCCGCCGAGCAGACGGTGGATCGGCTGACCGGACGCCTTGCCCTGAATGTCCCACAGCGCGATCTCGATGCCTGCGAGCGCACTCATAAAGTGCGGTCCGCCGTGATAGAACGACAGGTCGTAGACGCCACGCACCAGACGTTTCAGATCGCGCGCATCTTTGCCGATAAAATGGCGGGAGAGTTCGCGCACCAGAGCCTCGGTTCCATCGAGCTGCCCTTCGACCGTATACTCCCCATAACCTTCCAGCCCGCCCGCCACTCGTATGCGCAACAGCCCCCAGCGCGGCGGCACCTGCACGGTCTCAATGGCCTCGATGATCAATGGCGTCTCACGCATTCGTTTTGCATCCTCTATAATTAGAATCAGTGGAATCAGCGTCTTGCAGTAGCTACGGGAGATTTGACGGTTCCGGAACCAGCACCGCCTGCGCCATTGCTCTTGTCTGGCTTGCCGAAGGCGAAGGCCTGTTCGAGGGTGGAGATCATCTCTTCGACCTGCAGCAGGACTTTGGGGCCAGCCAGCGCGATCTGCACGCCGTCGGGAGTGAAGCGGTAGTTCTTGAAGGCGACCGTGAGCAGTTGGACCGCCTGCGGAGTAAGACGAACGCCGGGACCAAACTTGATACTGATCTGCGCCGCTTCGCCCCGAACTGCCGCGACTCCCGCCTGCTGACAGCGCAGGCGCAGGCGCAGAATGGCCAGTGCGTCCCAGACAGGGCGCGGCGGATCGCCGTAGCGGTCTTCGAGTTCTGCCTGCAAGTTCTCGATCTCCGCCACCGAACGCACCGCGCTCATCCGCTTATAGAAGTAAATGCGCTCTGCCTCGCCGGTGATATAGTCGTTGGGGATATGGGCGGTGACGGGAATATCCATTGGTGGCAGAATGTCTTCGGTGACATCTTCTCCCTTCAACTCCTGCACGGCCTGAGCGAGCAGTTGCGCGTAGAGGTCGAAGCCGACGCTGATCATCGCGCCGTGCTGCTCCGCGCCTAGCAGATTGCCCGCGCCCCGAATTTCGAGGTCGCGCATGGCGACTTTGTAGCCGCTGCCGAGCGCCGAGAACTCTCGCATCGCGGCCAGTCGCTGTTCCGCGACCTCCGTCAGCACTTTGTCCCGGCGGTAAAAGAGATAGGCGTAGGCCTGACGACTGGACCGCCCGACCCGCCCGCGCAACTGATACAACTGCGACAGCCCCAGGTGATCGGAGTTGTCGAGCAGAATCGTGTTGGCGTTCGAGACATCCAGGCCGTTCTCGATGATGGTCGTGCAGAGCAGGACGTCCGCTTCATGGTGGTAGAAGGCGATCATCACCTTCTCCAACTCATCTTCCGACATCTGACCGTGTCCGACAAGGATGCGTGCGTCGGGCACGAGCCGCTGCAAGTGTACCGCGACATGGTGGATGCTCTCGACGCGATTGTGCACATAGTAGACCTGCCCATCGCGTTCCAGTTCGCGCAGGACCGCGTCGCGCAGCAACTCGTCATCGTATTCGCGCACATAGGTTAGCACGGGAATGCGACCCTCGGGCGGATCTTCGATCACGCTCATATCGCGCAGGCCGGAGAGCGCCATGCTCAACGTGCGCGGAATAGGAGTAGCGGAGAGCGTGAGCACGTCCACCTGCGTGCGCAACTGCTTCAGCCGCTCTTTGTGGGCGACCCCGAACCTCTGCTCTTCATCCACAATGACCAGGCCCAGATTCTTGAGCACGACATCTTTGCTGAGCAGCCTATGCGTGGCGATGACGATATCGACCGTTCCATCCTTCAGACCCTGCACCGTCTTCGCCTGCTCCTGTTTGGTGCGGAAGCGGCTCAGAAGCTCGATGTTGAGGGGATAGGCGGCGAAGCGTTCGCGGAAGGTGGTGAGGTGCTGGGCAGCCAGAACCGTGGTGGGGCAGAGGACGACGACCTGCTTGCCATCCGTGACGACCTTGAAGGCAGCGCGCAGCGCGACCTCCGTCTTGCCGAACCCGACATCGCCGCAGATGAGGCGGTCCATCGGCTGCTCGCGTTCGAGGTCGGCTTTGACGTCCTGAATGGCGCGCAACTGGTCGCGGGTCTCCTGATAGGGAAACGCCTCTTCCATCTCGATCTGCCAGGGGCCATCGGGGCCGAAGTTGGGGCGCGTCGCCGCATGGCGGGCGGCATAGAGGCGGATAAGCTCTCCGGCCATCTCTCTCGCCTGCTCGCGCACTTTGCGGGTGGTGCGCTGCCAGTCGTTGCCGCCGAGTTTGTTGATCTGGGGAGGCGAGCCGTCCGCGCCCTGATACCGCTGCAGCCGGTCGATCTGATCCGCCGGAACGAACAGCCGGTCGCCGCCCTGGTACTGCACCAGGAGATAGTCGCGCTGGTTGCCGTCCACCGTGCGCTTGACGAGCCCACGATACTGCCCGATGCCGTGATGCATGTGGACAACGTAGTCGAACTCGCGGAGATCGAGCACGGAGGAGATCGCCACGCCCCCCGCCACTTTGCGCCGAGGGGCAACGGTACGCGCCGCACCGAACAGCTCCGCATCCGTCAGCACATAGAGGCGCAGATCCGCGAGCGTAAAGCCTGCGCGCAGCCGTCCTTCCTCCACATGCAGACTGGCCTTCGCGCCGATCCCGCTGCCGCGCGGCTGCACCGGCAGATGCATCTCCGCGCAGATTTCGCGCACACGGGCTGGCTGATCGCTGACGAAAACCACCCGGCAGTCGTTGGCAAGCCAGGTGCCCACCTCATCCGCCAGCGCATTCGTGCGGCCCCGATAGTTCTCTGTCGGCGTGGATAGGATACGCAGGGTCTGTTTGACCTCGAACTCCTCCACCCGCCGCCCCAACAGCGACAGCAGCAAGGCAGGACGGGCTGCCAGCCGCGCCATGCCTGCCTTATAGGCCAGGGCATGCGGGAAGATGTCGAGCGCTTCGCCACGCTCCCACTGCCGTTCCCGCGCCGACTGCATGTCGCCCGTGATACGGTCCCAGTGTTCGTGAATCAGGTGGGGCTCGTCCATCACAACCACCGCGTTGGCAGGCAGATAGTCCACCGCGCAGACCGTCTCCGGCACGAGATAGGGCAGATACTGCTCCAGCCCGGTGAAATAGGCCTGCTGCTGCAACGAAGCGAGCACTCCCTCTACGCGATCCGTGAGCCTTTCGATCGCCTCCCGGCCCTCCTTACCGCCCTTCGCTGCCAGAACGGCTTTGCGCTTCGCGAACGCCTCCCGAATGGCATCCAGCGCAGGCAGCACGCGCTCGACCGAGAGACGCAGTTCGCGCACCGGCGCGAGATCGACATGCGCATGCCGCCCCGTACTGCGCTGCGTCGCCACATCGAACGGCCGGATCGTCTCGATCTCATCGCCGAACAGTTCCATTCGAACAGGAGCATCCGCTGTGCTGGAGAAAACATCGAGAATGCCGCCGCGCCGCGAGAATTCTCCGGGCCGCGTGACGGTATTGGCGGACTCGTAGCCCATCTCCACCAACTGCGTCACCACTCTCTCAAACTCGACCGTCTGTCCTGCTTCCAGCGTAAAAACTGCGGGCACCAGATCGTCCGCTGGCGAAGTCCGCTGCAGCGCCGCCTCCAGAGTCCCCACCACAATACAGGGCTCCTCTTGTGCCAGGGTCAGCAGCGCTCCAATGCGCTCACCGATGACCCGAAAATCCGTAATATCCCCGTCCAGAAACAGACTTTGCGACGACGGCAGCGTACAGACCCTGTCCTGTGGCACACCGTACCGCACCAGATCGTCCCAGAGCCGCTGCGCCTGCTCCTGCGAGTAGGTGATGACCAGCAGCGGTTTACCCAGACGTGCAAAGACCCGCGCCAGGGCAAAGCCCTTCGCGGAACTGGTCATCCCTTCGATTTCAACAGCGCCGGCATCGCCTTTGAGCGTCTCGATCATCTCCCGAAAACCGGGCAGACTATCGAGCAGGCGCGGCAGATCGTTCAAAGCCATAACAGCAGATCGCCTTACAATTTTCCTTACGCCCCTCTATTCTACCGCAAAACAGGATTCAAATGCAGAGCAGGAATACAGGAAGAAAGAAAGGCAGGAAGGGGAAAAGAAAAATAAAGAAGATAGTTGTCGGCGTGCTATCGGCTCTTGACCGCTAAAATCGACTAGGAGAGTCTATTCTTTGCATTCTTCTGCATTTTTTCCTGGTTTCCTTCCTTCCTGTATTCCTGCTCTGCATTTGAATCCTCTCTCCTTCCTTGCTTCCTGCTAGAGGAGCGCCGGGATCAGAACGACATGGCGGATGCGCTTCCTATTCCAGGTGTAGGTGATATGGACGAGGCCGTCTTTTGTCTGAATGACGGCGGGGTAGGAGAATTCGCCGGGCATGTTTTCCAGGGTCAAGACTGGTTTCCAGCGTCTGCCGTTGCAAGAGAGAGCGACAGAGAGGGGAGTGCGCTCAGTTTTGGAAGGATTGTAGACGAGCAGGGAGCGCCCATCGTGGAGAGTGACGGCGTCGGTACCGGAGTTCGGGTTCGGCAGGTCGAGGAGGGTCATCGGCTGCCAGGTGTGGCCCTGATCCATCGACTCGGTCGAAAAGAGGTAGCCTTGTTGGGTGCGGCCGACCGCCTGGAGGAAGCCGTCGGGATGGACCAGAATACTCGGCTGGATCGCGCCGAGAGTGACGCCATCGTTGATAGGGGCAGTGGCTTGCCAACTCCGGCCCTGGTTGGAGATCCGTTCGAGATAGACGCGCCATCCGCCCTTCTCGGTGCTGGTAGGGCAGAGGATATCGCCGTTTTCGAGCTGTACGGGTTTGTTCTTGATGGGGCCGAGAATGCCCTCCGGCAGTCGGTCCGGCTTCGACCATGTTCGGCCACCATCGGCAGAGCGCATCAGCATCCCCCACCAGTCCACCGGGTTCGGCCCCACTTTATAGAAAAGGAGCAGCGGCCCTTCCTTGGGTTGAAACAGCACCGGGTTCCAGCAGGGGTAGCGCAGTTCCGGTGACTGCACTCCGTTTGCCACCCCGACAGCGGCGCTCCATTTGCCGCCCTCGAAGTGCGCGACCCAGATGCCTACATCCGGGTGACGCTCGGCGGTGCCTCCGAACCAGGCCGCGAGCAATGTTCCCTGACTCTCTTCAATCGTCGAGGCATGGCAAGATAGATAGGGCGCAGTCTCATAAATAAATTTACTCTGCACAGTTGTCCCCTTATGGCACATCCTTGTGTTAATACCGTCAATATACCCGTTCGCTTAACAAAAGCCAATATTGCACACAAACGGTGCAGCCTTCCCTGCCGTCATGCCTCTTCGCCGGAGTCGGATCAAGGCGATTCCTGCATCTCCACCTCAGAGCCTGGAACGGGCGAAGCCTTTCCTTCGAGGGTGGACGGAATAGCCCGCCCAATCTCATGCGAAACGGTGAAGAGGTGCCGGAGAAGAAAACGATGGACGGCGAGCGCATCCGCATAAAAGACCTTCGTGCGAAGTCCCTTGAAGTGAAGCTGGATAATCTTACGGAGGCACCATAGCATAATCGCCAGGCGATAGACACATAGCCCAGTAATGCCATAGTGCTTACGGACGAAGTAGTCGCCCGAGGCATAGTACCACAGGGTTAAACGCTGGCGATTGTTGTCGCCGCTCTTGCCCTCCAGATGAGTCATGTGTGCGGAATCGAGATAGGCGATCCGCCATCCGTGCTGCTCCATCCGTCTCTGCCAGTCCGCCTCCTCACCATAAAAAAAGAACGTTTCGTCAAATCCCTGCACCGCTTCGTATGCAGCCCGCCTCACCAGCAGACAGGCACCTTTAAGATAGCCTTTCTGTATGGGGCCGGTTTTTGTGAAGACAGCGGAGCGATACAGGTCGATGACATGGCATATCCCGCTGTACTGCTTCCAGGCATGGAAGGGCGACTCATAGCAGTGAATAGAAACCTGATGGGAACCGTCTGCGAAGAGCAGGCGCGGGCCAACCACACCCGTTTCGGGATGGGCCTGAAGATATTCCCACAGGGAGTGTATGGAGCCTTTCAACGGAAAGGCATCGCTGTTCAACAGGAGAAAGAACTCTCCGGAGGCTAGCCGCATCGCCTGATTGTTTGCCGCTCCAAACCCCAGGTTTTCCGTGTTCGCCAGAACACGTACTTCCGGGAAGCGGGCCAGAATCGCCGCCTCGGTCCCATCCGTCGAGGCGTTATCCACCACCAGAACCTCATTCATGTGTTAACCTCCTTACCTTTATTGACGTTTAGACTTTCGTCTTTTCCTTTTTCGTCTTTTCGGTCGCCTTGTAGACGACTTTGTAACGTGGGGCCTTCT
>JAYUMV010000101.1:0-10457 GCA_043762265.1 Chthonomonadaceae bacterium | reverse complement strand
GGGTCGCTTCCAGGTGGTGAAACAGTTCATGGGCGATCAGCAGGTCGCGCGCCGCGCCGATTGCGATGCCCTCCGGCAGAACCTGGCCGAGGCGGGCGGCGAGTTGAGCTACTCCCGCCCGATGCAGGCGGATCTTTTTGAACGCTGCATCGTATTCCGCATAGACCACGCTGCCTGCAATCACGTTGCCGCCGTCGTAGTCTTCCACGGTCGCTCCCAGTTTCGCCGCGAGCGGCAGCATCGACGCACCGCGATAGGACGTCGCCTCACGTACGCCGATGGCCAGAGCCGCCGCAGCATAGTATTCGCACTGCTCAGGCGTCAGCAAGGGAAAAAGGCGGTCGCGCTGCAGCTCCTGCCGCGCGATTGTCTCGATCTCGAAGGGTTTTTGCAGTGCGGAGGCGTATACTGAGAGCAGAGCTTCATCCTTTTGAGCGGAGGTGGTAACCACTCCATGCATCAGACCCGGCATCGAACCATGTTCCTTTCATGTTACCGCATCGGGCGGCATTTCGCCGCCGTCTGCGGATTATTGCTCCTCTCCTTGTCGTTGCAGGCGCAGGAGCCGCCGGTAACGCCTCCGCAAACCCTGCCGCAAGCCCGGCCCAAAACTCCGCCCAAGCCGGTCAAACCACCGAAGCCTCCTGTCGTAGATCGGGCGCGCGACATCATGCGTGCGGATCATTCGCAACTGTTTCGCGGTAAACTGGAGTTTCGTAACGTCGGCGCGAATATCCCCGACCTGTTCGAACGCTATCTCTCTGCGGACGATGCGGGCGCGGAGAAGATGCTGGCGGATGCGGAGATAGCGGGCGTGCGCTTTGTGCGCTGCTTCGGCACGACCTGGGGACCGGAACGGTTCGGACTGTTCGAGACGGACCGCCCGCGCTGGCTCGCCGCCTTCGACCGCATGCTCCTCGCCGCCGATAAGCACGGCATCACCGTCGTGCCGTCCCTCCTGTTCAATATCCGGATGCTGCCGGACTATGTGCAGCGCAAGACCGGTACACAGGAGGGCATCGTCGGCTATCTGACTTCCGGCACCGTCTCCAACCGCCTCGCCGTCACTTATGTCACTGCCATCGTCACACGCTATCGAAACGACCCGCGTGTGCTCTTGTGGGAGATCGGCAACGAGTACAACCTGGAAGCCGACCTCTCGCTGCAACTGAAATCCCGCCCCAGCAACGAAGTCCCGACCTCCGAGCAGATCCGTGGATTTCTGGCGCAGATCGGCACGGTCATCAAGCGTGCCGATCGCAGGCATCTCGTCACCTCCGGCAACAGCGACATGCGGCCCGCCGCGTGGCATCTGCGCGAGGCGATGCGCACCCACAAGTCCGCCGCCGATCCGCTCAACTTCCCCCTCGATTGGACCAAGGACACGCTCGACCAGTACATCGAGATGATCGGCTATTTCAATCCGCCGCCGCTCGATGTCGTCAGCGTACACCAGTATGCGCCGGATCCCGCGAACCCGGAGGCTGCCGACGTCTCCTGGCTGCTGCCCGACCACGAGCACGCCGTGCTGCTTTCCTGGGCGCGAGTCGCGAGCCAGAGCCTGAACAAGCCCCTGTTCGTCGGCGAGTTCGGCGAGACGTTCGTGCGGGACGGTAAAGTGCAGTCCGCACCCTGGACCCAGGATTTTATGGGCCGTATTCCGCTCGGCACCGCTCCGATTGCGGCGGTCTGGGCGTGGGAGTTCGCGCAGGACGGCAAGATGACTCCGAACACCCTCACCCCGGAGACGACCCCTGGCCTTATCAGTCTGCTTACGACCACCAACCGCACGATTCTCAACGACATCATCGGCGCTTCGTCCATCGTCGTCCCGCCTCCGAAATAGTCTGCGCGTGTTGAACGCGCAGAAAGATGAAAACAAGGCAGGAGGGACGCGCCGTAAAACCGAAACATAGGTTTGCAGGCGCGTCCGCATCGTCGCGACGCGCCCAACGCCTTATGAGGAGAAACGCCAATCATGGCAGACACAACGACAGACCGCAAGATCCGTGTGGGTATCATCGGATGCGGCGGCATTTCCGAATCGCACCTGCCCAACCTTGCCAAGTTCGAGGACGTGGAACTGGTCGCCTTCTGCGACGTAGTCGTAGAGCGGGCGCAGAAAAAGTCGGAGAAATACGGCGGTGGCCCCTTCTACGACGATGCCGCTAAGATGCTGGCCGGAACGCAGTGCGATGCCGCCTACATCATGATCCCCACCTACGCCCACGGCACGCCGGAGCGAGCCTGCCTCGCAGCAGGCATCCCCTTCCTGGTGGAGAAACCGCTCGGGCTCGACCCAGACGACCTGCGTAAACTGGTGAAAGAGGTCGAGGCTAGCGGCCTGATCACCGCTGCAGGTTTCATGAACCGCTACCGCAAGTCGGTCAACCGCGTCAAAGACCTGCTCAAAAACGATCCGGCGATCCTGCTCGACGGCGCCTGGATCGGCGGAGCGCCCCTGATGCGTGATGGCGACTACTTCGCCAACAACCCCATCGGCCAGTGGTGGCCGGTGAAAGAGAAGAGCGGCGGCCAGTTCGTCGAACAGGTCATCCACACCGTCGATCTCGCACGCTACCTTGCCGGAGATGTCGTCGAGGTCTCTGCCTTCGCAGCCAACGGCTTCAACAAGAAACTGCCCAACCTCGTCAGCAACTACACCAACGACGACGCGATGGTCGTCTCGATGAAGTTCGAAGGCGGCGGCATCGGCAACATCATGGCCTCCTGCTCCAGTGGGGCGGGTGGGGGCGTCTTTCTGAACGTCTGGGCCGCAAGCCACACCGCGAAGTTCACCGACTGGGGCCACCACCTCCTGCTGCACCGCGCAGGCGAACCCGGCGCGGAAGAGATCAAGGGCGATGCCAACGTGGCAGCCGGTGACACGATCTTCACGCTGGAAGACCGCGCCTTCATCGACGCCGTCAAGAGCGGCGACCGCTCCGGAATCCGCTCCGCACACGCCGACGGCGCGAAAACCACCCTCGTCACCCTCGCCGCCAACGAAAGCCTGGTCACCGGCCAACCCGTCAAAGTCCAGTACTGAGAGATTCTTTTGCACCACCCTCTGTGTCCTCAAGCGCAGCGGGTGGTGCAAATTCTGGAAGGATGTAAACGACGATGCTGACTCCCGATGAGCCGGTTACGCCGAGGGAAGCGTACTTTTTTGATCTGAACGGCTTTCTAGTCTTGAAGAACGCTTTAACCAAAAGTCATGTGGCGGAGATGAATGCGATTCTGACGGAGATCGCGTCGCTCGATCCACCGCTGGGGGCAGGCGAATGGTATGGTGGAGTGCATACGCACAGTTATGGGGGCGCGGAGGGGATCAACCTCCAGCAGATTTATGAGGCGGGAGAGCCGTTCGAGCGTCTGATCGACTATCCGGGCTGGTATGCCAAGGTCAAGCATTTTGTCGGAGGGGAAGGCACCTTCGACGGACATCATGGTCCCCTGTTTATCGATGAGAACTTCGCCAATCTGCGTGAGAAGGGCGAGGCTATCGGGCTGCACTCCGGCGGTTACGACGGCGTGATCCGCTGCCAGTATCGCTACCAGAACGGGCGCTTCCACTGCGGGCAGATCAATCTTTTGATGGCGCTGACCGACATCGGCCCCGGCGATGGCGCGACGATGGTCGTTCCGGCCAGTCATAAATCGAATTTCGTGCATCCGGATGTCGCGGCCCACAGCATGAAGGCTGGGGAGGTACGCTCCGTAGACGGTGTAGAGGGTGCGATAGAGGTACATCTGGAGGCAGGCGATGCGCTGCTGTTTGTCGATGCGATCAGCCACGGCTCCGCAAAGCGTGTCAATCCCGGTGAGCGGCGTATCGTGGTGTATCGCTATGGGCCGTCGTGGGGCAATTTCAGACACCCGTATGCCGCTTCGGAGGAACTTCTGGCGCGATTGACGCCTCGACAACGCAAGATCGTCTGCCCGCAGCCGACCGTCAAACGGGAGCCGAATCGGCTTTCCGAGTAGAAACCTGGGGAAACGGAGAAGAGGATGCCAATTGCGCAGGACGAGGTGTTGCTGACGGATGCGCAGATGCGCCGTTTCGTGACGGACGGCTATCTGATCCTGAACGCGAATGTGGCGACCGAGATTCATAACGCGGTCTATGAGCGGCTTCAGTGGCTGATGCATCAGGAGAGCAACCCCGGCAACAATGTGCTGCCAGCAGTGCCGGAGATGCAGGCAGTCCTGGACAGCCCTGTTGTACGCGGGGCGCTGACGAGCGTGCTGGGACGCGGTTATGTGCTGCATCCGCACCGCTTCGCGCACAACAACGAGCCCGGCGGCGAGATCACGGCGACGGGAGCGAAGACCGGTAAGGGCTCTCATAGCTTCGTCGGCTGGCATCAGGACGACCATAGCCCGCTGGCGCGTCCGCGCCACCACTTTCCCCGCTATGCCATGATCCTCTACTATCCGCAGGACACCCCGAACACGCTGGGACCGACCCAACTGATCCCCGCGACCCAACTCTATCGCGCCTACACCGCTGCGGATCAGGAGCGCGGTAAGCAGGGCAGCGGCCCGGAGGGAACCTGTATTCTGGTCCATTTCGATGTGGTGCATGGCGGCTCCTACAATGCCGCCGACCACACACGGCACATGGTCAAGTTCGTCTTTGCCCGTGTCGAGGAGCCGACCGCACCTACCTGGGACTGCTGCGAAACGGAGTGGCATTCGCCGATAGAGCACGAAGCGCCTGCGGAGGTCGAGGTCGTATGGAGGCGGCATTGGGACTGGCTCCGTGGGGTGGTCGTACCTCCGTTAGAGACGGACCGCGCTGCCATTCCGGGCTTGATGGCGGTGATGGAGGGCGACGATCCTGCGCGGCAGAAAGCCATGTATATGCTGGCAGCGATGGGCGAAGCGGCGGTTGAGCCGCTGATCGCGGATCTCGCCAACCGTACGACGGAAGGCTGGGACGAAGGCGTGATCGTGATGGAAAACAGCGCTTATGCCCTGGGGGCGCTTGGAGCGCCCGCCGTTCCGGCTCTGATCGGCCTGTTGGATAGCCCCAGCGAATGGGTGCAGATCAACGCCCTCTTCGCGCTCGGCGAGATAGGTTGCGCCGCGCAATCGGCTTATCTGCCCGTGCTCCACAAACTGCGGCATCCCGCGCATCCGGTGGTGCGCACCGCGCTGGACGCGCTCGGACAGATCGGCCTGTTGACAGAAGAAGCTCTGCCGGAGTTTCAGCGCCTGTTGTTGACGGCAAACCCGGCCTGGAAGACGCTTCAGCGTCGCTCCTGGACGGGACAGGATCAGGTACGCATCAATGCCATGATGGCCCTGCTGCGTCTGAACCCGCTGTCCGACGCGTGGATCGACCTGATTATTGCTGCACTGCCCGATCCCTGCGGCTATGTGGGCGGATTCGGTGTGGAGATCCTGCGCCGTCAGAACACGTCGCGCGCCCTTCATGTCGCCCTCGACTATCTCTGCACCCACCGCTGGGACAACACCCTCAAGAAGGGCGTTCGCACGTTCTGACGCCTGCTTGCCGCCATGGGAGCCTTGGTGTGCCGTCGCGAGAAAAAGCAACCGGACCCTGGAGTGATCTACTCCAGGGTCTAGTCTCATGTTTTGCCGCTGTGGAAGTTTGGCGCTATTTCGGAAGGAGGGCTGCCCGAATTTCGGCGAGGCGTTTGTGCGCTGCGTCCAACTCCTGATAGGACTGGGCAGACGCATCCTGCATCTGCTGCTTGACGGAATCGCTTTTGTTGCCATTGACATAAGTGCGGAACAGGGTGATGCTCAGGATCATTTGCGTTGCGGCCTGCTGATAGTGGATCTGGGTGACATCCTGCCCGATGGCAGGGGGGGCCTTATCCAGGTATCCGGAGATGGCGTCGGTACGGACCTGAATATCCGAGAGGGCGCGCAAGGTGTCGTTTCCGCTCTGCTTGCCTTTTGTAAAGGCGATGAAGTTGCCGGAGACCTCGTCTAACATCTCCCTCAAGCGAGACTCCGTGATCGCCATCAGGGTCCCGTAGTCCTGCTGATACGTGGCCTTATCGTTCGCGGGGGTCAAACCCTGCGCTTTTCCGATCTCTTCCAGACTGGCTACATACTGGTTGGGATCGGCGGCGGCGCGTATCAGGAGTGCACGCGCCAGGCGGCGATGGGGCAGGGGACTGCGCGGATCCGCCTTCTGAGCGGCGCTATAGGAATCCATGGCATCGGCATATTGGTTGTCGAGCATCAGGGAATCGCCCAGGGCGATGCGTGCCATAGTATCATCGGGGTTCAGGCGGACAGCGTCGCGAAACGCCTTTTCTGCGCCCGGAACGTCGCCTTTGTTCATGAGCGTGTTGCCGTAGGCGCGGTAGAGACCGCTGTCGTTCGGGGAGAGCTGGAGCGCGCGGGCGATCTCGGCAAGCGCCGCATCCGGCATTTTGCGCTCTTGATAGGCGAGAATGAGTTTGTTCCGCAACGGGATGTCACGCGGGCGTTCGTTCACGGCGTAGCGCAGCCAGGTGATGGTATTTGCCATGTCATGGTTGTCGTGATAGTGATCCGCCAGGGTTTCGTAGTTGGGATGCGAGACTGTCGGCGTAGTCGGCACATCGGCCCGTCCGTTTCCGCCGTCCTGAAGGGGAGCGCCGTTGGGAGGTGTCTGGTTGTTCAGTTGCGCCAACAAGTCTTCGCTCTTGACGCCCGGCGGCGTTTTGTCGTTTTTTACAGCCCGTGTCTTCGGATCTTTGACCCGGATCTCTTTCGGAACGGCAGGCTTTGCGACGACAGGCGCCTTTGGACGCTCTTCGGTCGTCGATGTCGAGACCTGCGTCTTGTCCGGAGGGTTCTGCGTATCGGTAGAGGCTGTTGGGGCCGCTTTCGTCTTAGGGTTGTTGTGCGCCTGATCGCCTTTGCCCGGCTTTTTGCTCAATGTCAGGGAGGCGTCTTCTACCGCTTTCACATTGAGGTCGGCGGCAAGATGGGAAGGCAGGTGCAGCAGAGCCGCCACCGAATCGATCGAAACTGCGATGATCTCTTTGGCGCTCAGGTGGCGCTTACCGTACAGGAACGGCGTCTCTCCCTCTCCGGAAACTCCAAGCTGCCAACTGTCCTGACCGACATTCTGATACATCTGTGTCGTCATCTTCACACCGGTTTTGTCGAAGGTCGGGGTCAGAAGGAGGATCGTACGGATGCCAAGAGCGGAGGCGAGATGCTGTATTCCTTCGGCCTGTAAGGGCTCGCTCATATCGATCGAAGAGACGGAATGGATGAGCAGAGCGTTCTTGATCCGAGGCTCCGACGGACTGTAGATCGTGACCAGGTAGTGTCCGGAGTTGCGCATAAGGCCGATGGCAGCATCCTGCAAGGCAAAGCGGATCGCTTCGTCATGGGCCGTGGCTTTGGGTTGGCGGCGGGTGACCAGCAGAAGCGGCGGCATATTCTCCTGCGTTTGTGTCAGATCCGCACCGCTTCCGGTTAAGGGGGGCTGGGCGAGCGCCGGTGCGGTCAGGAGAGACAGAGGCAGCAGAGTCAGGCAGGCCGATAGCGCCAGACGAATCGGCAGTCGCCCACGTATTACTCGGCGGTGCATATTTTGATTCCATTCTCGCAGACCTTGATCCCGACCCGCGCCAGATCGACCTGTTGATGGGCGCTCTCCAGCTTCTGATACTCTTCGATTGCGGTATGGAAATTGTTGATCGCGCTCGCCTTATCTTTGATGTGCTGGAAGCAGATGCCCATCTGCATAAAGACATAGGCCTTTTGGCTGCCTGCTCCCGCCAGCGCGCGTCGGTAAGCCCGAATGGCGGTATCGTACTCGGCCATTTTGAACTTGTCGCTGGCGATCGCGATCAGACTCTGCGCTTCTGTGCTGGGAGCGGCCAGGTTCGCGCCTGCATTGCCGCTTTCGGCGGGCGGCTGATTGACATGGATATGCTCTATGATGGGCGGATTTGTCTTCGGAGCGGCACCCTTGGAAACGACTGCATTACCGCCGCCTTTGGCAGGATTGGCGCCTTTTGGCGGCGTATTGGTTCCGCCATTGTCCGCAGGTTCCGTGGAATCTCCGTTCGCGTGAATCGTGATGTTATACGGTTTTTCGTTGCCGTCGAGATGGACCCGCTCCTCCGAATTGTCGTTTATCGGTTGCGTCCTCAACCCTCTCAGATTGGGCAGTCCGCCGTTACGCACAGCCATCGAAACAGGAGCTGAGTCGTGGATGACGTCATGGATGATGATAGGGCGATTGGACTGGGCATTAGATGGAGGATAGCTCGCCATACCGGTATACGTGGCGTTGGCCGGTAAGCCGGAAGGGGAGCCAGGTGCATTTGGGTTGACCGTGTTCGAGGTCTGGGGCGCGGAGGAGGTTCCATTGGACAAGGATCCGGAGATCGGATCTGTCTGCGGGGTGTTGGCCGCCAGACGACTGGAGTTACGAGAGGTTCCGTTCGCGGCTTGACTGCCGTTTTTGTCCTGGTGCGCGATGAACTGGAGGGCTAGCAGCCCGCCCAGCGCCATCAAGGCCCCCGCGATTCCGGCGATGCCCAGCATCTGCCGTCCGTTCGGGTTCGGTTGTGCGCGGTTCGGCATGACGATATGCGGACTGGTGCGCGGGTGGAGCGGGACAGGCAGGCCGTCTCCCCGCAACTCATCCAACTTGACACGGTCGGCGATGCTGCCTGGATTGAGCTGCAGCACCCGCTCGTACTCGCGAAGCGCCGCGTCGCGATTGCCGGTCTGCTCGTGAATCTGCCCGAGCAGCGAATGGACGGAGGTGCTTTCTGGATTGAGGCGAAGCGCCTCTTCGCAGAGGCGGGCAGCGGCGGAGAGCTCGCCGGACTTGCGTAGGCGGTAGGCTCGCTCCAACAATGCGCTGACCTGCTCTTCCAGTGGAAGCGCACGATCAAACGCCTCTTCGCTGATGCGAGGCACAGCGGCATGGTCGATTTTATGACCGCACTGTTTGCAGAAATTGCTGATTTCGGTGTTTCGAGCGCCACACGCGGTACAGAACATATGTTTTCACCTTATTAACGCAGGTAAGGAGAGTTCGGCTTGCCGTCAGGCGGTCACCGGAGATCGGGAGATGCGAACAAAACAAACTCTCAGAAGGGGGCGCGCCACAACAGGGCGGAAAATTGGGTGCTAGTCACCATTATAGTACGTTCTTCAGGGTTTTGGCAAGTGTTTCCAACCTTTACTTTACGAATGCCGCAAAGGGATTGCTTCCACGACATCTTAATGGTATAATGTCTCCAGTGTGCTCATTGACACATCACTCCCCCTTTTCCGGCAATTTTCGACCCCACTGCGTAGGATCCCCCGATCTGTACGCCAGCGGCGGTCACTCTGGATCTAGTGCTTCGATGCGCCCCAGGTAAGTGTAGGAGCCGAAGGGGAACCGTGTGTCGAGGTGGAGTGGACTCTATGCCCGGACTGTATCATCGTCATGTTTTTCTGTGTCTGGCGCTCTTCGCGCTGGAATCTGCCGCCTCGTCCGCGCATGCAGCGGATGGCGACTCGCTCTGGGATCTTTTGTCCCGAACCGATCACACGGCTCTCGAACCGTCGAGGCAAATGGCTCAACCTTTTGACGGAAGCCAGGCCTCACGTCGTTCGCTCGGTCCTGTGCCCGGCTTCACCCTCCCCCTGAACCAGGAAGCCGAAAACGACCAGATTTTCAACCGGCCCAAACGCAAAAAAAGCGGCATGTTCGGCGGTATTGGCGACTGGTTTTCCCGTCTGGAGCAGAAGACCGGCAGCCGCGTTTCGGCCAGCGGACACCAGACCCTCTCCTTCCGCTACGACAGTATTTCCGGCAGCCAGAACTCCTATCAGGACTCTCAGTACAACGGTCAGGGTTCCAACGGAATCTACAACGACACCCAACTCGATGTGGATGCCACCTTCTTCAACGCCCTGCACTACCACACGCAGATCAGCAACAGCCCCTACCGCAACGCGAACGACAACCGCGTCAAGCTGGATTACAGCACCAAAAAAGTCCGCGTCGAATGGGGCGATTTCACCCCGACCATGGCCGGTAATTCGCTGGTCGATTTCAACCGCTCCCTGCACGGCATTCAGCTCACCAATCACTGGTCTTCCAACTTAAAATCGACGATGCTCTACTCGAAGACCACGGCCGAGACCCGCACGATCGTCATCGCCGGCAATGGATCGACCGGCCCTTACTATGTCTATGCCGGACAGATCGTGGACGGCAGCGCCCATGTGCGTGTGGACAATAAAGACCTGATCCAGGGGGCCGATAAGGACTACACGCTCGACCTCTATACCGGCCAGCTCAACTTCACGCACGGCAACGTGATTCTGCCCAGTTCTTCCATTGCCGTTTCCTTTGAAGCGCTCGACTACAGCGCCTCCAAAGGAACCATCTACGGCGCGCGCACCGAGTTCATTCCTAACCACAACGCTTCGTTCGGTCTAACGTATCTGACCCAAACCTCCGC
>JAYUMV010000100.1:0-3243 GCA_043762265.1 Chthonomonadaceae bacterium | reverse complement strand
CCGAGGAACAGATCCGGCTATGCATCCGTCTTTTAGCCAGCAAGCACGCCGCCGGACAGCGGCAGAAGGGACACGACAATGACAAACGGAGATATTATCAAGGGCAAGATGAAGCAGGCCGAGGGCAAAGCCGAGAAATCCCTTGGAAGCGCCGCCGATAGTACGGAGGAGGTCGTCAAAGGCAACCTCAAACAGGCCGAGGGGAAGATCCAGGAGGGCTTCGGTAAAGTCAAAGAGGCGGTCAAGAAAACGGTCAACGACATTTAGAGACAGCCGACCGATCCTGCAATGGGCGCCGCTTCGCATCACAGCGGCAAAACACGCCTGGAAATATAAAAGCGATCCCTTTCGAGGGATCGCTTTTATGCGTCGGGTGGAGGACGCGCATCGGGAGGGTGGGCGTCTGTATCACGCTTCAGAACATGGGAACTTCAGGGTCTCTTCAATAGTATACTCATTTAGTATGAGTGTAGTACACGCAGGTTTGAAACCGCTCCGACAGAGTTTTTTCTGTGAGGGACTCGAAGTTGGTGCGAACAGACACGATTCCGCGTATACTTATGAGTACCCGAAAAGCATCCCAAGCGAGCGGGTGATCCGACATCGGGGGAGCACGCTTCGCCTCTGATGCCGACCGACCGAGCGCCTTCCGGTTCAAACGTAAGGACCGGAGTGAAAGCCAAAGAACAGGGTGGCCCCTGTCGAGCGATCCCTGCCCCCACCATAATGAGCAGGACAGAGCGCGGACTGAGAGAAGAACATGGATCCCAAGAACCTTTCAGATATACTTAAACAGATCGCGGACGCTGCCGATATAGACATCGATAACGACGGGCAGCCCCGTGAAGAAAACTCCGAAACCCCGGAAGCGGACGGAGAGAACGAGACGAATCAGCGGATTCCCGAAGAGCTGAATTTGCTGCCTCTGCGGGAGGTTGTGATCGTACCGTCTCTCGTGGCTCCTCTGGGAGTAGGACGCGAGAATTCGATCAAACTGATCAACGACTCGACGGAGGGCGGAAACCGTCTCATCGCGGTCGCCTGTATGAAAGACCCGTCGGTCGAGAACCCCACGCTGGACGACATCTACAAGATCGGCACGGTCGTGGCGATCCGCATGATGGGTCAGGTGCCGGAGGGCATCAAGCTGATCGTGCAGGGGCTGAAACGCTTCGAAGTCATCGAAGCGGTCGAGACCACTCCCTACTTGAAGGTAAGAGTGCGCCTGATCGAAGAGCTTCCCATCCTCGAAGAGGAGAAGATGGAGATCGAAGCGCTGCGGCGCAATATCGGCCAGCTCTTCACCAAAATCGTCGGGATGTCGCCGGATCTGCCGGATGAGATGGGCACGATGCCGAACAATGTGCAGGATCCGCATATTCTCACCGATCTGATCGCCGCGCAGATGCCGCGCTTCACCTTTCAGGAGCGCCAGGAGATCCTGGAGACCGTGGAGCTCAAGCCGCGCATGACCCGGCTTATGGAGCTGCTGGCGAGAGAGCTGCAGCTGCTGGAGCTTGGAAGCCGCCTTCAGTCTGAAGTGGCGCAGGAGATGGGCAAGACGCAGCGCGAATACTATCTGCGGGAGCATATGCGTCAGATCCAGAAGGAGTTGGGCGAAGGCGACGACAGGACGCAGGAAGTGGACGAGCTGCGCGAAAAGATCGTCAAATCCGGTATGCCGGAGGAGGCGCGCAAAGAGGCCGAGCGCGAACTGGACCGTCTGACGCGCATGAATCCCGCCGCGCCCGAGTACAACGTTACGCGCACCTACCTCGACTGGATGGTCGCGATGCCGTGGCAGACCAGCACCGAGGACAATCTGGATATCAATGCGGTCAAAGAAGTACTGGATGCCGATCACTACGGTCTTGAAAAGGTGAAAGACCGAATTCTGGAGTATCTGGCGGTGCGTAAGTTCCGGCAGGACGGCAAGGCCAGGCAGCCGATACTCTGTTTTGTCGGCCCTCCCGGCGTAGGCAAAACTTCGCTGGGCCGGTCGGTCGCCAGGGCGCTCGACCGCAAGTTCGTACGCATCTCTCTGGGCGGTGTGCGCGACGAGGCCGAAATTCGGGGGCACCGGCGCACCTACATCGGCGCACTGCCCGGCCAGATCGTGCAGGGCATCAAACGGGCGGAGACCAATAATCCGGTCTTTATGATGGATGAGATCGACAAAATCACCTCCGACTTTCGAGGCGATCCTTCCTCGGCGCTTCTGGAAGTACTCGACCCCGAACAGAATACGGCGTTTCGCGACCACTACCTGGATGTGCCGTTCGATCTGTCCAAAGTGCTGTTCGTGACTACCGCGAACGTGCTGGACACCATTCTGCCGCCTCTGCGCGACCGTATGGAGATCATCGAGATCCCCGGCTACACGGAGGAAGAGAAGGTCGCCATCGCGGAACGACACCTGATTCCGAAGCAGTTGGAAGAGCATGGGATCGTCGGTAAGCTCACCTTCCTGCCGCAGGCCGTACAGCTTCTGGTGCGCGGGTACACCCGTGAGGCGGGCGTCCGTAACCTGGAGCGCGAGGTCGCGGCAGTCTGCCGCAAAGCGACGCGTGCCTTTGCCGAAGGCAAGTTCGAGACGCTCGAGGTGACCCCCGCGCAGATCCAGGAGTTCCTGGGTTCCCCGCGCTTCGAGCGTGAAGAGGCGATGGAGCGTGTCGATCGGCCCGGCGTCGCGACCGGACTGGTATGGACCCCGATGGGGGGCGATATCATCTTCATCGAGACGGCGTCCACACCCAGTCCTCTCAATCGGCCGTCTACGTTGACGATCACAGGACAGTTGGGCGACGTGATGAAGGAGTCGGCCCAGGCCGCGCTCTCGTATGTACGCGCTCATGCCAGGGAGATCGGGGCACCGCTGGACTTCTACGAGAAGAACGACGTGCATATCCATGTGCCGGCCGGCGCGATCCCGAAGGATGGCCCTTCGGCGGGGATCACGATGACGACGGCGCTGGCCTCGCTCTTCAGCGGTCGCCTCGTGAAGCCGCTGCTGGCGATGACAGGCGAGGTGACGCTTTCCGGGCGGGTGCTGCCCGTCGGCGGAGTCAAAGAGAAGGTACTGGGCGCGCGGCGTGCGGGAATCACCACGATCATTCTGGCGGAGAAGAACCGCAAGGACATCATGGAAGATCTGCCGGATGAAGTACGCGAAAGTATGCACTTCGAGTTCGTCAACGATGTCAGCCGCGTCCTGGAACTCGCTCTCGACTCCTCGGCCGAAAG
>JAYUMV010000099.1:0-3560 GCA_043762265.1 Chthonomonadaceae bacterium | reverse complement strand
TGACATCGGGCCTGCTTTTCCGCAGCCACCTCGCCAACTTCAGAATAGGGCGCGGGTCCGCCCGGTTAGGACGCATTCCCAGTGCTCGGACGGTGATGCCCGCCTGTTGCATACGCTCACCTATGGGACCTATCTGACTGAGAGAGACAACCTCATGAGTAAACTCGGGACTGCTCAGACGAGTTACCAGTTTACACAACATGGACTCGGCCCCGCCCACCTTCAATCCGGTAATGATATGAACTACCTTCATTATTTTTTTCTTGCTTCGGGGCAATATCAAACCGCACATAGATTAAGGGTGGAAGGCAGAGAAGATTCAGGCAGTGTGAAGACGGCAAGGTTCTCATCACACGGTATAGCGTTTGAGTGCGCCTGAAGTGGGTTCTCTGCCGACTTTTATCTTTGAACGGTCTCGCCTCTTTGTATTTCCTGCCACGGGCGGCCAAAAGAAGCCGCCCATCAATATAGACGGAGCAAAGGGGCGGGAGTTCGCACTCCAACTAGATTATATGAGGGATCTCTTGCTTTATTCCCGAAGCGCACCAATGAGGCGGATGATCACTGAACCGAATATCGCACAACCCCGCAGCCGTCATCATCGCTTCGATCTGTTTGCGGGTAAACCGTTTCTCCAAGCGGGTGCCGAATCGATCCAGAGCATCCGTTCGCATCACATAGAACGCGCGATGGCGGTAGTAGGCCAGCGGATAGGCATCGACACGTCGTCCCTTTTTCTCCGCCAGACGCGCGATTCGGGCCAGTGGCCAGTAGATCGTCGCAGCGATGATCTGACTGAAGGCGAAACGCAGAGGATAAGGAGACCGCGACAACAAAAACCGACCCGCCTCGGTGGTACGCCACAACAGACGAAACCATGCGGGCCGGTTGTCGAACTTATAGTAGAGATAGACCAGGAAGGGAGCGCCCGGCTTCAATTTCGCGACGCAGGCTTTCAGGCCGGCTTCCGTATCAGGGATGTGATGCAGTACGCCGAGGGAATACCCGAAATCGGCGCTTGCGTCCGCTAAGGGAATGGCGTCTACGCCCGCGAGATGGA
Source organism: Chthonomonadaceae bacterium (assembly GCA_043762265.1). Classification (GTDB taxonomy): domain Bacteria; phylum Armatimonadota; class Chthonomonadetes; order Chthonomonadales; family Chthonomonadaceae; genus JANXLO01. Next base: position 2,500 of record JAYUMV010000099.1, on the reverse strand, counting down.
AGACGCAGTTTGGATTCGACGCCAGGTTGCGTCGCGCTACATTAAGCGCCCCTTCGGCAGGATCGATGCAGTGAAGCGTCCCGACTTTCGGGGCGACCAAAGTGGCCCACCGCCCGCTGCCGCATCCCATATCGAAGCCCATAGGGTTGGGCGGTAAGAGCGCCCAGGGAAAGACGGCGAAGTATTCGTTGAACATCGCCTCACGGTCTGAAGGGGTCAGTTCCGACTGGTCGAAGCGAGTCCACTCATCCCCAAAGCCCTCGATAACCTCATGATCTGCATTTTCAGGCACGACTCATATCCTTATAAAGTTCTTGATAGCGTTCTACCACCGCGTCGAGCGCGAAGCGAGTTTCGACGCGTTCCCGTGCGGCCATAGCGCCCTGCTGTACTGCCTCAAGAGGGCGCGAAAGCAGTCCCTCCCAGGCTTGCGCGAGGGCTTCCGGGGCACGCAGAGGCACGACCCGGCCCGTCTCGCCGACAATGAACACCGAATCCCCGACATCGGTGACGACGCAGGGGACTCCGCACGCCATCGCCTCCCCGAGGACGTTCGGGAAGCCCTCTCCATAGAGGGAACAGAGGGTGCAGACGGTCAAAGCCGCCGCGATCTGCGGAATGTCGCGCCGCTGTCCGAGCAGATGGAAGCTGTCACATAGATCCGCCTGCCGAATCGCATGCGCAAGGGCATCGTTCTGCCAGGTGACGTCTTCCCCACAACAGAGAAAGTGGGCATCAGGCCGACGCTTGTGCAGCAGCGCCGCCGCCTGCACGAACGTCGCATGATCTTTCATCGGATGGAAACGCCCGATCAGTCCTATCAGGGGAGCGTCGGCTCCTATGCCGAGTTCCTCCCGAATCGCGCTCTGCGCCTCTTCGCTGGGCCGATAGGCAGCCAGATCGAAGCCGTTGGGAATGACGAGCAGTTTGTCCGCCGCGTAGCCCAATCGGGCATGCTCTTCTCGGCCCGCTTCCGAGCAGCAGACGATGCGTTGTGGTACCGTATGCGACAAGCGTGCGCAGGCTTTGCCGATCAAGATCGTCTGACGCTTGATGGTGGCCGGGTCGAGATTGCTGTGTCGGATGTTCCAGGCGAGCGGGATATTGCCCGCAAGGCGGGTGGCAACGCCTCCGATGAGATCGGCATGGTGCAGCCAGGTCTGGACCACCTGCGGACGGCTCTGCCGAATCCATTGGGCCAGCCGCAGCACGAGCGCCGGGTTAGGCAGACTGGGCCGCAGGTTCAGGGCGCGAACGGGAATGCCCGCTTCGAGCATCTTCTCGCCCATCGGCCCGATGCCGGAAAGAGAGATGACTTCGGGAGCGAACTTCGAACGGTCCATCCGCGATACCAGTTTGAACAGCATGTTCTCCGCGCCGCCGACGCAGAGCCCCGTAATGACGTGAACGACCTTGATCATCGATTGCCTGTCGCCCGATCCAGCGCTTGCTTAAATGCGCCGAAGTTCTGGTCGTAGTTACATTTTGCCAGCAAACTCACCCGACCCTGTTTGCCGATAGCAACACGGCGGTCGTCCTCGGCCAACAGAAACGCCAGTTTGGCTGCAAGGCTCTCCGGGTCTCCCTGCGTCGCCTGCATCCCGGAGACGCCGTCTATGATGACATCTGCCGATGCGCCTACGGCGTCGGTCAACACGGTCGGGACTTCCAGGCTCATCGCCTCATTGACGGTATTGCCCCACATCTCGCAGTTGACGATGTCGCCGGGCATAAACCGCGAAGGCAGCACAAACACGTCCGCGTTAAGGTGATAGTAGAGCGATTCGTCCGACAGGCAGCTTCCCAGAAAATGGACACGATCGCTCAGTTTCAGTTCACCGACGAGCCGTTCACACTCCTCCTGAAAGGGACCGCCTCCGACGACGACCAGACATGCCGTCTCCGGAAGCGCCGCCATCGCGCGGATCAGTACATCAAGCCCTTTGTATTCGACGATGCGGGCCAGATAGAGAGCGACGTGTCGGCCATTGCTGACTGCTTCCACCCTCGCTTTGATCTGTGCCATTTTGGCGGGATCACGCGGCAACGCTCCAAAATCCACCGTCGAGTGATAGGCGACGAATACTTTCTCCGCAGGCACCTGGAACTCCTGCACAAACATGGTTTTGGAGTTGCTGCTGGCCACCACGAATGAGGTCACGCACCGCCGAACGAGAAAACGTACCAACGGCAGAAACGGCTTGTACCGCTTCACATCGTAGGGGTATCGCCAGGTCTCGTCGAAGAGCACTACCTTCTTGCCGAGGAGCTTCAATGGCAGGGCGCACAACAGAAAGGGGATCGATGTGAGGAATGAGAACATGACCACCCGGAAACGAAAGACACTCCACAGATCGAACGAGAGGTTGCCGAACGGCAGGCCCTGGATCTCCTTCGCCTGTCGGTAAGGATGATCGAAACGGGAGAGCACCTGTGCGGTTTCCACTCCCATGTGAGTCTTCGGGTCGTTGATGGCGCTAAACAAGAACTGAACGCCATA
>JAYUMV010000098.1:0-6681 GCA_043762265.1 Chthonomonadaceae bacterium | reverse complement strand
TTGGGCTTCATGGATCGGCTTGAGGGTCTCCACGGCTTTGAGTTCGAGAATGACCGCGTCTTCCACAATAATATCGACGCGATAACCGCAATCGATCCTGTGCCCCCGGTATAGCACGGGAATTTCCCATTCTTTCCGATAAGACAATCCTTCTTGCCCCAACTCCAGACACAGGCATTCCTGGTAAGTCGATTCGAGCAGGCCCGGTCCAAGCGCAGTGTGCACCTGCATCGCACACCCGATAATGCGTGTCGTCAGCGATCTTGGGACTTCCATGTACCCTCCTTAAATCTTTTCTACTCTGGGGTTCATTCTCTCTAAACCTTGTATTTCCTCTGTGTAACTTCTGTGCCCTCTGTGTCCTCAAGCGAAGCGGGTGGTGAAAACGCATCTCCCACCATATTATAGCGTCGTGGGGAAATGGTCAATCGCTTCGTGCGGACAAGTCCGGGTACACTAACGTAGGAATGGGGAAAAGGGGAGGCAAAGTCGTGGCGGAGGGGAATGAAGGCAGTGCCGATGTGATCGGCGTCGGATTCAAGCATGAGGGCATCGCACAGAAAGCGGAAGAAGCGGTGATCTTGGCGGCGGCACGAGAGGTCTGCGAGACGACGTTGGGGCCAAACGCCGAGGCTACGGATCGGGGTGCGGGGCCGAATGTAGCCAACTTTGAGGCGTTGGCTGCGAAGGGCCTCCTGGGGCTGGCTATTCCTCAGGAGTATGGGGGACTGGATGCCAGTGGGGCAACGCAGCGCAAATTCACGCAGTTGCTGGCCTCTTATTGCGGAGTTACGACGTTCACGCAGGCGCAGCATCATGGGCCATCGCGGATGATAGCCAATGGCCCGAATGGGGAGTTGAAACAGCGCTTGCTGCCGGACCTGGCGAGTGGCAAGCGGATGAGCGGTATTTCATTTGCGCATCTGCGGCGACCGGGACCACCGGTTCTTCGGGCGGAACCGGTCGAAGGGGGCTGGCGATTGCAGGGAACCGCGCCCTGGGTGACCGGGTGGGGCCTCATCTCCCAGGTGACTTTTGGAGCGACTCTTCCGGACGGTCGTTTTCTCTATGTCTGGTCGCCGACCGGGCGGGAGGAGTTTCCGGACCTATTTGAAAATATTATGCCGCCTTCCGGAAATTGGGGAACGCTCCTTGCGTCTCTTCCGTTGGCGCTGTGTGCGATGAACGCTTCGGCGACGGTGGAACTGACGCTGACCGACTGGTTTATTCCCGAGGCGCACCGCCTTTCGGAATCCGATCGGGAGACGATGCAGCGCAACGACCGCAATGGCGTGTTGGGCGCGACGGCAATGCCGCTTGGGTGCGCGGAGGCAGCGATACGCGTGCTCGCGACGACCGCAGAAGCACGGCCTATTCCTGCGATACAGCGGGCGGCAGACGCCTTTGCTGCGGAGTGGGCAGACGTCGAAAGCCAGGTAGAAGCGTGGAACGGTCGAGGAGGAGATCCCGAGTTTTTCACCAATGCGGTGCGGATGCGTGCCTGGTGCATCGAACTGGCGCTTCGGGCTGCCCATGCGGCCGTGACGGCCAGCAGTGGCGCGGCCAACCTGCTCTCACATCCCGCGCAACGGCTGCTGCGGGAAGCGATGTTTTATACGGTACAGGCACAGACGCACGAGGTCATGGATGCGACTCTGGCGCGACTCGAAAGAGATGGGCGCGTGGCATGAATTAGCTCTCTTTAAGGAGAGCAGTGAGCTCCAGACAGCCAGTTCCGGTAGCTGCATTCGCTTCCGTCTCGAAGCCGAATTCTAAGAGCAGGAGGCGGTAGGAGGGGGTACAGCTCTCCTGGCAGCGGGACACGGTGCATTCGGGGGCGTGGATCGCCTCCAAGTCCGGGCCGAACGCCACGCGAATCGATTTCGTATCCTGCGTCGCTTCTCCGATCAGAGTTTCTCGGGACGCGGCGACCGCCAGTTTGGTCGCGACCGGTCGTCCTTCCTCCGATCGAGCGAGGAGCAGTACCATGTGCTCTGCGAGCGCACAGCGTCGGATAGGGACACGGAGGGGGTTATAAGTATGCGGGAGTCGCAACTCCTCGATTTCGAGCGAGAAGTGCGCGCAACGGTTACCAGACATAGGGCGAATCACTCCTGGAGCGAACCTGCATCTTGACAGGATTGCTTAGGTTTGTGTGCTTGGGGGGACACCAAACCGGCGAGGTTAGGGAGAATTCGTGTCGTGTGACTCGAATTCCTTCCCACAGATGTTTTTTGGGAAAACATTTTGACGTTTTCAGTAAGGATATGGGTGGCATAGGCCGTGGCGAACAGCGTTCCTGGGGGGTAGGCACGCTTGCGTTAGCTTGGCAGAGCGGTCGGAATGCGTGCGCCAGGCTTCGTCTCCTCGTCCTCGTCCGATTCGGTGCAGGTGACGTCATCTGCCTGTGGATCCACTTTTCCGAAATGTTGCAGTGTTCGCACATAGGCTGGAGTACAGCGCTCCTCGCACCGCCCAAGGTTGCAGGTCTGCGGGGTAACCGGTTCCAGATCCGTTCCGACAAAGGCGTATCTCTTGCCAGCGGTGGTATGGATTACCATCTTCTCGCCCAAATGCTTGCCTTCTTCGGACTGATTCAGAAAATGGAGCAGGCGTTCGGCCAGCATGCAGCGCCGGATGGCCAGAAAGGCGGGCGGACCCTCCAGTTGCAACGGTTCCGAATAGATCTGATAGTGCGGGCAACGTTTCCTAGTATCGGAGTTCACAGAAATAACTCTCCTTCACGACCAAGAAGACTGCTCTCTTTCCGAATCCCTTCTAAACTTCAGGGAGACGGGAGCCGATCTTCTCTCGCGGGCAAAAAAAGCATCCGATCCGCGAGCCGTCATAAGGCTTTTGTTCCCGGTCGTTTGCTCGATTTCCTCTTTTTTATTTCGGTTCCACCTCGGGAGGCGGCCTGATTTGACATAAAGTGTGCCGGTGAATATCACCGGCACACTCCTCTATAAGACGACTTACATTCCAGAATTGTTCGCTGAATTCCCGTTCGCTTGAGCGCAAGCGCTACGGCCAGTTGGCGTTTTCGATGGCAAAGGGGCGACATTCGCGCGGAATGTCGCCCCATTCTGATACTCATTCTCAGAGCCGATTTAGCCCCAGGGTCTAGCCGTGCCAGTCCACGTCCGTAACCTCTTTGGCGTGAGCTACGATGAAGTCGCGGCGCGGTTCTACCTTGTCGCTCATGAAGATGTCGAACATCTCCAGAGCGGCAGGCAAGTTCTCCGGATCGATCTGAACCTGCGCCAGTTGGCGCTTGCCCACATCCATCGTGGTCTCCGCCAGGTCGTTCGCGTTCATCTCGCCGAGTCCTTTGAAGCGGCTGACCACGACATCGCGCTTGTTGCGGTGGGTCTTCAGGAGCGCGTCGCGTTCGACCTCGTTTTTGGCGTAGTACGGGTCGTTTTTGCCGACTTGCACACGAAAGAGCGGCGGCTGCGCGATATAGACATAGCCGCCTTCGAGCAGTGGGCGCATATAGTACCAGAGGAACGTGAGCAGAAGGGTACGGATATGGTCGCCATCGACATCGGCGTCGGTCATGATGATCAGTTTGTGGTAGCGCAGTTTGCTCAGGTCGTAACTGGGGCCACGGCTCTTGTCGGCCTTGGTCTCCAGCAGTTCGCTGTTGGGGTCTTCGTCCTCTTCGCTGCTGCCGAAGGAGATACCGGTGCCGAGCGCGGTGATCATGGCACGGATCTCTTCGTTCTCCAGCACTTTGTCGACACGGGTTTTGCCCGCGTTCAGGATCTTGCCGCGCAGGGGCAGAATGGCCTGAGTTCGGCGATCTCGGCCCTGTTTGGCGGGTCCACCGGCGGAGTCGCCTTCGACGAGGAACAGTTCGCACCTGCGTGGGTCCTTGTCGGTGCAGTCGGCGAGTTTGCCGGGCAGCGAGTTGTTGTCGAGGGCGCTCTGGCGTTTGACCAGTTCCGAGGCGCGGCGGGCAGCATCGCGGGCACGCTGACTGGTCAGCGACTTATCGATGATGCGCTTGGCGACCGCAGGGTTCTCTTCCAGATACTCCCCAAGTTTTTCGCCGACGATGGAGGCGACGATGCCTTCGATCTCACTGTTGATGAGGCGATGTTTCTCCTGACCGTTGAAGAGCGGATGGGTCAGTTTGATCGATACGATCGCCGTCAGGCCTTCGCGGACATCGTCCCCGGAGAAGTTCGAGTCCTTCTCTTTCAGAATTCCGGTACGGCGGGCATAGTTGTTGAGAACGCGGGTCAGAGCCGTCTTCAGGCCGGAGACATGGGTGCCGCCGTCGGGAGTATTGATGTTGTTGGCGAACGAAAGGATCGTGTCCTGGTAGCTGGAGTTGTACTGGAAAGCGACCTCTGCGATGGTGGAGTCCCGCACGCCGCCGAAGTAGATCGGTTTGTGCAGCGGATCTTTGGTCTCGTTGAGATGCTCGACATACTCCAGGATACCCTTGGTGAAGTGGAACGATTTTTGTACCGCCTGCGGCTGGACATCTTCCTGCGCGACGCCCTCGGGAATCTCCGGTACCACCAGATCGCGTTCATTGATGAAAGTGAGCGTCAGGTTCTTGTTCAGGTAGGCAAGTTCGCGCAGGCGGCGCTCGATCTTCTCGCCGTCGTACTGATGGTTGGCGAAGATCTCGGGATCGGCGTGCCACAGGACGAGAGTGCCGTGTTCGCCCGGCTTAGCCTTGCCGATCACCTTCAGTTTTTCGACGGTAACGCCGCGCTCGAATTTGATACGGTGGACTTTGCTGTCGCGCCAAATGGTGATCTCCATCCGGTCGGCGGTCGCATTGACGCAGGAGACGCCGACGCCGTGGAGGCCGCCGGAGACCTTGTAGGCGCCGCTGTCGAACTTGCCGCCCGCATGCAGTTTGGTCAAGGCGAGTTCGACGCCGGGAATGCCGTACTGCGGGTTGATATCGACGGGAATGCCGCGTCCGTTGTCCTTGACCGAGACACTGCCATCGGCGAACAGAATCACATCGATGCGGTCGCAGTGACCGGCCATCGCCTCATCGACCGCATTGTCACTGACTTCGGTAAAAAGGTGGTGCAGGGCCTTGCCGTCTGTGCCGCCGATATACATGCCGGGGCGCAGGCGAACAGCTTCCAAACCTTCCAGAACTTGAATCTGGCCTGCGTTGTATTCCGAGGAGACGTGGCCGACAGAGCCGACGTTCTCCATCTGACTCTCTTCCATCGCCCGCTCTGCGGCGGTGCGTTTCGGGGTCTCGTCGCTAGGGGTTTGACCGTTGGCGGCGGTCCCTTCCAGATTAATCGAACGTGTCGGGGCTTTACTAGCCATGAAATCAATCTCCTCCGTTTGCAGCCTGTGTGGGTACGTTCTGCGGCTTGCCGCGCTCGCATTCAGGGATCGGCGCAACCTGCTTTCGAGCGCACTGGCAAGAGCCGAGGGCGAGCATCAGGCTTGCTCGCAACAAGTGTCAACATCTTTCGATGAGCATCTAAGAGTTGTGTTATTATACCACAAACCGTGCCCTTCTGTCTACCCAAAAAGCACCTCTTTGTCTGCTGGGTCGAGGGGAAAGAAACCGGAAAACAAGGCTCGGAAATCCGGTAATTCTCTTGACTTATACGAGGTTTTTGGGTAGACTATATCCGACTACTTCAGTCGGAGACCAAATCGGTCGGAGAGGGACGCGAGACGATGTTGAGCCTGAGCAAAAAAGCGGATTATGCCTTGCTGGCCCTGTCGTACCTGGCGCACTCCGAAACGGGACGTGCGATCAACACCAAGGAGATCGCGGAGCAGTACGCGATTCCAGTGGAACTGCTCGCCAAGATTTTGCAGCGACTGGCCCGCGCCCAGCTGGTCGTCTCGACGCCTGGGCCGACCGGGGGCTATCGGCTGGCACGCGCACCGGAAACCATCAGTATCGGCTCGGTCGTAACAGCGATAGACGGCGCACCCGCCATCACTCACTGCATGAAAACGGATGGCAATGCTTGCGGACAGCACGACCGCTGTACGGTCCGCCTGCCGCTGGAACGTATCAATGCCCGCATCCTCCAGATGCTGGAACTGATCTCGATCGCGGAGATCAGCCGGGACGCAACGCCGCAGACCGACATCGCGGTACATCTGCATCCGTCGCGTCCGATAGACCGCACGAAGATCACCGCAACACCCTAGTGAGATCATCCTAACGAGGAAAGAGATATAAATCATGACGACCGCTACCAATACACTCGAAGAGATTGCGCGTCAGGACTACAAATACGGCTTCGTGACCGACATCGAGTCGGAGACTATTCCGATGGGATTGAGCGAGGATATCGTCCGCCTCATCTCCTCCAAGAAGAACGAGCCGGAGTGGCTGCTGGAGTGGCGGCTTAAGGCCTATCGCCACTGGCTGACCCTGTCGGAGCCGGAGTGGCCCAACGTCCACTACCCTAAGATCGACTATCAGAACGTCTACTACTACTCCGCGCCCAAGCCCAAAAAGGTGCTGAACAGCCTCGACGAGGTCGATCCGGAACTCCTGGCGACATTCGATAAACTGGGCATCTCCCTGCTGGAGCAGAAGCGTCTGAGCGGCGTAGCCGTCGATGCGGTCTTCGACAGCGTCTCCGTCACCACCACCTTCAAGAGCAAACTGTACGAGCTTGGCATCATCTTCGGTTCGTTCTCCGAAGCGGTGAAGGAGCATCC
>JAYUMV010000097.1:0-13891 GCA_043762265.1 Chthonomonadaceae bacterium | reverse complement strand
GCCGCCTGCGCCTCGTCGAGATCGATGTCGTCCGGCGTCGATTTCGCCCACGGCAGCGAGACCAGGGTATCGAGATAGGTGCGAATGACGACGCCTTCCGGAGCCGGGAACGGCATCTTCTCCAGCCGGCTCAGCTCTTTAAGCGCTTTCTCCGCCGCCTCTTCCGGCATCCCCGATTCCTGAATGCGCAGGCGATAGGTGTCCATCTCGCTGCCGCTTTCGCTGCGCTCTCCCAACTCCTGCTGAATGATCTTCATCTGCTCGCGCAGCAGAAACTCTCGCTGCGTATCGCCCATCTCCTTTTCGACCCGACTGCGGATGTTCTTCTGGATCTCCAGAATCTCCGCCTCTTTTTTCAGGATCACGCTGAGCTTGTGCAGTCGTTCGGCCACATCGGAGGTCTCCAGGATCTCCTGTTGGGCTGGCACCCGCATCTGCCGCAAATAGGGCGTGATGACATCCGCAAGGCGACCCGGCTCTTCGGTATTGAGAACGTTGAGCATGGCCTCCGGTTGGATGTTCTTATTCATCGCGACGACATCTTCGAACTGCTTGACGACGCTGCGCATCAGGGCTTCCGTCGGCAGATCTTTGGTCTCTTCCGTGAGCATCGGTTCTACCTGTACCTGATAGAAAGGCTCGACCTGCACGTACTTCACGATCCGGCAGCGCTCCATCCCCTCCAGCATCACGCGCACGGTGCCGTCGGGCACCCGCAGGATCTGCATGATCTCCGCGACGATCCCGACTTCGTAGATGTCGTCCGGCTCCGGCTCTTCCGCGTGCGTGTTGCGCTGCGAGACCAGGAAGATATGACGGTCTTTGGCCGCCGCATCTTCCAGGGCGCGGACGGACTTCTCCCGCCCGACCAGCAGCGGAAAGATCATGTGTGGAAAATAGACCTGTTCCCGAATCGGCAACAACGGCAGCGTGGTGGCGAACTTTTTATCGTTCTCGGTCTCCTCCACCGCATCGGGTTCAAACACCGTGCGCAGCAGGGTATCCATCTCATCGTCGGACAGTTGATCGATCGGCTTCGGGGCCGGTTCGGTCGTGGGGGAAGCTTTGGGCTTCTTGGGGGCGCGGGGCATGAGTTCAGACACCTTTCGAGGAACGTAAATCCAGACTTACCTACCGATTCGCGGCAGACGTCCCAAATTCCTCTCTCCTGCTTCGGCCCCCAAGAAGAACGACCTTAGAACGCAGCGTTTTTGCCGTCCCTGATCCAGACTTGAGACTGCATTCCGGTAGGTCGGGCGCGGCGGCGGCTGGCAACAGCGGGGGGCTGGGCTGGGGCTGGGGGAGTAGAACCCGGCGCATAGTTGACCGAGGGATCCCCCGCTGCCGCTTCTCCCGGCCCCTGCCCGAGGCGGTTCATACGCGCGTAGTTCGGCACCGCAAGCATCCGCGTGCCGTCCGCCCACTGCCCTTCGAGAGTCATCACCCCACCGAGAAGTTCGGGGCGCCAGACCGCCTTGAGCGGAGCGGCGCTGAGGGGTTGGTCGATGTTGGCCTGATCCGCGCGCTCCACGTTGTAGAGGAGCGGCCCATAACGCAGCGCCACTCGCCCTTGATCGGCGACGACCGGGCTTGCCGCCTGGATGCGTTGCGGCTCCAAAGGCAGTTCCAGCTCGATACGGTCTCCTGCCTTCCATTCGCGCGTGACCACAGCATAGCCCTTCTCGATCCGTGGCATCATCGGTTTGCCGTTGACAAGGAATCCCTTAACGCCGCTGACGGCAGGTGTCGCGGTGTAGAGCTTACTTGTGGCCCGGTTGGGAATGCGCACATAGACCGTAAAAGTCTTTGGCTGCGCCGGGTTGACGGTGATCGCGACCTTTCCGCTCCACGGATAGTCGGTCTTCTGCACCATCTCGACATCTGTCCCTGCCACTTTCTCTACCTGGATACGGCTGCCGATAAACAGGTTGACATAGATCCCGTTCTCCTCCTTCACGTAAGTCCAGGTCGGGATCATGAGCAGGGTGCGCGAGATGTTGCTGACGCAGCAGGGGCAGACATGCCAGGGCGTGCGCTGGGAGTTGATGAGCGGATTGGTGTAGCAGAAGTTTTCGCCGTTCAGATCGGTTGCGCCCAGCAAGGCGTTGTAGAGTGTCTCCTCGTAGAGGTCGGCATAGCGGGCATTGTGGTAGGCGAGGTTCAGTTTGTACTGGAAGAAGACCAGCCCGCAACTGGAGCACGACTCGCAATAGGCGTTGTTGCGCAGCGAATAGTTCGGGCCGAAGCCTTCGGAGGTCTCTCCGCTGCCGATGCCGCCGGTCACATAGTACTTTTTGTTGACCATATTGTCCCAGAGCGACATCACCGCGCTCTGGTAGTCCCGGTCTCCCGTCTCCGCTGCCACATCCGCCATTCCCGAATAGAAGTAGGTCGCACGCACCGCATGGCCGACCGCTTCGTACTGCTGTGCAGGCGGCAGATGGCTCTGATCGTACTCCTGCCCGCCGCGACGGGAGTCGAGCAGGAATTTGGCGAGTGCGATGTAGGAATCGCCGTGGCCGTGGCCTTCCATATCGTTAATGAACCGACCGAAGCGCACGAGCGCCTGCTCCATCTCCTGATGGCCGTCGAACCAGGCTTTCTTGCCGGGGCCGATATTTGCCACCCAGCAGTCGGCCAGCTTTTTCGCGGCGGTGTAGAGGCGCAGATCTTTGCCATCGGTCAGCGTGTAGTGGTTGATCGCGGATTCGATAAAGTAACCGGCGACATATCCCTCGTGGTTGCTGCGCTGAGCGGGCGACCATCGCTCCGGCCACTCCTGGCGGCTCGCCAGGGTGTAGGCCGTCTGCAGGTAGCCGTCCGGCTCCTGGGCCGAGAGGATTTTTGGGATCCAGTCCTCCAGTTTCGCCCGCATCTTCGCCTGCGCCGCCAGGATCTCCGGATCGCCCTTCGCATCCACCATCAGCGCGATGCACATCGCCTCCACGGTCTGGTGCACCCAGGCGTTGGCAAATACGTAGCCTTGCTGACGCGTGTGCGCCTCCCCACGGAGCGCCTTACCGGCCTCGATGAAGTTGGCGATGCCGCCCTGTCCTTCCGTGAGGTCCGTGCGTTCGCAGTAGTCGATGCAGTGGGGAATCCAGCGGACGATCAGCGCCTTCGCACGGGCATTCCAGAGCGGACTGTCGATGCCATACTTCTTGGTGTAGACCACGTCCAGTCGCTTTTTAGGAGGCGCAGGTTCCGCATGCACCTGGAGGGTGGAGACCGCCTGTTGGCCTCCTCCAGACGCCGTCAGTTTGATCACATAGTCGCCGGGGGCGGAGAAAGTCGCCGTGGTAGCGCTCGCAGCGGCATTCGCGAAGATCACCTTGCCCGGCCCCGATTCCTTGCTCCACTCCGCCTTGTTCTCCGGGCGGGAGGTAAGCCACTCCGCCTTGCCTGTCAGGTAGGTTTTGCCACCGAGAACCACCGTGCGGTCGATGCCCGCCTCGACGGAAGGTGGGAACGCCGGAATCGGACCCGAACTGTACACTTTCCACTCCAGAATACCTGTGGAGAGGCGACCATCCGAGACGATCTCTAGGCGCAGTTTGTCGGTCTGTACGGCGTCGAAGGTGGTAGTATTGAAGGTGTTTCCCACGACGCCCAGACCACCGACATTCGCGACGGGGACAAACGCGCTGCCGTTCCAGTATAACAGTCGGCAGGACTTCGGAGCGCCCACGCCCTGGCCGTCGATCCACCAGTAGACGTCGATCTTGTTAGTGGTGATGGGCCGGTTCCAGTCGTACTGCACCCATTGGGTATCGACTCTCGGCCAGTTGCCGTAGGATCCGTGCCGATTGTCGGCGGAGTTGACCGGAGAGAAGCCATCTTTGAGCGCGGAGTTTTTGGTATCGCCGGAGGTGTAGAGGCTGGAAGGCGCGGCCACCTTCGCCAGGTTGACCGGGACCTCTTCCGCTTCCGAGCGCTCAAAAGTGGTCGTGAGCAGCGTAGCCCCCGCAGCGCCTACGAGGAACTTTCGCCGATTGAAGGCGCTCTGAACGCTGCTCTGTTTGCCAGGAATAGGCCTCTTCTCAGAGGCAAGCCCGCCCGATCCCAGGTCTGTGGTCTGGTCATTCAGGTCACCAACGTCAAGCTTTTTAGACATACGAAAGCACTCCTTATACGCGGAAGGTTGTCTCTCTGATTCCCTTCGACGCTGCATTTCTCCTGCGCGTAGTAGATCGCCCATCACATCCATATATACGCCAACACCTGGCACTCCGATACCCTCCCTTTGATTTGCAACCGTAAACGAGCGCGCAGAAGGAAGCGGCTGCTGCGAGAGCGAACTACAATAGGAATAGAGAGCACGAAGACAGGCGTGGTTTGGCAGATGGGGAGAAGCAGGATGGGTGCAGAGAGCACGGTGTTTGAACTGGTGGGTGGGATGAAGACGTTCGTAGCGCTGGTGGACGCCTTCTACGTCGGGGTCGAAACGGATCCGGTCTTGCGCCCGATGTATCCTGCCTTGCTCGACGACTCGCGGCGGCATACGGCGCTCTTCCTGGCGCAGTATTTCGGCGGCCCATCCGAATATTCGGCGGAGCGCGGGCATCCTCGTCTGCGGATGCGGCATGCGCCGTTTCAAATTGGCCCGGACGAACGGGATCGCTGGCTGAAGCACATGCTCGCAGCGGTCGATCATGTGGGCATTTCAGAGCCTGCCCGCACCGTCATGGTGAACTATCTCTCCTCCACGGCCACTTTCCTCATCAACGCTCCCACTGTCCGACTGAATTCCCCCTCTGGATCTTAGCGCCGCGAAAGCAACCCCTTGGAATGCCCGTGGCCCCAATGCGATTTTCGGCTCCGAGCCGGGGCTCACTCGGTCGCGCCTGCCTGCTTGAGTCTCTGGAGGACCGCTTCCGACGATTTGTGCTGCTGGGCCAGTTTCAGCGCCGTCATGCCGTTGGCGTCTCGGGCCTTCACATTGGTAGGAAGAGCGCTGTCTGCCCGTTTCGGTTCTGAAGATCCACTTTCGCGCCATGCGCCAGCAGGAGCGGGGCGGTCTTCTCGCCGCCCTTCTCCGCAACCGTCATCAGGGCGGTGGCGCCGTTTGGGTCCGCCAGGTTCGTCTTTGCGCCCTGTGCGAGCAGCACGCTCACACTCGCCTCCATATCCGCGTCATTGGCGCATGCGTGCATCAAGGCGGTTGTACCGACCGTATCGACCGCGTCGATATTGCCGCCGGCCTTTTGGAGGGCCTGAACCGCCGTAGCATCGAGTTTCGGATGGAGCGCGAGGAGCATGATCGGCGTATAGCCCAGCGGCCCCTTCACATTCGGATTCGCGCCTTTCGTCAACAGCGACTTCACCTCGGCGACGCGATTCTTTTCTGCCGCACGCAAAAGCGCGGCATTGATCGTCGGCTTACGGGACGGGTGTTGGCTGTAACCTGGCGTAGCGACACCCCACAGGAAGACTCCAGCCGCAACGCTACTGAAATTACAAAAGAGGGCTTTGCCTCTCCTCTGTCGGAGCGAAAACCACAAAGTCATCGTGCCCCTCCTTCTCTTCTGGGGAGTTCCGGTTTGTGCTGCTGCATCAGCCCCCTATGCGGCGGCAGCTCTGATTTGCCGGATCTATCCTCCTTGAGATCGCTTTTGTCGAAATGCTGCCAGTCGGTCTGGAAGCGCCAGCGTCCGCCCCAGTGCCAGCCTCGCCTTTCGAATGCCTGGACAATCGGTCCGTCCGTGATGGTGCCGGGCTGCCCTGGACGGTAGACGGCTCCGGGGGGAGTCGCGAGGCCGTTCTGCATATAAGGGTTCTGCACAGGATTGATGTCGATGGCGCGCCCAAACGCATGGTTGGAGAGCGAATTATGTCCTGGTACGTGCCGGTAGTTGAAGCCCGACGTGTTGTTGGCGGCCATGGAAACCTTATCCGACCAGTGAAAACGTACAATGGGAACCACCCTGGCAATGGGAAACCGCCGCGCGTGCAACTCCCGAAAGATCGCCCTGACATCGGGCGCGAGCGCCTTATGGATGACAATCTGCCCCTGATGCACCCGATGGTCGAACGACCAGTAGGAAACATTCACCAGCGTGAGGTCACGTCGGATGGATGCTGGAATGACCTCGCCGGAAAGCGCTGCGGCCAAGGTCAGAGAGCTATCGACGCTCTCCAGCTTCCGCGCGCGTTGCGGCTGGGCCTTACCGGGCGCTGCTTTCCGGGGCGCATGTGCTTGAACAGGCGCTCCCAATACCGAGAGAGGCACCGCGCAGACCATCAGAAGAGGGGGATTCATGTCAGTGCTTAGGCGCGATCAGGGAGGCGACGATCTGTTTGCAGCCAGCGGCGGTGAGGGTGTTGCTCTCCAACCGCTGTACCGCCAGGACGGGAGCCTCGGGGGCAGGCTTTTTGCGGTTGTCCAATGTGGCCAGCAACAGATCCTGTTTGCCAATCAATTGCAGGCGTCGCATCAGTGTCTTTGCTGGCGGCGCGGAAAGAAAAAAAGAGAGATGGCTGATATGATTGCGCAGGACAAGCTGGCGCAGGGTGGCGCGCCGCTGGCCCAACTCTTCTGCGCTGTACCCTCCCTGTTGCGCGCCTTTTTCATCGCTCACCATCACCAGTGAGTTCGCCCAGGTTTTGTCCCCGGCCACGAGCGCGTCCAGCGCGGCCGCCAGACGGAAGAACCCCGGTGTCAGAGCGGAAGTATAGAGAACGAACGGGGGATGACTCGCTCGGATCGGCGCATCTCCACTGACTTTGCCGTAGGTGCGCAGATCGAAAAAATAATCTTTCTCCAGAGGACCGCATACGATCGTCGCCGCGATGGTTACCGGCGCTTTACCGACTTCAACCCCCCTGGAGGTCTCGATCTGTGGAACCTGCTGGCCAGGGGCCTTGCCGCCAGTTATCAGTATAGAAATGGCCAGCGTCAGTCCAACCGCAAGTCTGCTCAAAACCTTCATCTGCCTGCTCCTGTTTGCGAAATCTGCCAGGAAGCCTTTCGACCGACATACCGCTTTTTCCTCTTTGGAGAGATGGAATTTCCCCGATTCGCGAGAGGCACGGTCCCTGTTTCATAGAGTCACCCCCAGGAAGCAGTGCTTCCTGGGGGTGACTGAAACCGTTTTTCTGACCTCAGGTGCGAGGAATATCTTTCAGGCGTTGCGGCGGCGGCGCAGGAGGCTGAGGCCGCAGGTGGTCAAGCCTCCCAGAAGCGCCCAGGTGCCCGGCTCGGGGGTCGTCGCGGCGACTTCTACCGGCACATATTCGAAATTGACGCCGTACATGTTGAATCCGTTGGAGCCAGTCGGCGCCGAAGGGCTCGGGCCGCTGAGGGTGTCTCCGTCCTTGTAAAGCCCCCCAGAGGTGATGGTAATACCGGGGCCGGGCGTCAGGCCCTGTGCGCTGGTGGCGATGTTATTGCTCAGGATCGTAGCCGCATAGGTATAGGTCTGATTGGCCGAAAGAGTCCGCGTTCCGAGGGGAATCGAGGTGATGTCGGCATAGCGGAACTCGCTGCCCGTGGCCGCGATGTGATTGCTGGTGAGGGTGGCATTGGCCTGATTGTAAGTGCTGGAGAAGAGCAGATTGCCATTGCTGTCGAAGACGCCCGTCTCTTCGGAACCGTTGATCGTCCCGCCGAACGGCACCCACTCTCCCATCGCGGTCACGGCGATGTTGTGTGTGGGAACGAAAGTGTAGCCCAGCGTGTAACCGCCACTGGTGGGCTCCAAATCCCAGCCGGTTACGGAATAAGAGGGGGTATCTGCGTGCGCGGTCGTGGCAAGGCCAACGAGGATCAGGCCAAGCAGGGCAGAGGTACGACTTGTTTTGGTGATGCGAGCGAGCATGGGTGGGAGTTCCTTTCGCGATACTAGAAGGTGCAGGGCGGGAGAGGGTGTGTGAAGCGCAGGAGACGGCAACCGAAGTCGTCTCCCGCCTGCGCCCCAGGTTCTCCCAACCACGAACATTCTATCTCTCTCCCGTAACAACACCGTAACAGCCAGCGTAACAGAGGGCAACAAGAGCGAAATCGGCGGAAATCAGGTCGCGTTCGTCTGCTCTGCATCGACAGCGAGCGGATCCTGAATCTCCTGTAACTCTGCCAGTACGGCTGCGGCGTTCGATGCGCCAACAGCACGGAAAGTCTGAAACGCCTTTTCTAACATCTCCCGCGTCGTTTGCAGATCGCCAAGTTGTCTGGCCTGTTGGCCCAGAGCCTGATAGCAGAGGCCGACTCCTACGCGATGCCCCACCTGTTCACAGGCCCGCAACGCCGCCCGCAATATCTCCCGTCCTTGCTCATGCTCACCCATCCCAATGACACTGCGCGCCAGGTTCAACAGCCCGGCTGGCACATAGCGTTCCGCGTTCAGGCGTTGGAAGATCGTGTAACTCTCTTCATGCAGCGGCCTGGCTTCCGCATAACGCCCGAGAACATGAAAAGCGATCCCGATATTGCAGAGTGCGTTCGCCTTGGGAGGGGTCGTCGGCAAATCGACGCAGGGCCGTGCGCAGATTGTCGAGGTCCGGGGCGAGCCTATCCCGATTTTTGACAAGGAACTCCTGGCCATAGGCATCGACCAGATCGAAGAAATACTCGGCATGGCGCTCCATGAGGCGGTGTTTTTCTTCGGCGGAGAGCAGTTCCTCGCCATAGTCCCGCAGCGTTTCCAGCATCATAAAGCGGATCTCCGGCCCACGTTCGAGCGTGACCTCCTCGGTGAAGATCAGCGACGACTCCGCCAAGAGGGTCAGATCGCGCAGCAAAGAATCTTCCTGTTCCAGTCTGGTCTCGGATTTCGACGGCGTTTCAGCACAGATCGCGTAAGCCGCCGCCAGGTTCCAGCCACCACGGAAGACGGAGAGGCGGCGGAATAGCACCTGCTGCTCGGGGGAGAGCAGGCGATAACTCCATTCCACGCGTACCGTGACCGACCGCACAAGTGTCTCCCGTAGGGCGGCCGCCATGTTGCGGCTCTCTTCGGCAGGCTCGATGTTCAGTTGCTCCCGCAGAACATGCACCAGCGAATCGTACTGGAGCAGCGCCTCTTTTGGGCGTCCAGCATTGCGAAAAAGACGCATCACATCGACATGGGCCTCTTCGGAAACAGGATCGATCGCCAGGATACGGAACGCATAATCGAGCGCCTGGTTGAGATCGCCTACCTTCTCCGCATAGGCCAGAAGCTGCCGCAAGGCTCCTGCATAGGCTTCTGCCAGGTGGCGGCGACCCTGCAACACCCACTCTTCATAGAACCCCGGCAACAGTTCACCCTGGTAGGCCCGCACGGCGCGATCCAGATGGCCTGCGCTGGTATGGGGATCCGCCGTCGTCTGTTGCGCCGCCTCCAATGCCGCTCGGAAAAGGCCCACATCGGTCGTAATGGCCTCACTCCGCAGGTGCACCCAGGAGCGATCCGTGATAAGGACGCTCTGGGCAGGCGCGCCGGGCGGCTCTAACTGTTTGCGCAGCGAGTTCAGGGCCGTGCGGAGACTGGCACGCGCATCCTCGGGAGCGTCGTCGGGCCAGAAGAGATCCGCCAGAACGTCACGTGGGTGCAGCCGATCCGGAAAGAAGGCCAGATAAGCCAGCAAGGCTCCTGTCTTTTGCGTCCGAAAGCGTGTCAGAGTCTGCTGTTTTTGCTCGGCCTGCAGCCCACCCAACAAAGAGATATGCCAGTGCATCGCAAGTGTAGTCATGGAGACGCCATCAGCCTCAGCGCAAATTTGCGGAAGATATAGCGTTCATTGCTAGAGACGAGACGTCAGTTCCTGCTCAGGTCGGTTCCAGGGTATAATCCGAGACAGGATGCGCTATGAAACACTGCCCACGTTGCAATCAGGATAGAGACGAAGCGGAGTTCGGCAAGAACAAGACTCGCCCCGACGGTCTCCAGGTGCAGTGCCGGGCCTGCATCAAGCTGATTCACCGCGACTGGTACGAGCGCAACAAGGAACGCCACTACGGCAATGTTCAGAAGCGGCGCAAACTCATTTCCGACGAGATCGTTCGTCGCCTGCTGGCCTACCTGAAGGCACACCCCTGTGTCGATTGCGGAGTGACCAATCCCCTGGTACTTGCTCTGGAAGAGGGGGTGAACGGAACGGATTTCGCTCTCAAAGCGCGTCTCCTGCAAGGCACGACCTGGACGGATCTGCTGCCGGACATCGAGAAGTGCGTGGTACGGTGCGCGAACTGTCGGCGCATCCGTGCCGGGCAGAAGTTCGGACCCCGACAGGCTCTCTTGAAGAGCCTCGGCTTGAACGAGGAAGACCCCGACGTCTCCGCTTCCTCTACCGAATAGAGCCAGTGTCCATTGTTAGCGGAAAGGCCCCTCGCACCGAGGGGCCTATTTCGCGCCTGCCTGTTTCAAGAGGAAAAAGATGCCTTGCAGGCTTCGTTTCTTGTTTTTGGCTTGAGCCGCACGTGCCACGGTCAATGCTGTCTCTCCCCGTTTGTTCTTGAGATCGATGTGGGCGTGGAGGGAGAGCAGCGCGCGCACTACTTCCGTTTTACCGTCGCGTGCGTTGGTCATCAGAGAGGTGTAGCCTTCTTTGTCCTGGGCGTCGATGTTGGCGCCTCTCTTGAAGAGGGCGCGAATGGTGGCGGGATCGTCTGCATAGTTCAGGGCAGTCGCCCCGAGTTGCGTATCCCGCACCTTTACGTTCGCGCCCTGGGCGAGGAGCCAGGCGAGGGAGGCAGGTTGATGCGCGAGGACGCTACGGATCAGCAATGTGCGGCCCTCGCCTGCTGTTTTTGCGTTGATGTCGGCCCCTTTCGCGAACAGGGCCTGTAGAATGGCGGGAACAGGGGGAGTAGGCGCGACGGAGCCGACGTTGACTCGCAAGGCCATGGCGAGGGGCGTCGAGGTATCGAAGTCCGGCGCGTTGGCATCTGCCCCCTTTGCCAGCAGCGTCTGCACCGCATAAAGGTCGTCGGATTCAATGGCTCTGCGCAGCCGGGTCGTTAGGACGATGGGCGTCGGCGTGGCGGGCAGGGTGGTTATCAGCGGGGAGGAGGTCAGAGTGGCGATTTCACGCTGGCCATGCGTTGCCCCATGCGCGATGAGAATGGAGGCGATAGCGGAGTCGAACGTCTGGTCCAGCGGAGTCTGCCCATCTTGATCGACCGCATTGACATCGGCGCCCTTCGCGATCAGCTTTTTGACCAGATCGCCTTCCTCCGCGCCGAAAATAGCGACATGGAGCGGCGTCTCCGACTTGTTATTCCGGGCCATGACACTGGCCCCATGGTCGATCAGGGCCAGTGCGCGCTCCGGACTGTGCAGAATCGCCTGGAACAGGGGGGGCTCGCCGCTCTTGTCGGTCGCATCGACCTCCGCCCCTTTTTCGAGGAGCAGATTCGTGAGCGGCGTGGAGACGATCACGGCCCAATGAAGCGGGGTTTTGCCCTCTCGGTCCTTCGCATGGAGGTCCGCGCCATGCGCCAGCAGAAAAGTAACCGTTTTGACCCGCTGATAGGCGATGGCATAGAACAGCAGGGATCTGCCGTCTTCCACGGGCGTATTGACGCTCACCCCCTGGGCGATCAGTCGCTCCATCGTAATGGTATCGTCTTTCATCGCCGCCACTACCAGGGCCTTGACCTCTTTGCGCACCGGTGGGTCCGCATGGGCCGACAGCGGGCCGCAGACGCAGAGGCCCAGCAAGAGTGCGAAACGGAACAACCGAGATGTGCTTTGTGCCATGACTCCCTGTCTACATTTCGTGATCGCCGAGGAGCAGAACAGTCCCGGCATATCAGACCTTCAAAGAGTTCATTATACACTCTCCTGAACCAGAAAAGAGTTTCGCTTAGAGCGTCACGAGAAAGGCACGCAGATCCTCCTTCTCCGCTTCGGTGAGTCCGATCTGGAAACGGGTGTCGTAGAAGTCGAGGATGTCCATCAGATCTCCGGAGAAGCCGTTGTGCATGTAGGGGGACTGGGTCTCCAGTCCGCGCAGGCTCGGCACTTTGAACTTGCCGATGTCGGCCCATTTGCCGGTGGTCAGCGCCGCACCGGGATCGGTGGTCTGAACAATCGTTCCCGTCCTCTTGTTGCGCAGGGAGTAGAGGGGCATGTCGGCGGTGCGACGTGTGCCGTCGGCGATGCCGGTATTGAGCAGCAGCGGCAGGCCGTTGCTGCCGACATCGGGAGCGCTATGACAGGAGGAGCAGGTGCCGGAGATGGCAGGCTTGCCTACAAGATCGTTCAGACCCGCCACGTTTCGGATCACGAACTGCCGGGTATTGAAGAGTATCTCGCCTCGTGCCACCGCTTGCTGCGCCGGTGTGGGCGCGGGGGGACCGGGAGGCGGACCGGAGCGACGCGGCTGCCAGTTCTCATAGAGATCGAATACATTCCTATCGAAACCTTCTCTTCTGCGTGCCAGGCCGAAGGCGTCGTTGATGCCGGGGAAGTACGGCACCTGTAGTAGGACGGCAGGTCCGCCTCCACTGCCCTGGAGCGTGAGACTGCCAGCGGTGTTGTCGAAGATCTGAGCCGTGTAGAGATGAGTCTCGAAATCCAGGATCTGCGCTACCTGAGTAGCGGTCGGGGGAGTTTTGGCCTGCATGTGTCCCAGTACGGCGTCGCGGATCTGACTCTGGAGAGCACTCTGGACATCGCCGTTATTCAGCAGTTCGCGTCCGTCCCACATGACGCTCGCGAGGAAGCGGAGGTTGGTGGCAGGGAGCGGGCGTCGGAAACAGGAGATGTCGTTGGCATTGGCATAGTGGTAGGGATCGTCCACGGCTTGCAGGGTGAACTCGGCGTTGGCGGGCAGGGGCATCCCGATACGAAAAAGTCCCTTGGTGAGGAGCATGCTGCAGTTGGCCTGACGCGCGGTGAGGGTAGACATGTCGGCGTTGGGAGCGTTGGCGCCATCGACAGGAGCGAAGAGAGGATCGAGCCCCTTGGTGGCGGTAAAGACCTGGGAGGCGTAGTCGGGGGTGATGATCATTCCCTGCGCGACGGGATGGCAGGTGGCGCAGGTTCTGCCGTTGAGCCCCAGGGGTTTGAAGAAGGGGTTGTTGGTATCGAATTTAGGATAGGTCGTGAGGGTGCGAGAGATGCCCTCGCTGTTGGGAGCATCGACCACGTTGGGAGGCGTGCCCTTGTTCTGGCTGTGCGTGGTGGTAGGGAAAAGCAGCGCGGTGGCTGCCAGCGTGAACGATCCCAATGTGAGGGTGTGAATAAGCTTCCTTGATTTCATGTTCGGTCTCCTGGGTCGTAGGCGAAGCGATCTCTTCTAAGTGGGAAAACCCCTACGCCGACATTATAACCGGGCAAGGTAAACTCCCGTTAAAATTTGCAGGATCGGCGAATAAATTCTTTTTTCATCTCTTTTTCATATTCTCAGGGCAATCTGAGAGAACATTGGAAGGCGATGCAGAGGTGCATCGCCGCCGTGGAAGACATGCAGGAGACTCCTGGCGTGGGGAAAAAAAAGATGAAGGCACTGGTGGTCGGAGGCGAGGAGAGGGTAGTCGAAAGGGTCTGCAAGGACTTGCAGGCGGCAGACTACGATGTGACAACGGCGATAGATGGCGCGAAGGGCCTGGAGATGGCTTTGGAAAGCAGATACGCGCTCGTTGTCATGGATATAACTTTACGCGGGATAGATGCCTGGCGGCTTTGCGATGTGCTGCGAACTCAACGCCAGCGTCCCTCGATTGTGATGCTGACTTCGCCGCATGCCTGTGCCGATGTCTATCTGCCGAGTCTGTACGACACCCAGGAGTTCCTGGCCCGTGTACGGGGACTTCTGTGTAGAAGGGAGCGGCGCACGATCCCTACCGTTCAGATCGGCGATCTCAAGATCGATACCGCGCGCCACTGCGTGACACGCGCCGGTGTCGAGATCGATTTGAGTCTGCGGGAATATTCGCTTCTGGAGGCGCTCGCGATCAACGAGGGCC
>JAYUMV010000096.1:0-9571 GCA_043762265.1 Chthonomonadaceae bacterium | reverse complement strand
CCTACCCTTTGACATAACGGCAAAGTGACCTTTCAAAACAGCATCCAGCGAACGCGATAACCACTTAACTTACCGTCTGTGAAATCGGGGGAGGACTATTCGCTCGATAGCTTCTTTCTGGTGACAGGGGGTTCCGGACTGGTCGCGGGCGCCTTCGGCAGCGGCAACGCCTCCATCGATTTTGGGGATACGAAGTCAAACCTGTTCAACGCGGGCCTGAAAGGCAAACTGATTTTCGCACTGCCCACTGTGCAGTAGCAGAATCTAGGTTCTCAAGAAGCCCGTTCGATAGAAGCAATCGAACGGGCTTCTTCTTGTGATAGGACGGGGAAACGCGGGAATGGGTCTTTTCCGCGTGCAGTCGCATCGCTTCGAGACTGTTTCAGGGCCGTTCCAGGTTGCCGTAGAGGTCGGGACGCCGCCCGCCGACCGGATCGAGTTCAAACACGCCTGCCTGGATGATCACCCGTTTCTGCCGGGCCAGAGCAGGCTCGATCTCTGCCACAAGGCAGGTTTCGCTCTCACCGTCCGCCTGCGCGAGAAATACGCCGTCCGGCCCGACGATCTGACTCCTGCCGATGAAGCGCGTGCCCTGTTCCACCCCCACGCGGTTGCAAGCGACGACGTAGACACGATTCTCCCAGGCGCGGGCGCGGGTAAGGAACTCCGGAGCGCTCTCCGCGCCTTCGGGCCAGTTGGTAGGGACGACGAGGACATCCACGCCACGCAGGGCGAGGGAACGGGCGGCCTCGGGGAACCGCACGTCGTAGCAGATCAGGATTCCGACGCGGGCGAACGGCAGTTCGAGCACCGGCAGCGTATCTCCCTTGCCCACATACCGGTCGATCCCCAGCACCGGCAGATGGCATTTCCGATAGCAGGCGACCAGCCCCTCCGGCCCGACTACGAAGGCGCTGTTGTAGAGCGTCTCTCCCTCCCGCTCCAGCAGCCCGACGATGGCATAGACGTTCAGCCTCCGACATGCGGAGGCAATCGCCTCGGTGGTCTCGCCGGGAACGGTTTCCGCCGCAGGCATCGCCTCCGCTGCGCTCTCATACACATAGCCCGACAGCGCGCACTCCGGGAAGACGACCAACTGCGCTCCCTGCTTCGCCGCCTCTTCCAATTTCTCCAGAATCGCCGCACGATTCGTGGACCGGTCCCCGATCTTCGGGTCCATCTGCACCGCTGCCACTCGAAAACTCATGCTGGATCTCCTAATCGAACTTCTTTTCGTCCCCCAGGTCGCAGCGGTCTGCGACCTGGGGGAGAGCAGGCGCTATTTCAGAGGTTTGATTTTGATGGAGCGGTAAAGCACTTTCGAACCGGGGTCGTGGCCCTGGATCGCGATGGTGCCGTTGCTGAGGACGCGGCCAGGCATGCCTTGCGGCCCCTTCCAGTCGTCGGGCTGGGTCCACTCGGTGGTGGTCTTGCCGTTGATCTTCAGGGTCACCGTCTTGTCCTTGACGATAATGTCGTAGGTGTACCATTCGTTGGTTTTGGCGGGCGACTGGTCCATCACATCTTTCACATTGTAGAGGCCGCCGGTCTTCTTGGGATCGCCGTGAGTCTCGTTGACCTGGCACTCGAAGCCTTTGTTCGGCCAACCGCCCTCCTGGAACTCCGTATGGAAGTAGATGCCGCTATTGGCCTTCGGAAAGGTCATCAGCTCCGCTTTCAGATGGAAGTTTTTGAAGTCATGCTTGTTGACCGGTCCCAGATAGTAGAGGTGCGACCGGGTGCCGTTCACGACCAGGTTCCCGTCTTCCACCTTGAACGTCTCCGGGCTCTCGGAAGCCTTCCAGTCGTTCAGATCCTTGCCGTTAAACAGGGCGTAGTACCCTTGCTTATCCGGCTTGGGAGTCGGTTGGGTATCGTCCGCCCGCACCCCAACACCCATCAGTACCGCCGCCACTCCTAAAAGCAGAAATTTGAGATGCATCTGCGCTCCTCCCCTGTCCTGCGATGGTATACACCTATCGCGTTATAGCACCTATCTCGAAATAAATGGCATCGTCACTTTTGGACGGGCACACGTTACAGTTTACCCCCATGTTCCTGAACCTGAGACCGCTTCTTGCCCCTTGTTTCCGGTTTTGCGCCTCTGTCCGCAGTAGAGAGGCAGGATGAAATCCTCGAGGGTTTGTCTATGCCGATGTTCGACCGATGTTTCGGCAGAAGAGCGAGTTAGGCTGCAGACACCACATTCTCCCTCCCTACTATCCGACCCAGGAGGTTCTATGAAGCGAGTTACTGGCATTGGCGGCATTTTCTTCCAAGCCAAAGATGCTCCGATACTACAGGCTTGGTACAAGCGGCACCTCGGAATCGATGTCCAAGAATGGGGAGGCACAGCTTTCACCTGGACCGATGGGGAAGGGAAGCCGGTTGCCGGAACAACCGTCTGGTCCATTGGTTCGGCGCAGGGGGACCACTTTGCGCCCAGCACAGCACCTTTCATGGTCAATTACCGCGTGGAGGATCTCCACGCTCTGGTGAAAGTCTTACGCGAAGAAGGCTGCAACGTTCTCGATAAGATCGACGATTCCGAGTACGGGAAGTTTGCCTGGGTCATCGATCCAGAAGGAAACAAGGTAGAACTCTGGCAGCCGCTTGTCGGCCAGTAACTGATGCACCCGATGTACTATCGAGGAGGAATGCTCTGCTGCTTTCCCGAAACCACTGCATCAGTGCAAGAGCAAACAAATAGGAGCGCATCGGCTAAGGCGCTCGATGTCTGCCTTCTCGGCAGGAACGCCGAAGGAGAATTCCGTGAAGAGAAGACTGGAACTGCTGGCCCTCTGGCTGCTGCTGACGATGGTGTGTGCCCAGGCGCGCGGCCAGGAGAACGATCCGCATCATATTCGCGACGTCATCTACACGCATAAGGTGGGCGTGGCTTTGACAATGGATGTGTTCAAGCCCGCCAAACCGAACGGCATCGGGGTGATCTGGATGGTCAGTGGAGGCTGGGTCTCTACGCACGAAGGCATCAATCCGGGTCTGGCGCAGTTCTTTACCAGTCGCGGCGACACGGTCTTCGAGGTCGTGCATGGCAGTCAGCCGAAGTTCACCATTCCTGAAATCGTTCAGGATATCGAGCGGGCGGTACGGTTCATTCGGTTCCATGCGGCGGAGTATGGCGTCGATCCCGACCGACTGGGCATCTCTGGAGGCAGCGCGGGCGGGCACCTCTCCCTGATGACGGGAGCGCTCGTTCCCGACCCCTCGAAGGACTCCAAAGATCCGGTAGATCGTGTCAGCAGCGCGGTGCAGGCCGTCGCCTGCTTCTTCCCCCCGACCGATTTCCTGAACTACGGCAAAGAGGGCGCGAGTGCCATGAAAATCGACACGCTCAAAGGCTACTGGCCCGCCTTCGGGGTGACGGATAAGACTCCCCCGGACGACGCGGAGAAGATCGCGCGCCTCGTCTCACCGATGTCCTATGTCAGCGCGAAGATGCCCCCCACCCTCATCATTCATGGCGACGCCGATACGCTCGTGCCGCTTCAGCAGTCCCAGCGGTTTATGGCCAAGCTGGAAGAGCTGAAGGTGCCCCATCAGTTGTTGGTAAGGCCCGGCAAAGGCCACGGTTGGGTCGGCCAGGAGAAAGACGTCCCCCTGCTCGCAGACTGGTTCGACAAATATCTGGCCAAGCCTGCCAAATGAGCGGCTTTACACAATCTGAACGATGCACAGAAAAACGGTTCCTGTGCATCGTGTATAATGAGGGTATGGGTATGCACACTCATCAGACCGCCGAAGGAGCGTATACGGGATGACCCTTATCATAGATCTAAGGCCGGAACTGGAGGCGCAACTGAAGGACGAGGCGGCCAAGACTGGAATCGACGCTGGCACGCTTGTCATACGTGCCCTCGAAGAGCGCCTTCAGCGTAATCGCCAGATCGTACCTTCGCATCTTTCTCAAGAGGAGACAGATCTGTTTGAGAAAATCAACCAGGGGCTGTCTGAATCGATCTGGCAGGAGTACCACGCGCTGATTGCAAAACGACGTGCAGAGACTTTGACTGAGGAAGAGCATGCGCACCTGATTGAAATTTCGGATCGAATTGAACAGACGCATGCAGAACGCATGGCGCATCTAGCCGAATTGGCCCGACAGCGACAGACACCTCTCAAAGCGCTGATGGAACAGTTGGGCGTAAAGCCTCGGAAGGTTTAGCATGCGCCTTCCAGCCGGAGTGAAGCGATCTGTCCGAAAGTCGGCTCGCGATCGCTGCGAATACTGTCACAGTCAGGAGCCATTCTCTCCCTCCACATTCTCTATCGAACATATTGTTCCACGTTCCCTGGGCGGCAGTGACGCTGTGGAAAACTTGGCTCTCTCCTGCCAGGAATGCAACAATCGCAAATTCACATCGGTTACCGCTCTGGATCCCCTCAGCGGCGACAGCGTGAGTCTTTTCCATCCTCGCCAGACGCGTTGGGGCGATCACTTTACTCTGCTGTTCGGCCTGACGCCAACCGGACGCGCTACCATCGAGAAACTGCACCTGAACCGAACGAGTCTCATCAACCTTCGGCGTGTTTTGCATCATGCTGGCGTTCACCCAATGCAAGAAGAAGACAAGATCTGATCCGGTGGAGCTTCGGACTAGAAAGCCACGGTTGAATCTGTATAGAAACCGGCTTTCTTCATCTGGCGGACTTGTTCGACCAATATCTTGTCAAACCGAAAATCAATCGGTGATAGACAATCTCAGTGACGAATCGCGGAGGCAAGTGCAGCAATGGATAGACGAGGATTTTTGACTGCGGCGGGGATGACATTGGCCGCCCCGGCGCTGGCGATAGAGCCGCAGGAGCGCAAGTATCGTGTGGGATTGATCGGGACGGGGTGGTACGGCAAGTGCGATCTGTTCCGGTTGATACAGGTATCGCCGGTGGAAGTGGTCTCGCTGTGCGATGTCGATAAGCGGATGCTGGCGGGTGCGGCGGAGATGACGGCGCAGCGGCAGGCATCGCATAAGAAGCCGCGCACCTACACGGACTATCGGGAGATGCTGAAGGAGAAGGATCTCGACATCGTCCTGATCGGCACCCCCGACCATTGGCACGCGCTGCAGATGATCGCAGCGGTCGAAGCCGGAGCCGATGTCTACTGCCAGAAACCGATCAGCGTGGACATCGCCGAAGGACAGGCGATGCTCGCCGCTGCCCGCAAGCACAAACGTGTCGTGCAGATCGGCACGCAACGGCGCAGCACGCCCCATATCGCCGAGGCGCGGGAGATCGTGAGGGCGGGCAAATTGGGAAAAATCGGCATGGTCGAAACCTGCTGCTACTACCACATGCGCGCCACCGGCCATCCGGCGGACGCCGCCGCTCCAGACTACCTGGACTGGGAGATGTGGACCGGGCCAGCTCCCCTGCGCCCTTACAACCCGGTCGCGCACCCGCGCGGATGGCGGGCCTTTATGGAATATGGCAACGGCATCGTCGGCGATATGTGCGTCCACATGCTCGACATGACCCGGTGGATGATGGGCCTGGGCTGGCCCAAAACCGTCGCATCTACTGGTGGTATTCTCGTCGATAAGAGCAGTATCGCCAATATTTCCGACACCCAGACCGCGACCTTCGACTATGGCGACACGCAGATCGTCTGGCAGCACCGCACCTGGGGCGCCTCCGTCGATCCCCAGTATCCCTGGAGCGCCATCTTCTATGGCGACAAAGGCACGCTCAAAGTAAGCGTCAACGGCTACGACTTTATCCCCGACCAGGGTCCGCCGGTTCACAAGGATGTGGTCTTCGAACTCGACCAGTATCCGGAAGACAAAACAGAGCGCGATCTGGAGCAGCATGTCGCCCCTGCCATCCGCTACCACATGAAGGACTTTCTCAAAGCGGTCGCCGACCGCAGCCGTCCCGTCGCCGACATCGAAGAGGGCCACATCTCCACTGCAACCTGTATCCTGGCGAACCTCTCCATGAAATTGGGCCGCAGCCTGGTATGGGACGTCGCCAATCAAAAAATCGTACACGACGACGAAGCCAATCGCCTCCTGCACCGCCCCTACCGCCGCCCGTGGAGCCATCCCACCGCAGAAAAAGCCTGACTTCTCCCGTACAAGACGGTATTTTGTGTTACTTCGCCCTAACCTATGTGTCAAAATAGCGTAATAGAGTAAAGACACAGCGTAACAAAACGGGCAGGGACGAAGTGTGAGCAAAAAGCAATTTTTACAAAAAGGAATGATCGGCGTCGGAACGGTTTCCGTCGTCTTGTTGGGACTGGCGGCATCCGGGCAGAAACAGAACCTCCCCGTGGCGAACGGGCCGAAACAGAGTCCTGCGCCTGCGGGCGTGGTCTCTCCGATGTTCGAGGCGAAGGTGCGGCCTCTGCTGCTGGCTTCCTGCGTCGGATGCCATGGCAAAGAGAGTCCGGGGGGTGGGCTGCGTTTGGATGTCGCGGTCGTGCCAGAGAAGGCGCTGGAGATCGTGAAGCGCATCAAGGGTGAGGGCGGCAAGACACGAATGCCGCTCGGAGCGCCGCTGCCTGCAGATAAGATCGCCATTCTCGAACAGTGGGTGAAAGAGGGCGCGGTCTGGCCGGTAGGAGGCAAAACCGTGGCGGCTCCGACTCTGATGGAACGCGGTAAGACGCACTGGGCGTTTCAGCCGGTGGCGCATCGGACTGCTCCGAAGACCGTGCTCGCCAGTTGGGTTCGCAACCCCATCGACGCCTTTATTCTCAAAAAGCTGGAAACGAAGGGCCTGAAACCGTCGCCGACCGCGACCCGCCGGGAACTGATCCGCCGCGTCGCCTACGATCTTCTCGGCCTGCCGCCGACTCCGGAAGAGGTCGCCGCCTTTGAGGCCGACAAATCGCCCGACGCCTATGAGAAGCTGGTGGATCGCCTGCTCACCTCCCCGCACTACGGTGAGAAATGGGGCCGACACTGGCTCGATCTGGTCCGCTATGCCGAGACCAACTCCTATGAGCGCGACAACCCCAAACCCAATATCAGCAAATATCGCGACTACGTCATCCGCGCCTTCAACGACGACAAGCCCTACGACCAGTTTATCAAAGAGCAGCTGGCGGGCGACGAGATGCCGACTCCCTCGACCGACGCTCTGACCGCGACCGCCTACTATCGCCTCGGCATCTGGGACGACGAGCCCGCAGACGTGAAACAGGCCGAATTCGACGACCTCGACGATCTGGTCACCACGACCGGGCAGGCGTTTCTGGGCCTGACCCTCGACTGCGCCCGCTGCCACGACCACAAACTCGACCCGATCCCACAGAAAGACTACTATCGGTTTGCCTCCTTCTTCCGCAACATCAACCGGTTCAAGAACGGCGGCCCTACGGACGAGCGCACTTGTTTCGCCACCCCCGAACAGAAGCTGGACTACGAGCGCCGCCTTGCGGAGCGGACAGAGAAGACCAAAGCCAAACAGGCGGAGATCGCGGCCATCGACGAGGAGTTCCGCAAGAAGTTTCCCACCCTGGTCAAGTCAGGTGATCTGACCGATCTGCACTACCGCTATTTCGAAGGCACTTGGAAGGGATTCCCTATCTTCGATCCCATGAAACCGACGCTGACCGGCGTTCTGCCCTCCAACCTGCTCACCCTGGCCCCGCGCCGCCGGGACGACAACATCGGCTTCGTTTTCGAAGGCACTCTGAACGTGCCGCAGGCAGGCGACTACACCTTTATGCTCGACAGCGACGATGGCTCCCGCCTCTCGATCAACGGCAAAATGGTCGTCGAGAAAGTCACGGACGGCGGGCAGGGTCAGGAGAAACAGGGCAAGGTCCATCTCGCTGCCGGGCCGGTTACGTTCCATCTGGACTTCTACCAGGGCGGCGCGGAGTTCGGCCTGACCGTAGGCTGGAGCGGCCCCAACTTTACACGCCGTCCGCTCTCCGCATTGGAGAGCTGCGATGAGCGCGGCTTCCCCAGCCTGCGCAACGCGGAGCTGCCGATCCTGCTTGGCCCCGAGAAGCAGAAACAACTCGATACGCTGACGAAGGAGAAGGCGGCGCTCGAAGCGCAGGATGTGCCAGCCGAGAAGGTACTGGTCGTGAGCGAGGCCGGACCAAAAGCGCCGGATATGTTCCTGCTGCAGCGTGGCAATATCTCCACGCCCGGCGACAAAGTCGAGCCCGGCTTCCCGCTCTGCGCCTCAGGCGGACCCGCTACGGTCCCCGATCCTCCCGCAGGATCGACCACGACCGGACGCCGCACCGCGCTTGCCAACTGGCTCTCCGCTCCGACCAACCCGTTGACCGCCCGTGTCATGGTCAATCGCCTCTGGCAGAACCATTTCGGGCACGGTCTGGTGCGTACCCCCAACGATTTCGGCCTGACCGGCGCGCGCCCTACCCACCCGGAACTGCTGGACTGGCTGGCGAACGAGTTCATCTCTCAAGGCTGGAGCTTCAAGAAGATGCACCGCCTGATCCTCACCAGCAACGCCTACAAACAGTCCTCCGCGCCGAACGCGAAAGGCATGGCCAAGGATCCGATCAACGATCTCTGCTGGCGGTTCGATATGCGCCGCCTCGATGCCGAAGAGATCCGCGACTCGATCCTGGCCGTCTCCGGCAGCCTGAACCTGACGATGTTCGGCCCCAGTATCTACCCGGAGATCCCGAAAGAGATCCTGGCCGGACAGTCTATTCCCGGCAACGACTGGTACACGGCGAAGATGAAGCCCGAAGACCTGAATCGCCGCAGCATCTATATCCATGTCAAGCGCTCGCTGATCTATCCCCTGCTGGCCAGTTTCGACCTGCCGGAGACCGACCGTACCACGCCGTTCCGCTTCTCTTCCACGCAGCCGACCCAGGCGCTCAGCATGATGAACAGCCCTCTGCTCAACAAACAGGCGGAGGTCCTGGCAGCGCGCGTAAGGCACGAAGTCGGCGCGGACCCACACATATTCACCCAGCGCCTCTTCTCGCTCGTCATGCAGCGCCCCCCGACCGAGAAAGAGATCGTACAAGGGATGGCCCTGCTGGCAAAACTACAACAGCGCAACGCAAAACCGGAACAGGCCCAGACCTATCTCAGCTTGATGGCGCTGAACCTGAACGAATTTCTCTACCTGGACTAACTGGGAATACCGAGGTTAACATGACGCACGGGATCTGTAGGAACACACGACGCGAATTTCTCTGGGAAGCGGGCGCGGGCTTCACTGGCCTGGCGATGACGGGCCTGCTCTCCGCCGACGGCTTTTTTGCCGCCAAGGCGAACGCTGCGCCGCCGATGCCGCAGGTCAATCCGCTGGCCCCGAAGCCGCCGATGTTCCCTGCCAAAGCCAAAAGCGTCATCTTCCTCTTTATGTACGGTGGGCCGAGTCAGCTCGACACGTTCGACTACAAGCCGCATCTGATCGGGCGCGATGGCCAGACGATCTCGGTCCGCAGTTTCCGCGAAGGCAATGTGCCCAAGCAGTTGAAGCTGATGGAGCCGAAGTGGAAGTTCAAGCAGTACGGCAAGTCCGGCAAGTTCGTCTCCGACCTCTACCCGCACGTCGGTCAGCATGTCGATGACATGGCGTTCATTCATTCGCTCTACTCCGA
>JAYUMV010000095.1:0-3784 GCA_043762265.1 Chthonomonadaceae bacterium | reverse complement strand
CCGCTCACCGTCACTCCGGTGCGGAGTTTCCGTCTGCCTGCATTTTTTAGGGCGAGCAAAATCCAGTCCATGATCCGTCCTTCGTCGGGTTCACACGGTTCGGAGCGCACGGGCCGGGGGAAGGCGGCTTGCCTGCCACGCCGGATAGAGACCCGCCACCAGTCCGGTTCCGAGGCCCACCAGCAGACACTGACCGACGACTGCGGACGACAGCGAAAGCAGGCTTCCTTCCGGCGCTAGCGTCACGAACTGACGCACCAACGCTTCAATGCCACGTCCTGACACGAGGGCGAGCAGGAGGCCGAGCAGGCTTCCGGCAACGGTTAACAGGAGCGCTTCCAGGGCTAACAGGCGAAACACCTGACCTCGGGAAGCGCCGACAGCCCGGAGTATCGCGATCTCCCCGGTCCGCTCCAGAACCGAAGCGAGCATGGTGTTGAAGACGGTGAGCACGCTGATCGTGACCGCCAGGACGGCGACTGCCAGAACCAGCGTTCGCACGGCACCCACGAGGTTCAGGAACGTGCCCAGCATCTCCGCCAACGTCACGACCTGCGCGCCCGGTGTCTGTTGCAGGCGTTCGATTGCGCCGGTGACGAGGCCCGGATCCTTCAGGCGGATCGCGATGGCGGTGAGCCGATCCTGTTGGTGAAACATCGTCTGCGCGGTTTGAATCGGAATGAAGAACAGGCTGTCGTCGCTTGTGCCGCTTCGTTCCAGTATCCCGCAGACTCGAAAGCGACGCCCAGTTTCCGGACTGTAGAGCGTATCGCTTACAGCGCGGAGTTCGGTGGCTGCTGCTTCCGACCCGAGGATTACGCTGTCCGCATTTTTGAACCAACTCGACCCGGTTTTCAGTTTCCACCAGGGTTTGAGAGGGCGGATCGCATCGTCAATGCCGACCCAACAGTCGGTACGGCCTTCGGAAGGGCGGGGGAGTGTCGCCATCAGAAGCGGAGCGGCAAGCGCGACGGCGGGATCTTGCCGGGCAGTGGACAGCGCGGACGATGGCAGGGACACGTCCAGCGTTTTGCCCTTTAGAACCCGCGCGGCGGCATCGTAGGGGCAGCCAAGCGGCACGACCATCATCTGCATGCCCATTCCGTCGAGTTCTCGTCGAAGTCCATTGCGGTAGCCTTCCCCGAAGGCCAGCAGACTTGCGAGACACCCGACTGCCACGGCGACCCCGGTGATAGTGATTCCACTGCGAAACAAGCGGCGCGTCAGATTGCGGAGGGCGAGCGGCAGCATCAGTGACCTCCGCCGTGGGCGCCTGCACTGTCTCCCACGGCTAACAGTACCAGCAGGGTGTGTGCTGCATCGAGGATCGCCGCCGCCGAGGGGCGAGCGGCCGGGGGAACGTCCGGGAGATCCGTACCGAGTCGCCACGAGGACGTGCGGTCCTTCCCTGCGAACGCTCCAAGCCAGGCTGTGGACTGAAGGGCTCGGGTGACCGCTTCCGGCTCCCTTAGCCGTTGCAACCGCGCCCCCACCACTTTTCCATCGTTACCTACGGCGAGCAGCAGTTCGATGGCACCGGATTCTCCGCGTACGCGTCGTGCAACAACCGCGCCGATCGCCTCGTTATAGCGCAGGATCCGGTAGACCTTCAAAGCATTCTCTTCGCCGGTACTGGGCCTCCCGAGTTGGCGGGCCACCTCCAGGCGCTTGGCGCTCAATATCAGCGTCTCTTCACGGACCTCCGTCGAATTCGAAAAAAACTGGTGCCGATCCGGTTCCGGATTCCGCCAGGGGCAAAGGCCGACCGAGGCCTCTTCACGGTGCATCAGGTCCCCAGCATTGACATGCGCGACCTGAATGTCATGTCCTTCCGGGACGTGCGAGAGGGAAAGGCTGATCGCGGCGGTTCCGAGCGAGAGGCCCAACAACGCCATAACGAAACCGGTGCGCTTCGTCAGTATCGTACTCCAGAGGCCTTCAGGCCGCCCTCAACGCCGGGCGCTACCGTTCCGCTTACGGTCATCTGTGTATGCAACGGCACTTCGCTGACAACGAACCCTGCTTGTTTGGTATCGACGCGTACTATTCCCGTCTTGTCGCGGAGCTTAAACCAGCAGCCCGCCACCGGGCACTTTTCGACCATTTCACCCTGAATGTTCACCTCGTCTCCACGCTTTGCCGCCAACAGGTTCACCGGAGTGACGAGATGCCCCGCAGGCGCCTTGCCAAGCACATTCGTTTTCTGGCCACACCCCACCAGAAGCAGGGCAGGCAGAACCAACAAGGGAATGCAACGACCGACAACGAAAGCCATAATCTTCTCCGGAAAACGTTGGGATACACGATGGAGAGCAGTCAATTACCATTTTGCAGGGCGTGCCTTAAATGCCGCTTAAAGCGATATTAATATCCTTTAAGGCATTCCGAAATCCCACATGCGCGTCCTCGTCTGGAAGGGGGTCAGAACGCTACAAAACTCTTGCTTTTTTGTGCCGACTGTGATATACTGCTAGGGCTTACAGTTACACCCGTCTGCCAGGAGTGGGTCTCTACCCACTCTTTTGTATTATCTGGTGATTGCAGTGCAAGCAGGCTCCGATCCTCGGACCGCAAGCGGAGACCAGGGCGTATCGATACCCAGGCCGACCCTGTTTTGGAGAAGCGCGTTACTATGAATGGTGAATTTCTCGAAGCACTTCAGGCAATTGCAAAAGAAAAAGATATACCGCTGGATACCTTGATCGAGACGGTCGAATCGGCGCTTGCGACGGCTTACAAGCGCAACAGCCCGACCACCGGCGAAGTCAAGGTGCAGATCGATCCTCAACGGGGTTCGACCCAACCTTTCTTCGTCTTTGTCGAGAAGATCGTTGTGGAGACGGTCGAGAACGATCAGGATGAGATCTCATTAGTAGATGCGCGGCTGTTAGACCCGGACATACTTATCGGCGAACGAGTCAAGATCCCTGTTCCGCTGGGAAGTTTTGGACGGATCGCTGCGCAGACCGCCAAACAGGTGGTGGTGCAGCGCATTCGTGAGGCCGAGCGCCGTAAGATTTTCGATGAGTATAACGAGCGTGTCAGCGAGGTAGTGACCGGCACCGTACAGCGCCGTGAAGGCGGTAATGTCGTGATCACTCTCGGCAAGCTCGATGCGATCCTGCCTCGGCAGGAGCAGGTCGATACGGAGCCCTATCGTTTTAACGACCGGATCAAAGTCTATGTGTTGGAAGTGCGCGATGGCGTCAAGGGGCCGCAAGTCGTGGTCTCCCGTACCCACCCGAGTCTGATCCGTCGTCTGTTCGAGTTGGAAGTTCCTGAGATCTCGGACGGCATCGTCACGATTAAGAGTGTCGCCCGCGAACCGGGCGCACGCTCGAAAATCGCGGTTACGAGCCGTGATGAGAAGGTAGATCCGGTCGGTGCGTGCGTCGGTCACCGAGGTGCGCGTGTGCAGGCCGTGGTGAACGAACTCTACGATGAAAAGATCGACATCGTGCGTTGGAATGCAGACAACGCGCTCTTTATCGCAGAGGCATTGTCGCCGGCCAAAGCCGTCAAGGTGACCGTAAAAGAGGATGAGAAGAGCGCCTTCGTAGTCGTTCCGGACAATCAGCTCTCGCTGGCGATCGGGAAGGCGGGGCAGAACGTCCGCCTTGCAGCCCGCCTGACAGGATGGCGTATCGATATTCGCAGCGAGGCGCAAGTCGCACGCGCCGCGCTGATGGCGATGACGCAGGTGGCAGAAGAAGAGGAAGCGAACGAAGCTGCCGCCGTTGCGATCGGCGAAGCGCACGGTGGTTTGAGCAATGATCCCATCGGA
>JAYUMV010000094.1:0-2855 GCA_043762265.1 Chthonomonadaceae bacterium | reverse complement strand
GGCCAGGTTTTTTCGCGTCAGTCGCTTCTGGATCGTGTCTGGGGCGCGGACGCCTATGTCGAAGATCGCACCGTCGATGTCCATATCCGCTGGCTGCGTGAGAAGATCGAAGTCAACGCCTCCCGCCCGGAGCGCCTGCTGACCGTACGCGGCGTAGGCTACAAATTCCGTGCAGAACTCTGAGAAATACCTCTATGGAAAACGTCCTGACAGCGCTGCAGGAAGAGTATGCAACCGTGGTGGACTGCTGTGAGTCCGGCATTCTCATTCTGAACGGAGACGATGTCATCGTCCAGGCCAACCTGGCGGCGCGTCCCCTCTTCGCCGTATCGCTGAATCGTGTGCTCGGCAAGACGCTCCAGCAGGCGACTCAGTCTACGGAACTCTCCGATCTGGCGCAAGAGGCCCGCAAGGCGCGTTCGCTCTGCCGCAGCGAGATCCGCATGCCGGGTGCGGGGGGCGTGATCCTGCGCGTGGCGATCGCACCGGTCTCCGGGGATGATTCCGACGCTTCTCGTCTGGTGCTGGTCGCCGAAGATGTGACGGAGTTGCGCCGCCTGGAGACGATCCGACGCGATTTCGTGGCGAACGTCTCGCATGAACTCCGCACACCGCTGGCCTCGATCCGCGCGATGACCGAGACGCTGCAAGACGGCGCGCTGCAGGACCCCTCGGTCGCCTACCACTTCCTCGCCACCATCAACAACGAAGCGCAGCGCCTGACCCGAATCTCCGAAGATCTGCTGATTCTCTCTCAGGCAGAATCGCGTCAGCCCGAGAAGGCGCGTTTCCTGCTCACCGGCATGATTCAGGAGGCGGTGCTCCGCTTCCAGCCCCAGGCGGAAAAGGCCGGGATTACTCTGAGCGCCTCTCTCCCAGACAACCTGGAAGTCTACGCCAATCATGACCAGATCGAACAGGTGATCGTAAACCTGGTCGATAATGCCCTGAAATACACCCCGTCCGGCGGCAAGGCCTGCGTCACCGCCGAGAACCTGGACAAACAGGTCGCCATCTATGTCTCGGACACCGGTATCGGCATCCTGAGCCAGGATCTGCCGCGGATCTTCGAACGCTTCTATCGTGTGGACAAAGCGCGCTCCCGCCAATCGGGCGGCACCGGCCTGGGCCTCTCGATCGTCAAACACATCGTCGAAGCGCACGGCGGCCAGGTGACCGTCAAGAGCCTCTACGGCAATGGCTCCACCTTCACCTTCACCCTCCCCCACCCCTCTTGAGACTCCTTCTCTATCGACAGAGATCGCCGCCCTACGAATCATGAGATCATGCGTTCAAAGGGCAGCGATGCATTTTCAACGCAGAGTGTCGGAGATTGCCCCGTTAGCGAGCATCAGCGCGTCGTCACTTTGATGATGTTCCCTGCCATACGAACTATCGCGGTTACGTCCATCTCTCATGACGCTATAGGCATTATGCACCAGGATGAAGAAGCCTGCGTGGGTTGGATCCCAACGCAGTGCCCATCCGCTTTGCATAAAAGTGTCTTTTGAGCCTTTTGCAAAAGTCGGTTTTTCTGACATTAGTTGCCATTTGTTCACATTCATAACTACCGTTGTCGAGAAGGCTGCGGCACTCTGTTTCTCGTTGGTTATGAACCAGCCCTTTCTGGACGGAAACAAACGCGTCGGCCATTTTGCGATGGAAACGTTTCTTGTACTCAATGGATACGAGATCAACGCGCACGTTGACGAACAGGAGGCAATCATCATGGGGGTGGCGGCAGGAGAGTTGATCCTGGCGCTTATTCGAACAACAGGCGGTCTAATCCACGCACCAATCCCGAAATCGTCATCACCTTCTGCACGGCCAACAACGTTCCAGCAACGTATGGTTCTGCGCCAGCGCCAGCGTCATGGCGTATGGTCAGGCGTTCATCGGGGAGGCCGAAGATAGTCTCGAAGGCGATAATATAACTCGGCAGGCGGATCGAGTGTACCTGGGTGCCGCTGATGTCGGCGCCACGGGCCGATTTCAGACCGTGCGTCTGCTCGATAGGCAGCGCCACTCTATTCTTGGCGACCTCGCCCAGCGCCTCTGCGAGTTCCCGCGTTGTCCCGCTCGGTGCGTCCGGCTTCTCCGCGTGTGCATAATCGATCACCTCCCAGGAGGGCAGATGCTTCGCCGCAAGCAGCGCGCAGTGTTTAGCGAGCGCAGCAGTAATGGAGAAGTTGCCTGCGGCAATGACACCCAGATTGCATTCCTGCGCCTTGGCGGCAATCTGTGCGTAATCCTCCGCTGCCAACCCGGAAGTACCGATCACCACCCGGATATTACGACCGAGCGCTTCCAGTACGCGGGCTTTCACCGTATCGGGTTTCGTATAGTCGATCAAAACATCCACCGGAGCACGCAGCGCCTCTTCCAGGGTAGAGGAGATGAGAACACCTGCAGAGGGCAAACCTACTGCCTCGCCCGCATCTTGGCCTGCATGCTGCCGAGCGATAGCTCCTGTCAATTGAAACTCGCTGGATGCCAAGATACGACGCGTAACCGCGCTACCTGTCCAACCGGTCGCCCCAGCGACGCAAATCCGAATAGCCATTTCCCACCTCCTTTACGCTTGCCTATTTCTACCAACACCGAACCTATTTTCGTGGTATGAGAAGCTCTGTCCGGTATTTGGGCGCCAGTTCCATGGCTTTAGCCATCATCGCGGCTTGCGCGGGGCCATCGAGTTTTGGCGGAGGCGTCGTTCGCGAGGCCAGTGGAACTCCGACTTCCAGGAAGAAATCCTCCTGGCCCGCAGGCGCACAGAGACACAGCAATCTCGCGGGAGCATCCTGAATATTGGTGAACTGATGAGGAGCGTTTGCGGGGATGTTGATGGTCTCACC
>JAYUMV010000093.1:0-3987 GCA_043762265.1 Chthonomonadaceae bacterium | reverse complement strand
GAGGAGATCGCCCGCCTCGCCCGCGCCTACGCCACCAAAACACCCTCCGCGATTCGCCTCGGCTACGGCCTCTCGCGCACCGGCAACGGCGGCGGCATGATCCGCGCCATCGCCTGCCTGCCCGCCGTCATCGGAGCCTGGGGCAAGCCGGGGAGCGGCCTGCTGCTCTCCACCAGCGCTCACTTTCCGCTCAATAACCGCAATATCAAGCGCCCCGACCTCGTGCATTCGCCGGACGACGAGAGCCCCGTGAAGTGGGGGCGGCGGGTGCCGCGCGCCATCAATATGAACGAGATCGGCAAGGCGCTTATGGAGACCGCTGATCCTCCGATCCGCGCCCTCTATGTCTACAACTCCAACCCTGCCGCCGTCGCGCCCAACGGCAATCTGGTCCGACAGGGGCTGCTGCGTGAGGATCTGTTCACCGTCGTACATGAGCAGATGATGAGCGATACCGCCCTCCTCGCCGACATCGTGCTGCCCGCGACCACGCAGATGGAGCATCTCGACCTGATGCGCTCCTACGGGCACCTCTATCTGAACCTCTGCCAGCCCGCCGTGCCCCCGCTCGGCGAATCCCGCCCGAACATCGAAGTGCTGAACGC
The DNA here is from genome assembly GCA_043762265.1 of Chthonomonadaceae bacterium. Classification (GTDB taxonomy): domain Bacteria; phylum Armatimonadota; class Chthonomonadetes; order Chthonomonadales; family Chthonomonadaceae; genus JANXLO01. The sequence goes on along the minus strand of JAYUMV010000093.1, from coordinate 3,382 downwards.
GCTCGCCAAAGCGATGGGCTATACCGATTCCGTGTTCGATGAGACCGCCGAGGAGATTATCCGGGGCGCCCTTCAGTCCGACAGCCCGCTCATGGAGGGGATCACGTACGAAACCCTGCTGGAACACGGCTTCGCAAAGCTGCGCACCCCCAGCGAGCCGTTTGTGCCCTACACTCCGACCTCCGAGAATGGCGGAGGTCGGGGCTTTAAGACGCTCTCCGGTAAGGTCGAGTTTCTGTCGCAGAAGGCCGCGAGAGACGGATTCGATGCCCTGCCCAACTATGTGCCGCCCGCCGAGAGCGCGGAGGCCGATCCGGAGCTTGGGCGGCGCTTCCCGATCAATCTCCTCTCTCCGGCCGCGCACCACTTCCTCAACTCCACCTTCTCCAACCTGCCCTCCTTGCAGAAGGGCGAGAAGGAGCCGCGCATCTGGGTCAACCCTGCCGATGCCGAGGCGCGGGGCGTCGCCGACGGCGACTGGCTCCGGGTCTGGAACAAGCGGGGAGAGGTGAAACTGCGCGCCGTCGTCAGCGACAATGTGAAGGCGGGAGTCGCCTGGTCGCCCTCGCTCTGGTGGAACCGCGACAGCCCCGACGGCAGCAATGTGAACATGCTGACCTCGGACCGTCTCACCGATATGGGCGGCGGCTCGACCTTCCACACGAATCTCGTACAGTTTGCTCGCGCCGGGGAGTAGCCACGCAGCGATTTCTCCGTCTCGATAAGACCAGGAGGAAAATCGTGAACACACAACACCTGGAGACACAGAACGAATCGGCGGCATACAGCCCTGTTGTCACCCCGGAGAGCACAACCGAGACCGAGGAAAAGACTGCTCACTCGCTGCCTACGGATTTCGAGGTGCAGCAGGCATTCGCGCAGATAAAGGCAAAAAGCAGAGGGTATCGGTTCCGATCCGGCGTTCGCAGCGTCTTCCGCTCCCAACAGGACACGGTGGAGGATCCGGACCAGATTCTGGAGATGGATTTCGACGCCAGACTGGCCATTCTGCGAGAAGAGAGCCGAAAACGCGCCCTACGGCAGAAACGCTTTATCGGGATCTTCCTCAGCATTGTCTTCCTGGTGGTCCTGCTCGCCATCTTCACGCATAATACGAGTTTCTTCAACTACATGGGCAGCTATGTAAGTCTGCTTACCATTGGAGCGGCAGCGTCTCAGAATCAGAAGTTCGCCGCGCTTTCGATCGCGCAGTTCAACGATGTACGCGCGGTAGGCCCTCTGGCAGAGGCGCTGGAGTATAAAGACAAAGTGGTTTTGCCGATCGCGGAGAAGGCTCTAATCGGCCTGCTCCCCCGCATGAAGGCGAGCGATGCGCATCTGCTTAGTCCGGAACAGCGCGCCTATTTGAACCGTGCCCTGCGTGGCAAAAACATCGAATTGACGCTGGCGATCTTGAAAGCCTGGGAACAGGTCGGGGATACGAAGGCGATCGAAGACGTGGAAAAATTAGCGGCAGGGCGAGGGCAGGGCGGGCGTAACCCGAATGTCGTTGCGGCTGCGCAGGAGTGCCTGCCCTTTCTGCGCCAGAGCGCGGAACGCCAACAGATCGGTTCGCAGCTCCTACGCCCCTCTGACGGCAACCTGACCCCCTCGGACGTTCTGCTCCGACCGTCCATGCCGCATGCCTCGACGGAACCGCCGAACCAACTGCTCCGTCCCACAGAGGACGCTGTTTAGCACGCGGCCCTTTAGGAGGCGCGTCAGGGAGAAAACCGTGGCCGTTTCACAGAGGCAAAACCAGGAGGAAACCGACCCGCCGAAGCTTCCCTCTCTTTCTGTGGCTACAAGTCCGCCGAAAGCAGAGGCGCCGCTGCCTCCTGCGGTGTCGAACGCGGAGATCCAGGACACGCTTCAGAAGATCAATGCGAAAGATTTCTCTTTTGGCGGCGTCCTGCGCGCTTTGCACGATCCCACTATGTCCACGAAGTCGGACCCTCTGTTGCAGAGAGAGTTGGACGAAATACTCGTCCTCTTGCGTAAAGAGAGTCGCAACCGTGCTCTGCGAACACGACTCTGTCGCTGGGCAAGCTTCCTCTTTGTCATTGGGTGGTTCGTTTTTGCCCTCTCCCGACATGACTTCTCCTTCAACACGCTCTTCTTCCTGTATATTCCCATTGGCCTCCTCGGGATGAGTACCATGGCCTCTCGGCAGCAACAGATCGCCGCTATGGCCCTCTCCCAATGCGACGACGTCCGGGCCATTGGCCCCCTTTCGGAAGCATTGGAGTTTCAAGAGAGGGATATTCGGCCGCTTGCAAGCCGAGCTTTGATCCGGCTTCTGCCGCGCCTGCAAGCCAGTGATGCCTCTCTCCTCAGTGCGGCGCAACGCTCCTGTTTGAATCGTGCGCTCACAGGCAGCAACGTCGCCTTGACTCTGGCGATCTTGAAAGCCTGGGAGCAGGTGGGAGATACAGCGGCGATTCCAGCGGTTCAAAATCTGGCGGACCGCGCGGAAGGTATAAGCCACGTCAATCCCTTCCTTAACCCGGCGCCGCCATCCGTAACTCCGGAACGAGAGGGCTGGCGTTCCCGAACGGCGAAAGCCTGGCAGCAGTTTTTAGATCTGCTCCTGGGCAAAAAGATCGAGGATATACCCGAAGCGAATATTCTCCAGCTCGCGAAGGCAGCGCAGGAATGCTTGCCCGTCTTGCAGCAGAGCTTAGAGCGTCGGCACATCCGATCCCAACTCCTGCGCCCTGCGCAGGAGCAACAGCCCCCTTCCGACATTCTCTTGCGGCCTGCAACGCCCCAGGCCTCGACGGATCCCCCGCAGCAGCTTCTTCGCCCTACCGACTCTTTATGACCGGGAACAATGTTCGGCAGGCGGAGAACGGATCCGTCTCTCCTGTGCGTATTAGAGTCAACGCCTTTCTATTTTCCTGAGCGAGCTGTTGTGAGGAAGAAGAGTGAACCGCCGATGCCCGAGGATCCGGACGCGAATTTAGAGCAGCGGGAAGAGATTGCCGTTCTGGCAGCGCAGTTGCGCAGTCACAGCATCCATGAACGCGTACAGGCGCGCCGGGTGCTGCAGCGGAGCGGTATCGCCGTGTTGCCTGCGATGGAGGCGTTGCTTCAGGCGGAGAGCCAGAACAAGAGAAAGGCGCGACCTCTGCGGGCGGGCATAGTCACGGCCATTGTGGGCCTTTTCGTCCTCTTTCAGTGCTTCCTCACGACGCCATTGGCCTGGGGGCTGATTCCCGTCCTGGGGCTGCTCTTTTTCAATTTGGCGCAAATGTGCGCCGTAACCCCGGCGCAGGTCGAAGCGATCCGGGTTCTGGCCGCGTTCGACGATGTGCGCACAATCGGTCCGCTCCTGGAAGCATTGGAGTGGCGCGATCTGGCGACTTTTACCGGCATACAT
>JAYUMV010000092.1:0-4995 GCA_043762265.1 Chthonomonadaceae bacterium | reverse complement strand
AGTTCAGTTATTACCGGGCAAATATCTTCGGCGATCTTGACGTATTCTTACCGTAACATCCTCATGGAGATACCAGGCTGACTGGCGCGTGTTCTCATGCCATTCCTCTCCACCAACCAGGCGTGTTCCAGGTTGGTGGAGGAGGAAGGGAGATCATGGATATGTCCTTCTATTTTTTTGTGTCTCATTCGTTTGGAAAGGCGACTACGCAAGCATGATTATCAAACCTCAATTTTTACTGGCCGCTCTTTGGCTTCAGTTCATAGCCTGTGGACAACAGCAGACGAGTTCCACTCCGAAACATAGAGTACAATATCAGCTTCGTACCGGGGCCGACAGTCCAACCGTTGATCACGTCACTTACCAAGCGGCGAGAAAATTGAACGCCAACGATATCAAGGAGTTCCGAATTACCGGCACTCAGTTCATGCGCTTCGATAACAATCCCATTATCATCACAGATAAGCAAGAGATGAATCGCTATATTACAGCATTGCGTCACGCCGTCGGGCGTCCGCAACGCGCGCTAAATGGAATCGATCGGCTCGAAATAATTTTTTTTCCGCGCAAAGGAAAACCCGTAGAGTCTCAGGTATACAACTTTAATCTTCTCAACGATCTGGACTGCTTCGGCCCGGAGTTCCACAAGCTAGCCCTGACATTGCAGGCACGTATCGCGCAGAAAGACAAAAGCGCTCAGGCTACACACAAGTCGAGCCCCTGACGCAAAAATGGTTCTTTGTGTCGCAAATCTCGTGATGTGGTAGACTGGTTTCATTCGGGTGCGTTCCATTTGATTTGACACAAAGGGCGTCAGGCTCAAACGTTTGATCTCGGTTCCAAACGAAATGGAACACACCCGTTTCATTCTTGCCCCAGGAGCCTACCATGCCCAAGATCCGCGTGATCCTCGAAACCGAGGATGGTCAATCCGCCGAACAAATCTTTGAACTGCCTGGAAATCTCGACACTTTAGATGCTATCGACGAAGCCGTCGAACAGTTCAAGAACAAAACCTTGCCCGGCATCGAGCAAGAACTGCTCCAGCAAAGCCAAGAGCGTCTCGCCCAAGAGGAAAAAAAACAGTCTCTCACCCGTAATGGCAGCGACCGAGTCACCGTGCGAACCCGGCATGGAATTTTTGCTTTTCGAAGACAACGCTTTCTCACCGCCTCTGGGCAAAGTCTCTGCTTGCTTCCCGAGTTAATGAGTGATCTGCTCCAAAAGCGCTGTGTCGATTGGGCCACGCGCTTTTGCTATAGCGAAGGAGCCCGTCTGCTCCAAGAATACTGCGGATTGCCGCTGCTTTCGGAAGACAGTCTGTGGCGTCTCGTGCTCCAACAAGCCGCCCGTCTGGATGCCGAGCAAGGAGAAGTCCTCGTCGCCCTGTCCGAGCAAAGTGAGGCCGCTTTGCCTTCCCCTACGTTTACTGCGGTGACGCAGAGGGAAATGTATGACGGTCAAATCCCCGAATTTGTCGTCTTGACCGATGCCATTTGTGTGGCTTCGCAGAAACCCACACGGGAAAAAGCGGGCGAGACGCGGGTCCAGAAAGAAGCCAAGCGCCACGATACCGATGTATTTGTCTTGCCTCGCCGTGAGGGAGGAGAGCAGTTCTTCTGCGAAGGGCTCTCGGAAAAATGGTCGTGTGTTGCCGCCGTGGGGGCCTTTTTGCGCCAGGAATGGTCCGGCATGTCTTTATCGGTGGTGGCGATCACTGATGGCGCTAAGGCGATACCAAAGAATTATCGAATCGTTCGGCTGGAATAAACGAAGCCTGCTGAAGTCATCCCAGGTGGGCTGCTGTCTTCCGGTCTGACGTCATCTCGTCATCGCTAGCAAAATCACGGAGTCTTTTAGATCGCTGATGTCGAATGTAGGCGCATGACTAATGAAGACATCATTCGCTCCCGCTTCGCAGCGATCAAAGATCAGCTCACCGAGCGCGGGCGCCGGCTTGCCGCCGCCGCCGAGGCCCGCTCACCAGAAACCACAATTGCAGAAGTTGCGCTGGCCACAGGAGTGGCCCGAAGCACTATAGGGCGCGGTCTGCGCGATTTAGAGGCTCCTGCCTCGCTCACTGGAGAAGTGCGTCGGCCTGGTGCGGGGCGGCCTTCCCTGACAACGACTTATCCGAGCTTGGTCGAGGACCTGGGCAAACTGGTCGAACCCGCTACGATGGGAGACCCGATGCGCCCGTTGCTCTGGGTTTCCAAGAGCCACCAGAAGTTAGCCGTGGCCTTGGCGGCGTTGGGCTACCCCATCTCGGCCCCTACCGTCGCCAAGTTGCTCGTGGACGCTCTGGGCTTCCGGCGACAGGTCAACCGTAAGACTCAAGAAGGGGCAAACCATCCAGACCGCGACGCCCAATTTGAGCACATTAATGAGATCGCCACCCGCTTTCTTGCCCAGCAACAGCCCGCCGTCTCGGTGGACACCAAGAAAAAGGAGTTAGTCGGCGATTTCAAGAACGCAGGCAGCGACTATCGGCTTACCGGTTGCCCCGACACGGTACGCACCCACGACTTTATGGACAAGGAACTGGGCAAAGCGGTTCCTCATGGCATCTACGATATCGGTGCCAACGCAGGTTGGGTGACCGTAGGTGTCGATAGCGATACGGCCCAATTCGCCGTGAACAGCTTGCGCTTATGGTGGCAGAACATGGGCCGTGTCCGCTATCCCGAGGCCCACCGTTTGCTGATTACCGCGGACGGGGGCGGCTCCAACGGTTCGCGCTTGCGTCTGTGGAAGCGTGAATTGCAGAGGTTTGCCGACGAGACGGGGCTATCGGTGACGGTCTGCCATTATCCACCTGGCACCTCCAAGTGGAACAAGATCGAGCATCGGATGTTTTGCCACATCAGTCAAAACTGGCGTGGAAAGCCCTTGAGTAGTCGTTTGGCGATCATCGAACTGATCGCTTCGACGACAACCACAAAGGGGCTGACGGTGCGGTGCGAACTCGACACACGGTTGTACGAGAAGGCGATCAAAGTCAGCGAAGAAGAGTTTGATCGCATCAACATCGTGCGAGACGCCTTCCATCCCGAGTGGAATTACACCATCCATTCGGGGCCGAAACCAACGGGCGTCAGCGAAGCGATAATTCTTTGGTGAAGCCTTAGATACCTCCCAACCGGTCACCGAGGCTAACACAACGTTACGGGACGGCAGGCGGGGTCGGCGGTCGCTCCATATAGTAATAAACGCCTTCCATCTTGCCCTGAACGAAACCGAGACGTTCGTAGAGTTGGGACGCCCTGTTGAAACCTTCTACATAGAGGGAAACGGGCCTGCCGAGGGCATCGGCTTCCGCCAAGATCGACTCCAACAGCCCGCCCCCGATACCCTGCCCGCGCCATTCCGGCAGAAGCGCGATGTCGATGATGCGAAACTCGTCCTCTGCGCGATCCAGGTAGAGACGCCCGATCGGGACCCCATCGGCCAGAACGATCAGAAAGGCGCAGTCCGCGTAGTGCGTATGGTAATGAAGACTCTGTGCCGCGTACTGCATCCGCAGGAACGCGGCCTTCTGAGCGTCGTCCCAGGTCAGCGGCGCGAGTTCCTCCTCCCGTGTGGAGGCGTAGACGCGGTAGAGGAACTCCTCATCCGGAGGTTCAATGGGTCGCAAGGTGATCTCTGCCATGATGAAACTCTGCCTCTTCTCTCTTCCCATGAGCCGGAAGCGTCACTTAGAATGGTTGGTTAGACCTGCTGGGGAGCGGCTCGCACGGAGATTCTGGAGCAGCGCGTGGGCGATAGCGAATTTTGGATCGGTTCGGGAAATGGAAGCCAGCTTCGCTTCAGCGGTATCCAGCAGACCGGCTCTGGTATAGAGGATGCCGAGGGTGAGAGACTGGCCGGAATACTCTTGCGCGGTGCGGCGCAGAGAGGCCGCCGTCTGGGCGTCCACGACCAGGAACTGTCCGATGGACGATACGGACCCGCTCTGTTGCGCCGTGACCTGCCACTGGTAGCGCTTACCACGCTGCAAGGGTTTGTCCACGGTCCAGGTCGTGCCGGTCACACCCGAGCGCCTCTGTTCGTCGTTGGGGTCCGCCTCGTGGGCGTCCGGGACGCGGCGAATCGTCACCGTGCAGTTCTGATCGACGCTCCCCGATTTCCAGCGCAGGGTCGGGCGATCTTCCAGGATCAGCGTACCGGCAGGCTGAATCAACGTCGGGCTGGAGGGATCCGACGCCCCGCCCCGCACTTGAAGCTGATCTCTGTCCAGCATCGCGAGGAGACGATGCGGGCCAGGATCAGGCTCGGTGCGTCGCGTCGCCATCGCCAGCTCTACGGCCGCCACCATCTGCGCGGAGTGAGCGGCGGACGTGGTCTTTGGCGCCTGAGCCTGGCCTGCATCGAGGTCGTGCAGGCGCGTGTCGAGGGCTTGCAGGCGCACCTCCAGGTTCTGGACGCGGTTTCCCTGGTCGGTTCGCAGTTGGTCGCTCTGCTGCAGGCGCTTTTCCAGCCCTGCCGCATAGGCACGCCCTTCCACAGCCTGCCTTTCGGTGTTGGCCTGCTGCGTCAACAGAGCCTGGTAACGGGCTTCCCGGGGAACGAACACTCCCCGATAGACCATCAGCGCTGCGAACGCCGCCAGGGACAGAGCGAAAGCGGCGGCTCTCGGCTGCGCAGTCAAACCGTTCGGAAAGAGCAGACTGTGCAGGCGCTGCCGCCACGTCGGTGCGGAGGCAGGAGCGACGCCGGGGCTGTCCGCTGTCGGGACCGATGGACGCACGGCGATGCGGGCGACCAGATCCTGGGCGCAGCGCGGGCAGTCTTCGCAATGTGTCTGCACCCACTCGATATCCGTGGCATCGGCGCGGCCTTCGGCATAGCGGGCCAGCACCGTCGGCTCCGGGCACAACGGCGCTTCGATCGGAGAGGTCAACCGTTGTCGGAGCGCCGGAGCGGCCACGCTGATTTCGGCCAGCAGGCTCTGGCGGCAGTCCGCGCAGTCATCGAGGTGCGCCTCGACGGCAAGCA
>JAYUMV010000091.1:0-6576 GCA_043762265.1 Chthonomonadaceae bacterium | reverse complement strand
CCAGGTCGAGCGGTTCGGGGTGCCGTTGTGACGGCCCGCACCGGTGCCAATGGCGCCATTTACGACAGTGCCGCAGACGTTTTTCGTGTCCAACGCGCTCAGGGCGAGCGCAGCGCCAGGCAGATTGTGCGGGCCGGAAAGCCAGTCGAATGTTTCCGCAAAAGCGACGGTACTTCCGGGGGAGTTAACGGAAGCGAGACTGGCTGGCAGGTAAGTTCCGTTGGTGGCAGGCGGCGCCCACCAGTTCACGATATCGTCGCTGATCCCATAGGACGTGATGTTGCCGAAACCATAGGCTTTGGCAGCAGCCGCGTTGAGCGGCGCATCCGGGCAGATAAAGACACCGGAAAGGTCGTTGACGAGAGACTGTCCTCCCTGACCGGAACCGCCAGCTTTCTGAATATAGGGCGAAATCAACTGGGGCCAGTAAAACTGTGGGGAGGTGTATTTCCCGGTAGCGGGCACATAGCCGCTAAAATAGGGCGAGAACGTCTCGTCGTAATCCTGGACGTACATCATTTCACCAAGCCCAATTTGCCGACCGTTGCTGATACAGGCGGTTTTGCGGGCTTGTTCGCGCGCTTGCGCAAAGACGGGAAAAAGAATGGCAGCGAGAATCGCGATAATCGCGATGACGACGAGGAGTTCAATCAGTGTGAATCCTCGACGTTTAGCAGGACCAGATAACATAATTGCAGATCTCTCCTTAGATGAGTGTAGGTGTCGAAAGACCTTCTTCCTCGAAAAGTCCTCAATTCAGAACCGCGGCGTCATTGCCGTCAGAAACAGGGTTTTTCCGTCTCAGGAACCTAATAGTGCTGAATTCATCACAGCTTCGAGACAGTAAAAGCAGAATCTTATACCCGTATCTGTCTAGTATATCAGATAAAGTCGCAAAAAGACAAGTCCTCTGCCGAATTATGGGACAGAGGACTTGTTGTCAGTATAATTCCCGACTTTCGAGAAACAGATTTAACCTTCGAGGAGCAGGCTCTCCGGGTCTTCGAGCAACTCTTTGACGCGTACCAGGAAGCGTACTGCATCGCTGCCGTCCACGATTCGGTGATCGTAGGAGAGCGCCAGGTACATCATCGGACGAATCACGATCTGTCCTTCTACCACCATCGGGCGTTCCTGGATCTTATGCATGCCCAGGATACCGACCTGGGGCGCATTCAGGATAGGCGTCGACATCAGCGAACCGAAGATGCCGCCGTTCGTGATCGTGAAGGAGCCTCCCAGCAGTTCCGGCAGGGCGATCTTCTTGGCGCGAGCGCGTTCGGCTAGATCTTTAATATCCTTTTCGATCTGCGCGAAGCTCTTCTTATCGGCGTCTCGCAGCACGGGAACGATCAGACCTTCGGGTGCCCCGACGGCGATACCGATGTCGTAGTACTTCTTGACGACGATCTCTGTGCCCTGAATTTCGGCGTTGAGGAAGGGGAAGGCTTTGAGCGCGCCGATGACGGCTTTGGTAAAGAAGGACATGAAGCCGATCTTGATGCCGTTGCGTTTCTCGAACGCTTCGTTGCGGCGCTTGCGCAGGTCCATGATCGCGGTCATGTCCACTTCGTTGAAAGTGGTCAGCATGGCGGCCGTATTCTGGGCCTCTTTCAGGCGGGCAGCGATGACCTGGCGCGTCCGGCTCATTGGAATGCGCTCTTCGCGGCCCAAGCTACTGGCAGGAGTCGGCGCGGTGCCCAAAGGCTTATTCGGAGGCAACGTTGGGGGAGCGACGACCACGACTGGAGTCGTCGAGGCGGCGAGAGGCGCGACGGTCTGGGCCGCTTTCTCGACATCGTCCCGCGTCACTTTGCCGCCTGCGCCGGTGCCCGCGATCTGGCTTAGATCGACACCCTTATCCCTGGCGACCTTATCCGCGAGCGGTGTCGTATGGGGCGCAGGGCGCCCGTTTTCGGCGGCCTGTTCGCTGATCGGCTCCGGTTTCAGCACCGCGCCGTTGGCGGGTGCACCGGTCGAACCGGCTTCGGTCACGAGCGCGAGGACATCGTTGACGCGGACGGTTTCGCCTTCCTTACGCACGATCTTTTCCAGAACGCCGCCGTACTCCGCCTCGAACGAGTTGTTCGCTTTGTCTGTTTCCAGTTCGACGAGTTCATCGCCGATGGCGAACGTGTCGCCCTCTTTTTTGAGCCAACGCACAACGGTGGCCTCGATAATGGACTCTCCCATGGATGGGACGCGTATTTCTACGGGCATCTCGCAATACACTCCGTTTCCAGAAAACAAACGATTAATGCAGGACGCCCCAGGGCGTATCCTGAGTCACTTCACTTACGGGCGTGACCTGCGCCCAGACCCCAGTCCTCCACGGCAGAGGAGGCGGGCGAGATTTCCGGGGCATCTTGGAGAGCCGCTGCCATCAGATGATTCTGTTCCAGCGTATGCGCGGCCATTGAGCCTTCCGCAGGACTGGCCGCTTCCGCGCGACCGATATAGCGCAGCACTCCACGCCAATCGGCTAGATCTCTCAGGCGAGGCGCAATGAAGGTCCAGGCCCCCATATTCTGCGGCTCTTCCTGCAACCAGACCAGTTCCCGCAGGTTGGGGTAACCGGTGACAACCCGTTTGATCTCCTCTGCTGGGAACGGATAGAGCTGCTCGATCCGTGCTACTGCGATCCGGTCGGCGGTCGCGAAGGCATCTGTTCCGGCGAGATCAATGAAGACCTTACCGCTACAGAGGACAAGGCGTGTGACGGCGTCGGCGCGCTGAAGCGCGACGGAGTCGTCGATGACGGTCTGGAATGTCCCCTGTGCCAGATCTCCGAGCGAGGAGTTGGCGCGCGGATGGCGCAGCAGGCTCTTCGGCGTCATGATAATCAAGGGGCGCGGATCGCTCTCCAAGAGAGCGGCCTGACGGCGGATCAGATGGAAATACTGGGCCGACGACGTGCAGTTGGCGATACGGATATTGTCGTTTGCAGCGAGCTGCAGGAAGCGTTCGAGGCGGGCGCTGGAGTGTTCGGGGCCGCTGCCCTCGTATCCGTGCGGCAGCAGCAGGACGAGCGAGGGCGTCTGCTTCCACTTGGCCGAGCCGGAGGTCAAGAACTGGTCGATGATGACCTGCGCGCCGTTGGCGAAGTCGCCGAACTGGCCTTCCCAAAGGGTCAGCACTTCCTGGGCGTTGATGCAGTAGCCGTATTCGAAGCCTACCGCCGCGTTTTCGGAGAGCGGGCTGTTGTAGACGGCATAGGCGGCGCGCGCGGTGGGCAGCTCCTGCAACGGCACAAAACGTTCGCCGGTAACGGTGTCGTGCAGCACATGGTTGCGATGTCCGAAGGTGCCGCGTTCCGAGTCCTGCCCCGTCAGGCGGATAGGAGTGCCATCTGAGAGGATAGAGGCGAAGGCGAGCGCCTCGGCCTGTCCCCACTCGATGCCGCCTTCGGCTTCCAGTCCGCCGCGCCAGCGGCTGAAGACGCGTTCCAATTTCGGGTTAACCGAAAAATCTTCCGGCCAGGTGAGGAGAGCGTTGTTGAGTTCGATCAGTGTGTCCGCAGGCACGGAGGTCGTCACAACCTGCTCGCTGGCAGGATGCGTGGCGGCGCCGGTAACGCCTATCTCAGACGGAAGTTGTTTGCGGGCGGCCATCAAGCGTTCACGGACGGTCGAGATCATGGCGTTCGCCTGCTCTTCGGAGACGATTCCTTCTTTGAGCATCTGATCGGCCCAGAGTTCCCGCACGGTCGGATGCGCCTCAATGGTCTCGTACATGCGCGGCTGTGTCAGGTCGGGGGCGTCTCCCTCGTTGTGACCGTAGCGGCGATAGCCGATGAGATCGATCAGGAAGTCTTTGTGGAACCGTTCACGATACGCCACCGCCATGCGCGCCGCCGCGATACAGGCCAGGGGATCGTCCGCATTGACATGGACGATCGGGATTTCGAAACCCTTGGCGAGGTCGCTGGAGTAGCGGGTAGAGCGTCCGTCGCTCGGCAGGGTGGTAAAACCGATCTGGTTGTTGACGATGATATGGATCGTTCCGCCGGTTCGGTAGCCGGTCAGATTGGTCATGTTCAGTGTTTCGGCCACGACGCCCTGGCCAGGGAAAGCGGCATCCCCATGAATGGCGATCGGCAGCGCGGACTGAATGTCGAGTTCCGGCTGACCGCGATGGCTGCGCTGCTCCTGTGCGGCGCGGGTATAGCCCTCGACGACCGGGTTGACGAACTCCAGGTGGCTGGGATTCGGAACGAGCGTGATTGGCATCTCACGGATGCCGCTCTCTTTATAGGCGCGGCGGAAGCCGAGATGGTATTTGACATCGCCCGGATAGCCTCGCCCGCTGCGTCCGGCGACGGACGAGGACTCATCCCGACTCTGCTGTGTCTCGAAGCCGACGAGAATATTGGCGTAGGGTTTGCCCAGCACGTGAGCCAGGACGTTTAAGCGCCCCCGGTGTGCCATTCCCATGACGACATCGCGGGTGCCGTTTTCTGCGGCCTGCCGGATGATCTCGTCCAGGACCGGCACGAGCATGTCGGTGCCTTCGATGGAGAAGCGTTTGCTGCCTTTAAAGGTGGAGTGGATAAAGCGTTCGAACGTTTCGACTTCGGTGAGGCGTTCCAGGAGATCCTGTTTCTGTTCGGGGGTCAATTTAGGAAGGAAGGCTCCGCTCTCGGTGGAGTCGCGCAGCCAGTAGCGCTCGGCGCTGTTTTCGATATGCTCGTCGTCGTAGCCGATGGGGCCGGAGTAGACCTGACGTAAGCGCTCCAGGGCTGTCCGCGCATTGTCGGTCTCGCGGGCGATGGGGCCACCGACGACGCTGGAGGGCAGACCTTCCAGCGCACGCGCAGTCAGGTTGTGCGCATGCAGTTCCAGGCCGGCATCGCCGGGTGGGGTTAGGCAGAGCGGATCGACACGCGCCTCGATGTGTGCGCGTTGGCGGATGAAACGCGCCAGCCGTGCGGCGGCCGCCGCGATTCGAATCGTCTCTTTCTCTTCCCGACCGCTTGACGGAGCAGCGGGCGGAGGAGCGGAAGAGTCCGCAGGAACCGCCTGAACAGACAGAGCCATGTCCGCAGCAACGGGGTTGTTATCAAAAAAAGCGCGGGTCTCCGGGTCTACCGAGGTCGGGTCTTGCCGATAACGGTCCAGGAGTTCCTGCGCGTAGCCCGCATTCGGGCCGTGAAAGAGATGTAAGTCGCTCATCACGTAGTTCGTACTTTCGCCAGGTCACTTCGACGTTGAAAGATGGCCAAATAAGATTGACATTAGGTTTATCATACCGTGTTTGGACGCGCAAAGTCAAGGGAGAAAGCGTCTGAACCCTGTCGGACGGTAGGTCTGAAGGAAATAGGGCTGGGGGAGGTCTCTCGCGCTTCGCCCCTCTGTCCGAGCAGCGAGACAGAGAGGAACCACTTTAACGAATGCCTTTCAGGACCCGAGACAGTTTGCGTGCGGCGCGGTGAAGGAGGCTGGGGGTGGACGGCTGCTGCGTGTTGAGCGCACGGAGTTCCGCTTCGGTGTAGGGTTTCAGGGCGTGCCAGGCGGTTGGAAAGGTCGGATGGAAGTCACGCAAGGTGCGCCATTCTGTTTTTGAGCGTTTCCACAACGCGAAGTAGGCCGCCGCATCGACCTCGTCAGAATGGCTCCATGTCTGTAGTTTCTCCCAGATCCGCGCTTCGCTTTTGGCATAGGAGTAGTGCAGCAGCGCCCTCCCATAGGGGATTTTCGCAGGCAGGACATACTGGGCGGCAGGATCAGGCTTACCGTTCAGTTCCGGCATCTCCGCCAGACGGCAGGTTTGCAATCGAAACTGAGGACGGTGCGCAATAGAAAACGGCTCCAGAAGCGGTTCGCCATTCTGGTCCACAATGACCAGCGCCCGCCCGTCTTCGGTGTAGTTAAACACGATCATCAGGCGCCACACGATACCCCGAACGGCCGCAGGCTGCGCCCACATCGTGGCTTTAAAATCGTCGAAATCGAGGAAGATCTCGTCGGCGTCGACTTGCACCACCCACTCCAAATTCGGCATGCGCCTCATGAGATGATCGACACTTACCTGACGCTGATAGGTATCGTTGCGCATCGGCTGCGGGTAGTGGAAGAAATCGCCTTCGATGATTTCGATCTTCTTCTCTTTATCGAAGGCGCGGATGCGGTCCAGGGTGTCGTCCGGTGTGATCGGCGCGCCCGACCAGCCCCGCTTCGGGTCGGTGGAGACCACGATATAGTCCACTCCGTCGTAAAACGAGGCGAGCGCGCGTTCGACGGTCTCCCCGTCGTTCTGTACCACCATTACCGCGCCGAGGCATGGCGTCTGCATGTTGTCGCTCCTTATGATCGGAAAAAGGCGGAAAGTCTGGCATTCAGCATACCAAAACGGCGCTGACGTGTCAACTTTTTGCACCCTGATCGTCCCGTTTACAACGCTCTTAATGCAGGAAGGGAGGGGGCTTCACAGTGTTTTTGTGGTCGGTATGGAGCGCGTATCGTGCCGTGGAGGAGGTGCCTGCGATCTGGGCCAGACGCTGCGTAACGTCCACAAAGTCGTAGGGATGGCTTTCGGTGGAGTAGTAGTTGCGGTCGGGCAGCCGAGGGAGGTCTTTCG
>JAYUMV010000090.1:0-4370 GCA_043762265.1 Chthonomonadaceae bacterium | reverse complement strand
CACCAGTTCTTGAAGAAGTGCCCACCGGTATAGCCGAAACCGCGTCCGCCGTCTTTGCGCTGAACAGCCCAGGCGACAGGATAGTCTACCGTCTCGCCGGGAGGCCGACTTAGCAGTATGGGCGTCACCCGCGCATCGTCGGGGCGAAAACGAATGCGATAGTAGAACTCTTCTTCGACCGTGAAGGGCTTGACGCCGCGCAGAATGGGGCTGGAGGAAGCGCCGAGGAGGGATGGGGCGGTATAGGTCTGAATAGCGGAGTACCAATGGTTCGCCGCCGTGCCGGTCTCGTAGTCGAAGAATCCGCCGATCCAGTCCGTGATCTGCTCTTGCGCTCGGATCGGAGCGAAGGTAGACCAGTGAAGTTGGACGAGCCCGCAGCCGCGCCGCATCTGCCGGTCGATCACCTTCAGGCGATCGCCGACATAGAGCGGATGATCGGCCTCATTGCGATCGCTCCCATCCGTGACGAAGACAATCGTGTCGGCATCGTCCAGCGTGCGTTCGTCGTCCGGCCAGCCATGAAAACAGGCCTCCGTGCGCACATTTTTGAGATTCGGGGCGGTATCGAGCAGCGTCTTGAGCAGAATCACGCTCTTTTCGTATTCGTGCGTCTGTTTGTCGTGCCCGATCATTGTCCCGGCAATCAACACGATCTTACGCATCCGCGCCACCGGCTCTGCCCGCACCTCGCCGTGCATCGCACTCACCAATAGTCCGAACGCCAACATCCACATCCAGGTTTTCGCCACGCCCCACCCTCGCCTTCTCTGCTGAAGTTTGCCATCGTCCCTCCAACAGAACTACCGGTTTCTGTTCCTGGCGTTCTATTCGCTACGAGTGGCGGAACTCCCTGCATGCACACGTACACGGCTATGCGGATTTGGACAGGATGGGCGGCATAGAAGCCCCGCAACGCGGGCAGAAGAGTTTTTCGGCATGAGGATCGGTGGCAAGCAAGTCGAGGGGAAGGACAAGCCGATTTCCACAGTCGGTGCAGGTCACGATCCTGGGTTGAGAATGGGCAACGGTCCGGCCAGAACGCCCTAGCGTGGAGCAGCCTGATGAACCACGCTTCGGTTTATTAGAATCGCCTCCGCGACCTCACCCATCGAGCGCCGTAACCGCATACTGCGAGATCGAAGGAATCGGTAAGCCTCCGCTTCACTCAATTGGTCGTGTTCCATGAGACTCTGTTTGGCGAGGTCGATCGCTTCTCGCGCACTCTCTTTGTTCTGCATCCATTGCACATGCCGCTCCCGAGCGCGCAACCTCTGCCAATGAGCATGGACGATTTCGACCGTCGGAGCCAATGCAATGGCGCGGATCGGTTTGAGCAGATACGACTGGATGCCAGCCATAGCAGCGAGGCGTACCTGGACAGGATCCTCTACCGTCGTCAGGGCGATGACAGGAGCGACATGTTCCGCATTGAGAATCTGAGCGACATGAATTCCGCTCAGGCAAGGCAGTTCGATCTCTGCAATCACGACATCGGGGCGTAACCGCCGTGCGGCCTCGACAGCAGCGAGGCCGTCGGACACCATTCGCACGACACGGTAACCAGCGCTTTCCAGCGCCACACGCAGAGATCGACGCTGCCCAAAATCGGGATCGGCGATCAGCAACCGCAGGCTTCGCTCAGAGGATTCGGAGAGAGTAGAAGAGTTCATGGTGCCTCCTTTGAAGCACAAAAGGCCCTGCACCGCATGGGTGACAGGACCTCTCGTTGTCGAGTCGGTCGAAGTTCAGTTTAAGATGTTGGATTTCCCGCCGAATACAGTAGTCTGCTGCGGCGAGACCGAACGAAAATCAGGATAGGCGCTTCTTCTCGGTCGTGTCTATCTGCACGATACGGCCGTCTTGAATAATCAATTGGACGGTTCCGAAGCGTATCTTTTCGACCGCCTCCCGGATCTCTTCGATTGGAAGAGGCGGGAGCGGCTTCGGCGCGGAGTTTGCAGTGGTCTTGTCGCTCATCATGGTTCCCATCGGAGGCGTTGATTTAGATCACGTAGTCGTAGAAGTCGAAGGTCTGGCCGTGCAGAGCCGCCTGACGCTGCAGAATATCGGCGAAGGTGGTCTGATCCAGCACGTTGGAGAGGGCGTTCCGCGCCTCCTGCCAGACGGTCCGTAGGCCGCAGGTGGCGGCATCTCGACAGCCACACTCCATATAGCCCGAGACACTGACACAGCTCATCGGCGCGAGTGGGCCATCGAGGGCGCGCACGACCGCGCCCAGTGTGATTGCCTGGGGCGGTTTGGCCAGAAAATAGCCTCCCCCTCTTCCCTTCCGGCTATCGACCAACCCTTGCTGTTTCAACGTGAGCAGGATCTGCTCCAGAAACTTGACCGGAATGTTCTGGCGTTCGGCAATCGCGTGTATGAGTACCGGACCGCTCTCCCGATGAAGCGTCAGGTCGAGCAGTGCGCGAGTCGCATATTTTGTACGGCTGGATAGCATGGAGCCTCTATGTTTACTAAGTCTATCGAATTTGTAGACTTATACTACCGCACGTAACTCTACTCTGTCAAGACCTACATCCTTCTCTATTTTATCTACTCGCTCAACGACGAGACAGGAAATGTGATTTCAACGCATGCGCCGCGACGTTCATCCGCCCTCTCCTCTTGCATCACGTGGCTAAACTGGACGGTGCCTCGCAACTCGTGTTGGATCAGCGTGAGCACCAGGTTAAGGCCGATCCCCGCCTGTTGTTTGGGATCGAATCCGGGGGGGAAGCCCGGACCGTTGTCTTCCACGGATACATAGACCCTTTCCTTATCCCGCTCCAGGCACACGCGAATCGCGCTTCTCTCTTCCATATCGCTGTGCTTGGCGGCATTGGTCAGCAGTTCATTGAGAGCCAATGCCAGCGCGGTTGCGGTTTTGGTCGCCATCTCTATGGACTGCGCTTCCACCCGAATGGGCAGACGCCGAGTTCCGTTTCCCATACTGTTTGAAAGAAGCATCGCGAGTTTCGAGAACACCTGCGCCATATCCACTGTGCCGATTCGGTCACGCGCCAGGAGATCATGAACGAGTGCGATCGACTTGATCTGATTTAGACTGTAGTAGATGCTTGCCACGGGCACCTGATTTCCAGCATCAGGAATCTGCAACTCCAGCAATGCGGCTACGGACTGCAAGTTGTTCTTGACCCGATGGTGAACCTCGGAGATCGCGACCGACAACTGCTCGCTGCGCTCCTTCTCCGCTTTAAACAGGCGAGCATTCTCCATCGCCAGCGCCGCCCGCGCCGCTACATCTTCCGCGACCGCGAGATCGGCGGAGGTGTAGGATCGGCCCTTTTCATTGGAAGCAAAGAGAATGACGCCGAGCGTTCTCCCTTGCGCGACGATCGCGACAATCATCATCGAAGTTAAACCCAAAGCCCGGATATACTGAACTTGTGCCACATCCCAGGTAGGTTCCGCAAGCATCTCCTCGGTGATCTCCGGGTAGAGTTCCGATATTCCGGTGCGCAGAACATTGGCAATACCATGATAAGCGTTGGGATCGAAGGG
The DNA here is from genome assembly GCA_043762265.1 of Chthonomonadaceae bacterium. Classification (GTDB taxonomy): domain Bacteria; phylum Armatimonadota; class Chthonomonadetes; order Chthonomonadales; family Chthonomonadaceae; genus JANXLO01. Next base: position 842 of record JAYUMV010000090.1, on the reverse strand, counting down.
ATATCGCGTCCGTAGATCCTGCGCCCACTTCGCCGCTTCCAGATCGGCGTGGGCCAGGGCCAGTCGGCGCACGCCCTGTCGGGTGTCGAAGACATAGACGCTGCACCAGTCGGCGAGATGGGGAACCGCAAGTTTGGCTACGGTGGCGAGGGTGATCTCATAGTCCAGGGAAGAGGCCAAAGCATTGCTCGTCTCTGCCAGGAACTGCTCTTTCTCCGCCGTCCGCTTCTGGGCGTCGATCTCCGTGCAGGTACCGAGCCAGCGTGTAATCCGACCTGTCTCGTCTTTGATCGGTACGCCTCGGGCCAAAAACCACAGATAAGCCCCTTCCGCGCTCCGTAGGCGATACTCCACGACATAGGGATGTCCGGTCTGCACCGCATGCTTCCAACCTGCTAACGCAAGCGCTTGATCCTGCGGGTGAATGAGAGGAGCGCGATCTGCCTGCAACATCGTCTCAAGGGTGGTGCCGGTATAGTCGTACCAACCTTGATTAAAATACTCCGGAATACCGTCTGCGCCGGTAATCCAGGCCAACTGCGGCATCGCCTCGGTAAACTGGCGATACTGCTCCTCGCTCCGTCGCAATGCCGCTTCTGTGCGGTTGTGTGCAGCGATCTCCGCCTGAGCTTTCTCATAGAGGCTGATACGCTCCGAGAAATCGATTCCCATTCCCACCAGACAGGGCACATCTTGAAAGCGCGTGAGTTTGCCGGTGAAGAAGTACGGATTCGCATGGCCATCTTTGGAGACAAAGCTTGCTTCCGCAGCCGCTTCGCCGGTGGCGAATACGGCCTGTATCCGTTCGGCGATCAGGAGTTTGTCGGAGCCGTCGAAGAAGT
>JAYUMV010000089.1:0-14921 GCA_043762265.1 Chthonomonadaceae bacterium | reverse complement strand
CTTCGGCGACGGCGCGATGAACCAGGGCGGGGTGCATGAAGCGTTCAACATGGTTGGACTCTACAAGCTCCCCGTTCTTTATATTTTGGAGAACAATCAGTACGCGATGGGCACCTCTGTCGATCGCTCCACCGGGCAGCCCGACTTCGTGCTCAAGGCGAAGGCGCACGGTATCGCGGGCGAAAAAGTGGACGGTATGGACTACTTTACGGTGCGCGACACCGTGAAGCGCGCCATCGCCCGCATCCGCGAGACAGGCGAAGCCTACTTCCTGGAGATGGACTGCTATCGATTCGTTGGGCACGGCATCGGGGACGACAACACCAAAGCCTGGATGACCTACCGCAGTGAGGAAGAGGTCAACGAGTGGCGACAGCGCGACCCGCTTCTGCGCATGCGCGACGCCCTCGAAGCCCGCAACCTGATCTCGCCCGACGAGGCCGAGCGTCTGGACAAAGAGGTGCGTGAGGAGGTCGAGGAGGCCGTGGCGTTTGCCGAAGCCAGCCCCGAACCGCCGCTCGACAGTCTGTACGAAAACGTCTACTCCTAATCTTGTAAGGATACCAAGCAGCTCATGGCGACTATGCGATACCAACAAGCGCTCCGATTGGCGATGACCGAGGAGATGGAGCGCGACCCGGACGTGTTCTTATGCGGGGAAGAGGTCGGGCAGTATCAGGGCACCTACCGTGTCTCTGAGGGCATGCTGCAAAAGTTCGGCGCGATGCGCGTCGTCGATACTCCTATCAGTGAGATCGGCATCGCGGGCATGGCGACCGGTGCGGCGATGGCGGGGCTGCGCCCGATCGCGGAGTTCATGACCTGGTCGTTTGCCCTGGAGGCGATGGACCAACTGGTCAACCACGCCGCCAAAATCACCTATATGTCGGGAGGCCGCATAAGCTGCCCCGTTGTGTTCCGTGGCCCGGCTGGCGTCGGCACCCAGCTTTCCGCTCAGCACTCCCAGAGCATGGAGTCCTGGTATGCGCATACGCCGGGGTTCAAAGTGGTGCTGCCTGCCTTCCCCGAAGACGCGAAGGGTCTGCTGAAGACCGCCATCCGTGACAACAACCCCGTCATCTTCATGGAGCACGCGGGCCTGTATGGCGTTCAGGGCGAAGTGCCGGAAGATCCGGAGTTCATGATTCCCTTCGGCCAGGCGGCGATACGCCGCACGGGAACGGACATCACTCTGGTCGCCTACTCGCGTGCCGTGCATCTCTGCCTGAAAGCGGCGGAGACCCTGGCGAAAGACGGCATCGAGTGCGAGGTGATCGACCTGCGTACCCTCGTCCCGCTCGACATGGACACGGTGCTGACCTCGGTGCGCAAGACGCATCATGCCGTGGTGGCGCAGGAAGAGTGGAAAAACGTGAGCTTCTGCTCGGAACTCTCCGCCCGCATCCACGAAGGCGCATTCGACTATCTCGATGCTCCGGTAGAGCGCGTCGGCGGCGCTGATGTCCCGATGCCCTACGCCAAGAACCTGGAACGTGCTGCCATTCCCACCGACAATGATGTGGTCGCCGCCGTCAAACGCGCACTCGCGTGATTTAGAATGAACGGAGAGAACTGATGGCAGAGATCCGAATGCCCAAAATGGGCGACGGAATGGAAGAGGGAACGATCAACGTCTGGCTCAAGAAAGAGGGCGACACGGTCACGAACGGGGAGCCGATCGCCGAGGTCGAAACCGATAAGGCCAACGTTGAGATCGCCGCTTATGAGACGGGCACCCTGACGAAGATCATCGTTCAAGTCGGAGAGACGGTTCCCGTCGGCGATGTGATCGCGATTATCGGGAGCGCCACGGTGCCCGCGAAAACCGTTAATGGCGTCAAGCCCGCTGTGGAAGCGAAATCGGTTCCTGTGGTCGAGGTCAAAGCGTCACCCGTTGTCGAAGCGGCGCCTACACCCGCTGCCGCTCCGATCACAGGACCGCAGGGCGAGCGCGTGAAATCGTCGCCACTGGCCCGGAAGGTCGCGGAAGCGCTGGGCATCGACATCGCGCAGGTCACCGGCTCCGGCCCGAACGGACGTATCGTTGAACGGGACGTCATGGAGTTCAAAGAGAAGTCGGCCACGACTCCGGTCGCGCCCGCTGTCGGCCCTCCGCCTACTACCAAACCGACGACTGCGCCTACTCTTACGGCTTCCGAGACAAAAGTGTCGAAGATGCGTGCGGCGATCGCCAATCGCACCGTGCTGAGCAAGACCACGATTCCGCACTTCTACGTCACGATGGTCGTGGAGATGGATCGCGCGCAGAAGCTGTTGAAAGACCTGAACGCCGACCCGGAGCTGGGCAAAGTGACGGTCAACGACCTGATCGTAAAAGCCTGTGCGATCGGTCTGGCGAAAGTCCCGGCGGTCAACACCACCTGGACCCCCGAGAACACGATCCGCCAGTACGCAGAGGCCCATATCGGCGTCGCAGTAGGCATCGAGGACGGCCTGATCATTCCGGTCGTGCGTGACTGCCACACAAAGACCCTGCGGCAGATCTCTGCCGAGGCCAAAGCCCTGATCGGCAAAGCGCGCAACGGTCAACTGACTCCTGCCGACTATAGCGGCGGCACATTCAGCGTCTCCAACCTCGGCATGATGGGCGTGGACGAGTTTATCGCCATCGTCAACCCGCCGGAAGCGGCAATCCTGGCGATCGGCGGCATCGTCCGCACTCCCGTCGTCAAATCCGATAGCGACGATCTGACCATCCGCTCTCTGATGAAGATCACCCTCTCCGCCGACCACCGCCTCCTCGACGGCGTCGTCGCAGCCAAGTTCCTGCAAGAGGTAAAGAAGGCGCTCGAAGCCCCCTTCTCCCTCCTCTCGTAGGCAACTTCGTTTCCGAAAAACCAGCGCTCCTCCGGGACTTCCCGGAGGAGCTTTTTTCATTCAGGCAATACAGGCTATACGTCGAAGCGTGAGCGGGGTACCTAACCCCCCGTCCCCCTTCCCGACACGGCTTATCTTGTCCCTTAGATCGCCGAGATGAATCCTCTACGCGCCTTTGGGCGATCAAGGGATGTTATCCCTCGCTACGCGGCTTCGCCGGGGTGTCCTTCGGACACGTGGAGAAAGGAAGCCTGGTTATCCGCCTTAGAAGGACCTTTCCAGCCAAAACGACATCCCCAGTCCGGAGGAATGTCCGCAACAAAGAGCGAAGTGCACTTCAAAATCGACTGATCGGATTACTCGTGATGGCAGCGATAGTGGTCGTGTTCTGTGTCTGGCCGCCGAACGGGAACTAAGACCACCGTCGTGGCGCGATTGAGCTGCTCAAGGTCTTCGGTAGGGGCGACGTGGCGCTAAAGATAAGGATGGCCGTGACCTGGGGGGTGGGGATTGGGGGCGCGCTGATAGGACTGTATCAGGTCGTCAGGGTAGAATAGGGCAGGAGAATAGAACTATGACAAAAGGCAATAAGGGCAGCGAGAAGGACATCGTCGCGACAGTCGAAACGTATATGCAGGCCATGACACAGGCCGGGAAATTTTCCGGGTCTGTCCTGCTTGCTCAAAAAGGTAAGATTTTGCACAGCGCCGGTTACGACCTCGCCAACAGGGAACACCGCGTCCCGAACACATCTCAAACCAAATTCCGGATAGGGTCGATCACCAAGCAGTTCACCGCCATGGCCATCATGATCCTAGCGGAACAGGGCAAACTCAGTGTCCACGATCCTGTCCTCCAGCACCTTCCATACAGCCCGGAATCCTGGAAGGAGATCACTATTCACCACCTCCTGAACCATACGGCAGGACTGGTCAATCTGACGGACTTTCCCGGCTGCTTAGAGACAACGGCGCGACTGCCGCTGACAGTGCGCGAGGTCATCGAACTCTTCCGGAAGAAACCGGTCGAATTCCGCCCAGGCAGCCAGTACCGGTACAGCAACTCTGGCTACATTCTCCTGGGAGACATCATAGAACGCGCCTCGGGAGTCTCCTACGAAGCCTTCCTTCGGGAGCAGATCTTCGATCCGCTGCAGATGGCCGACAGCGGCTACGACCGTTTCGAGACCGTTCTCCCTCACCGTGCAAGCGGGTATACCCGGAAAGGCGGCGAATGGGTCGTGACTGCCTATGTAGACATGGGCTTCCCGTACGCGGCGGGAGCGCTCTACTCGACCGTCGAAGACCTCTACCGCTGGGACCAGGCTCTCTTCGCAGAACGTCTTATAACAAAGGATTCGCACGCGCGCATGACGATGATAACGCCGCTTCTCGCCCCCTATGGGTATGGTCTGGTAATAGGCCGGGAACACAATCGGAGAACGGTCGGCCATGCAGGAGGTATCAACGGCTTTCGCGCCAATTTCATCCGATTCCCGGATGAGACTGCCTGCGTTATCGCGCTGTGCAACTCCGAAGTCGCCGCTTTCACCGAGGTGACAAAGGCGCTGGGCGCCATCCTCTTCGAGGAAAAGTACGACATACCTGAGGTAACAACCCCGGCTAAGCTCCCCGAAGCCCTACTCGCCGCCTACGTCGGAGCTTACGAGTTGATGCCCGGCGTCACGTTAAGCGTGGAGAGCCAGGACGGTTGCCTGCAGGTCACCTCCAACGCCGCGCGCAACCGGTTCCTCCCGAAGTCGGAGACCGTCTTCTACCGCGAAGACAACAAAGACACCCTCACCTTCCACACCGTCCGCAAAGGCGGCGTAAGTCATCTGACACTGAGGCAGGCGGATGTGGAGGTGGAAGCAAAAAAAGTTTCGGTGGCCTCATTAAAATCATAGAGAGCAACAGCTTGTACTTGAAGGGTTGGTGCTGGAGTAATGTTATCATTAATTGGACGAGTTACATAGCTATTACTCAACTTGCCACTGATGGTCGTTCGTTTGTTGTAAGCGCATGACATTCTCTTTTCAGTACAGTGTTCGTGACCAAACGAATTCTGATCCGAACGGAGGGCTGTGTCGTGGCCGAGAACGTTCGCCCAGTCGAAGTGCTACTCTTGAGCAAAGTCTTGTCCACCTTTGTGGCCTACGCCATCCTAGGGATAGCAAGTTGAGTAATGATGTAGGAAGGGAGGAATGCCAGAGAGCAGAAAGTCGGTCATCTTCTAACGAACGGAAGCATCATGGACGAAGTATTGGTCAAAAATTTGATGGATCGGTATCGGCTCTTGCTCCCGGATGTTCCCTTATACGACGACAATCTGGCATCTGTCGAGAATGCCTTAGACATCGTTCTGCCACAAGATTTGAAGGAAATAAGCTCCGTATACGATGGTGGGACGTTTGGTGCCATGCCGAATTATCACTTGCGCCTCACCAGTTGGGGATACGATGTCGTCACTCTGACGCTGCGTCTTCGCGAATTAATCGACTTGCCTCACTGGTTCATCATACTGGCTGAATTAGATGAGAGTGTCGTGTTTTTAAAGACGATGAAAACGGACGATTTGCCTACACTTATCTACTGGATTGATACTCCGAATGCCAAACTGCTTGCAGACAGAGACCCTCTGCCACCGGAACTTGTCCAGCCGTTTACGGACTTTACCCACTACTTTGCTTTTATGGTGGAAGAAGAGGAAAAAGAAAGGGTATATGAGGCTGAGCGAGCGGACAAGGAGTGGAACATGAATATGCCAAAATACGCTCAACTGGAGATAGAACGGCGAATGCGGATTCCACTTGAACTGCTTCCCGACCTGAGCGGACTGCGCTATACAGATATTGAAGATCGCTATCTCGATGCAGGACGATTGCGCCTGCGCAAAATGACCGAGTGCGGCGCGACGGAAAGCATCTTCAAACTCTGTAAAAAGTACGGCAACACTGGGAAGTACGAGGAGCCTATCGTCAATATCTATCTCACACGTGAGGAGTACGAAAGCCTGCATATCTTGCCTGGTCATGACCTGGTGAAACGCCGTTATCGCTACGAATATCACGGGCGTTGGTTCAGTATCGACGCACATATGGGACGCTGGATCGGTCTCTATCTCTGTGAGTGCGAGGCGCATTCGGTCGCCGAGTTGATAGAGATCGCCTTCCCTCCCTTTGCCTTCGAAGACGTCACTGCCGATCCACGCTTCTTAGGAGCCAGCTTGGCGCGAGCGCACTCAGTATGATCTCTGAGGAAAATACTCGATGAAAAAGCGTTGCTTATGGCGGTATTTGACTTCGTTTGTATTGCTTATCGGGGTTGTCCTGGTAGGCGGTTCCTATCAGCGCGCCTCCCGGCAGGCGAAGCTGGACATCGCTCTGTCAACAGCGGTCTTCAGGATAGACGCCCCGACAGTGATTGCCCTGTTAAACCGGGGGGCAAACCCCAATACGCAGTATCAGCAAGAGCAAGATCTCAGCTTCCTGCATTTTATCAAACATCTCTTTACTCCTCGGCAAATGACCCTGACCCAAAGAGGCGAAAAGCTCTCTGTATTGAAGCTCATCATTGGCGAGGCGTATTCCGGCGAATATCACCCTTCTGATAAGGGTCTTTCTGATTACGATGCGATCGGTGAAGCGCTCGTGATGGCTGGAGCGGATAGTCATTTCATCATCGATGGAGCTCGTACTCCGCTGGCGGCAGCGGCGGCTTACGGAATGCCCAGAACGGTCCAGCGACTGCTCCTGCGTGGAGCGGATGCTAATGCCAGAGAGCAAAATGGCTCCTATCCTCTCATCGGAGCCGACGCCCAATGCACGAAGATACTGCTCCAGCAGGGAGCGTCGCCCAATGTTCGCAGTGCGGAGGGCGTCACTCCTTTGTATATGGCTGCCATGAAGCGGGCGCAGGGTTCCGAAATCATGGCTCTTTTGCTTGCAGCAGGGGCCGATCCCAAGGCTAGAGACAACGAGGGATGCACTCCCTTGATGTATGCCACCAATCCGGCATCGGCGAAACTGCTGATTCCGTACGGCGCAGATGTCAATGCAATAGACAACAAGGGAATGAACGTCTGCGCACACGCCAAGCAATACGCCGACTTTTACTCTGTAGAAGAACATAAAGAACTGATGAACGTTCTCAAACAACATGGGGCGAAAGAGTAGCGGAGGGAGAAAAGGGGGTTACGCGCTCTGCCATACAGCGGTCGTTTCTCAACCGGCAAGAGGATTTGGACACGTTTAGCCCTTTGTGTCATCATACACGGGGATACCGAAATAGTGGAGCACAAAGGATTGCGAGATGCAACTACACGATGTTCGTTTGAGTAAATATCTTTCGCGTCTGCTGCGCCATCAGCCGCAGGATGCAAGGCTGACCCTGGAGCCAGGAGGATGGGTAGACGTCAATACCCTGATCGCGAACGCGAAAGCGTTTAATAATGTGAGTTTTACCCGGCAAGCCCTGGAAGAGGTCGTGAACAGCAACGACAAACAGCGGTTTGCCTTTAACGCAACAGGCGACAAAATCCGGGCCAATCAGGGGCACTCGGTCGAGGTCGATTTGCAATTGCAGCCTGTGATCCCGCCGGATGAACTTTACCACGGTACTGCGACAAGAAGTCTGGAATCGATTTTGCGCGAAGGCATCTTGAAGCGGGATCGGCATCATGTCCACTTAAGCCAGGATGTTGAGACCGCCACAGCGGTCGGGAGGCGGCATGGCAGCCCGGTGGTTTTGCGGGTCGATGCTGCGGCGATGCACCGTGCGGGGCACGTCTTTTACCGTTCTGAGAATGGGGTATGGCTGACCGATAGCGTTAGCCCAGAGTTCATCAAGCCACGCTGAGACGCGTGAGAAAGGTGCAAGATCCGATGGAGCCTGATCTGAAGGTGATGCAGGAGCAACTGGTGCACACGATAAAATCCCTGCCTGTGGCACGAGACTGGGTTTTCAAACCGATGTTTGGGGGAGTGAGCGGCTACGTCGAGGGGCGTGTCTTCGCCTCCCTGTCGAATATCGGCTTGGCGCTCAAATTAGCTCCCGCAATCCAGGAAAAACTGTTGGGACTCGAAGGAGCGAAGCGACTGCGCTACGAGCCCGATGCCCCCGAAAGCAAGCAGTATATCGTCGTGCCGGAGCGCATTTGTGCTGCGGAAAAGGAACTCGCGGTCTGGGTAGAGCAGAGCGTGGATTATGTGCTCTCCCTTCCGGCTCCCAAGCCCAAACGTGTCGGGCAGAAGGCGGTTGAGAAATGAGAAGGACGCTTCCTCTGGCATTCGCTCTGACATCCGTGTTACTGGTTATCGCAAAGGGATCTCCAGCGCGACAGGGAATGCAGAAGTACATCGTCTTCAATGGTTATGTATGGGAGGTCCGTCTGCCCGGTACAGGTGGACCTGGCCCCAATGTCTGGAACCCGGAAAATGTATGGGTCGATAAGGCCGGGCTGCATCTGAAAATCAGTCATGTCCCCAACAATCCCAAGGCAGAATGGCAGTGTGCGGAGATATCCACGAAGCAGGCGCTCGGCATGGGAACCTACCAGTTTCAAGTAACCGGCCCCATTGACCGCCTGGATCAAAACATCGTTCTGGGTCTGTTCGACTATCCGCCATCGCTGGAGGTAGGCCCGGACGGCACGAACGAGATCGACATCGAGTTTTCGCGCTGGGGCCATGCGGATGCGCCTATCGGCAGCTACACGATCTATCCGGCCTCCGGCAAGCGCGGAGAGAACGACAGTCATCCCTTTTCCTTCACCCTCAAAGGCGACAACACTACGCAGCGTTTCGTGCGCACGGCCGACAGTATCACCCTGCAATCCCTCCAGGGGCATCGAGGCGACAACAAGAGCGAGATCGCCCATTGGGTCTATGCGCCTCTCGACAAACGCCTCATTCCCCAGGCGCCGCTGCCCGTCCATATCAATCTCTGGCTGTTCCAGGGCAAAGCCCCCACCAACAACAAAGAGATCACCATCACCATCAAACAGTTCAAGTTTACTCCCGCTCCCTGACCTTCAACAAGACCTATAACAAGGAACTCATAAGGTTTGCGACGAATAGGAGGACAGATTATCAAGGGCGTCCTATGGTCATGGTCGTTGGAACATGCCTGAAAAAGGGAGAATAGTATGCGGAATAGCTATCTCAGAATAACAACCACAATGCTGTGTGGCCTGCTGGTGGGTTTTTTGACGTTGCCTGCGTTGACGATGCGGGCGATGGCACAGGAGGCGATGCATGAGACGGTGTTTCTCTGGCCTGCCGGGTCGCCGACGCTGAAGGGGTTGAACGAGAAGGAACTCCTTTCTCCGCCGAATCCGAAGCCTGGGCAGCGTATCAACTCCATCAAAAATGTCCACAACCCTTCCATAGAAGTGCATCTGGCTCCTGCGGATAAGGCGACCGGCACGGCCATCCTCGTCGCGCCTGGCGGAGGGCATCAACAGTTGGTTTGGGCTTCGGAAGGTACGGATATCGCGAAGTGGCTGAACAGCATCGGAGTCACGGCATTTGTGCTCAAATACCGGTTGGCGCAGACTCCCAACTATCACTATACGGTCGAAGGGGACGCGCTGCAGGATACGCAGCAGGCGATGCGAATCATCCGGTCGCGGGCGCACGAGTGGGGCGTCAAGAAGGATCAGGTGGGAATCCTCGGTTTTTCCGCAGGCGGCGCACTGGCAGCGCTCGCGGACATTCGGTTTGATCGTGGCAATCCCTCTGCGACCGATCCGCTCCTGCAACAGAGCTGCCGTCCGGACTTTGTGGGACTGGTCTACGCCGGCTGGGCGCCGATGGACATCACGGCGCCGAAAGACGCCGCACCGGCTTTTCTCACCAGTGCGGGCAAGGACGACGAATTTCATGCGCGCGAGACCGTCGAGTTTTTCAGCTCCCTTTTCAAGGCAGGAGTGCCTGCCGACCTGATCATCTATAGCCATGGCGGGCATGGCGGCGCGATCAGTCCCAGGAATGGAATTCCCTTCGGTACCTGGCACATCCGCTTTCAGGAGTGGCTCGCCGACCGCAATCTGCTGAAAAAGGCGTAAAATCCAAAAAGGGACAGAAAAAAGGCCATTTTGCCAAGTTGAGGACAAAATAGGCCCTTTTTTAGAATAATTTAGTCCCTTGTGGGTATAATGAGAGACGCTGTCTGATTCTGCTCCTTCTGGAGATGCGCGCAAAAAAGAATATTACCCTCGTGTCTAGGGGTTTAAGGAACCTTCGAAGCGCACAAAGACCGCGACGTCACGGTAGGTGTGTACGATGGGTTCACCTTTTGCCTGGCCCAGGACGCTGACGACTTTAGAGAGGCTGTCGGAGGTCAGACCGTTGGGAGCCGTGATCGTCACCTGAATCCGGTCGGTGAGCGCCTGCCCTGTGCGCGGATCGAGGATGTGGGAATAGCGTTTTCCGCCGACCTCGACAAACTGCTCCGTATCCCCGGAGGTAGAGACAGCGCGATTGGAGAATAGTAGTACCGGAGCCGGGGACTTTTTTTCGGCGTTTGCCACCTGAATCTTCCAGCCTTTCTCACCGGGCGGCGGATCGCTGACGACCAGGTCGCCTCCCGCCTCCACCAGAGCGCGCGTGATCCCGTTGCGTTGGAGCGCCTCCTGTGCGCAGTCGTCGGCATACCCCTTGCCGATGCCGCCCAGATCGAGTTTCATGCCGGGAACCAACAGGCGCACCGTGTGACGACGCGAATCGACGATCATCTTGCGCCAGCCTACCTTCGTACGCGCCAGTGCGATCTCTTCGGGACGTGGCAGGACGTGGGTCTTGCGAGCCTGACGCCAGAGCGCGATGAGTGGCCCGCAGGTCACATCGAAAGCGCCGTCGCTGCGTTTGGCGACCTCCTGCGCACGTTCCAACACGATAAAAAGATCGTGGCTGACAGAGACGGGCGGTCCCCCTGCCTTCGCGCAGAGCCGCATCAGCTCGCTGTCGGGGCGATAGTCGCTCATAATGGTATCCAGTTCGGCGAACCGTTCGAACGCGGCGATGCAGGCGCGCTCCGCAGTCGGTTTGTCCGGAGCGTAGACTGTCAGGCGAACATCCACTCCCATGTGGTACTCCGTATAGGCGTAACGCGTGAGAGCGTCCGGATCGGCATAACAGAGGGTTGTCGCCGATATCCACCAGGCGACGACACTATTCAGGAAAAGGAAAACCAGCAGTTTGAAACTTCGCATATTATTCCCCATCGAATCAGGAACATCGACCCTAAATAACCGGCGAAACGTTGCGCGGATCGCGCTGCCGGTGGTCTGTTCGCTTTTCTGTATTATACCTGTCGCGCTGCGCATGCCCGCTGCCCACGCCTCCTCCCCACAGGAACTCCGAACGGTCGCGGCAGGCAGGCAGGGAACGTCGCCCGCAGGCACGCCCGGAACCGAGCCTCTGAAATCCTACTCCGAAACTATGCCGGGATCGGTTGTGAAGGTCGATATGGTCGCGATTCCGGCAGGGAACTTGATGGTTGCTGGAAAGAGCGTGCCCGTCAAGCCGTTCTGGATCGCGAACACCGAAACGCCCTGGGAGGCTTACGACACTTTTCTCGCCAGTGGAACGCCTTCGAAACCCTACGACCAAACCGAATTTCCCCCCGACGCCATCGCGCGCCCCAGCAAATCATACATTCTGCCCGACCTGGGTTGGGGCCACCATGGCTACCCCGTCATCAACGTCAGCTCCCTGTCCGTGACCATGTTCTGCCGCTGGCTCTCCAAGGAGACCGGCAAAAAGTACCGACTGCCCACCGATGCAGAATGGGAATACGCTTGCCGCGCAGGTGCGACATCGAACAAGCCGATGACGCCTGCGCAGGCGAATAAAGTCGCCTGGTATGCCGCCAACAGTGACGGTAAAACACACCCGGTGGCGAAGAAGCTCCCCAATGCCTGGAAACTGTACGATATGGAGGGCAATGTGGGGGAGTGGGGGACCGATGCGGAGGGCAAATTTGTCCTGTGTGGAGGGCTTTTCAAAGACAATCCGGATCGGCTGCTGCCCACTATGCGCCGTCGTTTTACCCCCGCCTGGCAGGCTACCGACCCGCAGCTTCCGAAAAGCCGCTGGTGGCTGGCCGACGGTAAATTCATTGGGTTTCGCATCGTCTGCGAACCATAGACAGGATAGAGGAGAGTGTGATGACGGATTCTAAATCTCGGCGTGAGTTCTTTCAGACGACGGCGACGACCGGGGCGGCGCTGCTCGCTACCGGCAACTACGCGTTCGCTCAGGGGTCGGACCGCCTCAAGGTAGGACTGATCGGCTGCGGCGGACGCGGCACGGGCGCGGCCGCAAACACGCTTGCAGGCGACCCGAACGTGGTCCTGACCGCAATGGGCGACGTCGTCAAGTCGCAACTGGACAGCAGTCTCAAAACGCTGAAGGCCCAGGAAGGTTTGGCGTCGCGCGTCGATGTGAAACCGGAGATGCAGTTCGTCGGACTGGACGCCTATCTCAAAGTGATCGACAGCGGGGTGGATGTCGTCCTGCTCACGGCCCCTCCCGGCTTCCGCCCTCAGCATATCAAGGCCGCGGTCGCGGCAGGCAAGCATATCTTTGCGGAGAAGCCGATGGGAACCGATGCCGCCGGAGTGCGCTCCGCGCTGGAAGCGGTGAAGGCCGCGCAGTCGAAGGGCAAATGCTTCGTCTCCGGATTCTGTTACCGCTACAGTCTGCCCCACCGCGCCTTCTTCAAGAGGCTGCATGAGGGCGCCATCGGCTCGGTGCGCCATGTTCATTCCACGTATCTGACCGGCCCTGTAAAACCGATGCCGCCCGCTTCAGAGCGTCCCGCCGGCATGAGCGATACCGAATGGCAGATCCGCAACTGGTACAACTTCGTCTGGCTCTCCGGCGACGGGCTCATCGAGCAGGCTTGCCACAGCGTAGACAAAATCCTCTGGGCCATGAAGGACATGCCTCCGGTGCGCTGTGTCGCCACAGGCGGAAGAGACAATCCCAACAACGAAGGCAACATTTTCGACCATATCGATGTCTTCTACGAGTTCGCGGATGGCACGCGGGCGACGATGGCGCAAAGGCAGATTCCCAACTGCTCCCATAACGACAACACCGACTATGTGATCGGCGCGAAGGGAACCGGAACCGTCCATTTCGCCGATACCGACATGGCTGGGGAGACCAAATGGAAATACGATGGCCCCAAGCCCAGCATGTACGATATTGAGCACAAGGAGATGTATGCCGCCATTCGCGGGGGCAAGATCATCAACGACGCGGAGCGGATGGCGCACAGCACCCTGGCGGGTCTGATGGGGCGGACTGCCGCCTATACCGGCGACAGTATCACTTGGGAGCAGATGTTGACTTCCAAAGAGAACCTATTTCCCGATCATCTGGACTGGAACGCGCCCCTGGCCGTCGCGCCGATGGCGCTTCCCGGCAAGACCGTCTTCATCTGAAGGGCGCGTTCTGAGCGGAATTACAGAAATCAGGTTGATTTCCCCTGTCTCACGAGAAGCGTGCGAGGGTCGAAAGGTTGAATCATGACACTGGACATCAGTCGTCGCCGTTTTCTGGCACAGACCTCCGGCGCGGCGCTGGCCTTGAATACGATGACCGCACCGGTACATGCTCTGGCGGAGGAATCCGGACCGAAGAAGGCCTGCCTGTTCGGGATGCTGCCGAGAAATCTCGACATCGAATCGCGCTTCAAATTGGCGCGCGATGTCGGTTTCGTGGGGGTGGAGGCCGATCCGACCGACCTGGCAACGGCGGACAAGATGCGTGCGGCGGCGGAAAAGGCGGGAATCCATATCCATTCGGTGATCTACGGAGGCTGGGATCCTCCGCTCTCTGCGCCGGACCCTGCCGCAGCGGCAAAGAGCCTGCATAACGCCGAAGCCGCGATCCGTTGCGCGCAGCACTATGGGGCCGAGACGATTCTGCTCGTTCCCGCCGTTGTAAACGCTGATACCCGCTATGTAGATGCCTATAAACGTTCGCATAAGGCCATTCAACACCTCATACCGGTCGCAGAAGAGTGCAATATCACGATCTGTCTGGAAGAGGTCTGGAACAACTTCCTGCTCAGCCCGATGGAGTTCGCAGCGTTCGTCGATTCGTTTCACAGTACGCGCGTGATGTCCTATTTCGATGTGGGGAATGTGGTTCCGTTCGCCTGGCCCGAAGACTGGATCCGCACGCTCGGCAAACGGATTCGCAAGGTACACTTGAAGGATTTCAAGGGGGGACCGGGGCTCTTCGGCGGCGTGGGCGGGCACTTCACCAACCTGCGCGAAGGCAGCATCAACTGGCCCGAAGTACGCAAGGCTTTCCGCGAGATCCACTATACCGGCTACATGACCACGGAACTCGGTGGCGGAGACGAAACTTATCTGCGGGACATCAGCGCCCGCTTCGACAAAATCCTCGCTGGAGAGTAGAGCATTTAGAAATCCTGAGGAGCCACGCCGGGCTAAAGCTCTCCGCTAGAGGCACTGCGTGCCCATGGCCCGCTGATGATCTTTGCTGGCCTAATTCGGTAATCGTCTCCGTCGATGCCAGATCGGCGGTGCCACAAGAGTTACCGAATTAGGTTGTCAAAGATCATAAGCGGGCACAAAATTCCTTACTGACTGGTGGCATTATTGCTCTGGCTCTGATGTTACTTCGTCCGGAGGACGATCCGGCGAAGCCGCGTAGCGAGGGGTGCCAACCCCTTGATTCTACCAGATCAGCGGCCTTCGACGAAGATGTTTCCATTGGAGGTACGGGCGGTGATAGAGGCCTTACCGCCGTTCAAAACGAGGTGTCGGATGGACGGACCAAACTCTGGATCTTGTTCGCTGGGATCGTTGGTACCATCCAGATACACATGGCCATTGCTGGACTCCGCATCGACTTTTGCGGAGAGAGCCGTCGGCATTTTCACCATGATGGGGGCATTGTCGGTCTGAAGATCAGCCTTTGCCAGAGCAAACGTTGTGGTTGGTTCAAAGGTTACTTCGCCGTTGCTGGAATGTAAGGTTGCGTTAGTGGCATCACCAGCATACTGTACCGTGGCATTATCGGTCTTCAAGGTGACATTCAG
>JAYUMV010000088.1:0-28423 GCA_043762265.1 Chthonomonadaceae bacterium | reverse complement strand
ACGCCCAGCTTGCCATTCGGAGCCGCACCCAAGACTTTCATACCCGCACCACCTGCGATGCGTTGAAGTTGCATCTGCGTAAGGCCCTCATCCTCCACGATGACGATGCCCTTGCCCGCCAGAGAAAAGGGATATTCCCCTTCCCGCGATGGTGCATCAGGCTCGGACTCCCCTTGTGCTAACATAATACTCAACCTCCCGACGTATATTGCTTTCCCCGGATGCTCTTCTTTTTTCAAGTAGAAAGCACCCGCCCACACACGCACCATTATTGAGAAAGACGGTTCCCCAGCACGATTGTTCCCAGAAAATGGGGATCGGCAATCTTGGAACATTATGGTCGTTTACAACGTTCTACAAACGACGATTTCGTCGTCCGGATACCCCTAAGATGAACAGGATTAACATCAGGGATTAACATTGGGGTTACCCATCAGGAGGGGAGTCTATTATGGCAAACATTACTCCTGCGCTCAAGAAGGCGCAGGTTCAAGCAGAACATACCATCCGGCAGACCGCTCCCTGGGTGGAGCGTCTGGCACGGGTCGGATACGCGGCGAAGGGCATCGTCTATATCGTGATCGGTTTTTTAGCCGCACAGGCGGCCTTTACCGGCGGCGGCAAAACCACCAACAGCCAGGGGGCATTGACCACGATTTTTCAGCAGCCCTTCGGGCAGTTCCTGCTTGGGATCGTAGGCGTTGGACTGGCGGGCTACGCCCTGTGGCGCTTCGTGGAAGCCGGTCTCGATTCCGAAAACAAAGGCAGCGACGCCAAAGGCTTGGCGACCCGCGCTGGCTATATCTGCAGCGGTGTCGCGTATGCCTTGCTTTCCTTTACCGCTTTCCAACTCATCACCGGCGCTGCGCACAGCGCTGCAGGATCGACAGGCACACAGGATTGGATAGCCCGACTGCTCTCCTTGCCTTTTGGACAAGGTATCGTAGGACTGATAGGTCTGGTGGTCATTGGACTGGGGATCGGGCAGTTTGTCAAAGGCTACAAGGCCGACCTGGACAAAAAACTTAAGCTCTCCGAGATCCCGCAGACCTTCCGTTCCTGGGCGATAGTCAGCGGCCGGTGGGGCTACATGGCCCGTGGCATAGTCTTCACGATCCTGGGTGGGTTCTTCGTAGAGGCGGCCGTGCACTCCAATCCCCAACAGGCAAAAGGCATCGGCAGCGCCCTCGATCTCGTGGCAGAACAGCCTTACGGACCTCTGCTCATGGGAATCATCGCCGTTGGCCTGATCTCTTACGGCATCTTTATGCTGGTCGAAGCGCGCTATCGGAGAGTCAGCATGTAACCCTCGGCGATCCGACTCTTGGTAGAAAAACGACAGTGCGCGGTCGGCCCCAGAACAGCGTGTGTTCTGGGGCCGACGTCTCAGTGCGTGAGACTGGCGAGGAGCGAGGTCAGACATCGGTAGAACGGCGCGATACTGGCAATGACGACGCGCTCCTGGATCGTATGCGCTCCCTGGATGTCCGGACCGAACGAGATCATCTGAAGCGTGGACCGTTTGCCTTTGAAGACCCCGCACTCCAGCCCCGCATGAACCGCCATCACATTGGGCGGATGGCCTAGAACCGCTGCGAAGACGCTCTCCGCTTTCCCGAGCAGAGGGTTGTCAGGATCCGCAGGCCAACCTGGATAGCCGAAACTGCAAACGACACTCGCCCCAGAACTCTCCAGTTGCCGTCTGGACTCTTCCTGGAACGCCACAATCGCGCCGTCCTGAGAAGAGCGCGTAGAACAGATCAGACGCACGCTCTGTTCTGTCGTCTCCACGACCGCCACATTGTTGCTGGTTTCGACCAGGTCGGGAACGACCTCCGACCACTTCTGTACCCCATGCGGCGTCGCCAGAATCGCCTGAAGCAGAATTTGTGTCTGATCGGCAGAAATCGGGCGAAGCGTCGTCTCCGCACGACAACGCTCGCTCCGGAAATGGACTGGACCCGCCGTCTCCCGCAGAGAGGCGTTCGTTCGTTCCGCCAGCGCAGGGTCTGCAAAGACGTTTTCCAGAGCCTCTGCAAGAGCCTCCGACACCCAGACTACGATTTCGGCTTCGCTCGGAATAACGTTGCGCGCGGAACCGCCCGACAATGAGGCCAATTTCAGGCCATACGAGCCCTTTTCTGCTGCCAGCGCCTCTTTCAGCAGCATCTGAATAGAGTTTCCATTCTGCCCATGGATCTCGACGCCGCTATGTCCGCCGGGCAGGCCGGTCAGTGACAACCGCAGAGGTATCTCTCCTGCTGCAGGCTCCGCGCGCTGCACCGTCCACTCTGCGGTCATGTCGCGCCCGCCCGCACAACTGACGCAGATGTCGCCCAACTCCTCCGTATCGAGATTCAGCAACAGATCGGACCGCAGCAGCGCAGGATCGAGTTCGCGCGCGCCGGTCAGACCGGTCTCCTCGTCCATCGTAAACAGGAGGTCGAGCGGCGGACAGTCCATCACCTCCGGATCGACTGCCACAGCCATTGCCGCCGTCAGGCCGATGCCGTTGTCCGCTCCCAGCGTCGTCCCGTCCCCCATACACATCGGGATCGTCTGCCCATTCTCTTCCCAGTCGGCGACTCGCAGCCGGATCGGATCGCGCGTAAAATCGTGTGCGCTGCCCTCCGCCTTCACACAGACCATATCCATATGGCTTTGAAGAATGACCGGCTTCGATGCCACCCCTTTGCCGCGTCCTGGCGCCACCACCAGACAGTTGCCGGTCGCATCTTCTTTGTAGTCGAACCCGTGCGTCGCGGCGAAATCCTTCACCCAGGCCCGCACTCCCGCCTCGTTCGTCGAACCACGCGGTATCTGACTAAGCTCCTCGAAATACTTCCACACCCACGGCGCCTCTGTACTTATCATCCTGCTGAATCTCCTGAATCAATTTGTTGGCAAGGAGGCTTTAGACACAGGCACACTCGGTTCCTGCCCTCTCTCGGATTTTGACGCAATACCTCTTTTGCTTAGCGGTAGACAGGTCAGGCAGGAAATCAGTACAGGAACGCGAAAGAGGACAGGGAACAATTCAAATTCATGGACGGAGGAGAAACGCTTGGATATTCCTGTTGGAACTATCAAGGGCATTTCAGAGCTGGCGCTCTGGGTCAGCGATCTGGATCGCGCAATGGCCTTCTATATCGACCACCTTGGCTTTACCATTGAATCGCACGATCCAGGCAAGAACGCCTTTCTGAAGAGCGGAGACTTTCTGCTTGTGCTTTTCAACCCGGACAATCCCGGAACTGCCCTCGCCACCGATTATCTCGCTCGCGTAGGCGCACCGCGCGGCGCAGTCTATCATGTCGCTTTCCGGATCGAGCCCGACCAACTCGATGCAGCGAGCGAGACCCTCCGCGCACACGGGATCGGCGTCTCTGGCCCGGTGAACTTCGGCACCGGCCGCCGCTCCTACTTCCTGGAAGATCCCGACCAACACTACCTGGAACTGACGGACCGTTGATTGCCTGAACTTGGATTTTGCGAAAACGAAGATGGAGGAAGCGAACATGCAAACGGATTTCGAAATATTGTGGAAGCGACGCCTGAGAAAGGCCGCAATTCTGGTGAGTATGGCATGCCTTAGCACAAGCGGCCTAGCCGCGCAGGAGAAGTCTTTACCAACGGCACAGACGAAGTCTTTACCAACGGCACAGGCAGAGACACGCGCGACCATCCAGGGGAAGGTCGTCACTCCGGATGGCAAACCGGTCAAAGATGCTGCTGTATTCTGGCTGGAGCGCTCGGCAGAGGGCGTTATGCAGCGTCGATTCACAACCGACACGGATGCCCAAGGGCAGTTTCGGTTTGCCGAAGCTTCCCCTACGTCCGGTTCCGTGAAGTACGCCACCATTCTGGTACAGAGCACGGATTGGGGTCTGACGTTCCAGGCGCTGCGCGTTGCTGACGCGGTTTCGAAGCCCCTCACGATTACACTGCAACCCGCCAGCACTCTCACCGTCTCCTTTCTGGATCAGGCTGGTGCGCCGCTTCCGAATCTGCCGGTGCGCGTGAGTGCAATCTATATGCCGGAGGTCGGCTTCCTCGAAATACCCACTGCCATGCGGGGAATCTGGGAGCAGAAGACCAACACCAAGGGCGAATGTCTCTTTCCTGGCCTGCCGCAGGGCGGTCAGATACGTTTCGCGGTGCAAAACGAGGCGTTCGCCACCCCGACGAATGCGGATGCGGTGACGCTCGGCAAGACACCTACCCAGCCCCCAGCTATGGTTCATCTGATTCCGGGCGGCACTGTGCAGGGACTGGTCACGAACGCTGCGGACGGCGCTCCCGTCGCAGGCGTTCATGTGAGTGCGCAGGCGGTAGGCATTGGGCAGGGATGGGGCGAAGCGTTCACGGACGCACAGGGCCGCTACCGCATCACAGGAATGAGTTCGGGCACCTACAACCTTTTTCTGGTGCTGAACGGTCCCCGCCAGAAGACCACGACCGCACGCGCGCGAGAAAAAGTCGAGGTAAAGCCGGGAACTGTGGTGGACCGACAGGACTTCGCGCTCATTCCAGGCTCCCTACTAACGGGCAAAGTGACGGACAAGAGCACCGGTAAGCCTCTGGAGGGCGTGATGATCGGCTTCTACGGTCCTGCCTACCCTCGATCCGGTGCCGCCGTACAGTCTGCTACCACGAATGCCGAGGGCGTCTACCAGGCACGCGTGCCGTCGGGAACGCAATATGTGTATGTCATGGGCCTGCCCGCCGCTGCCGCAAATCGGTATGAACCCCCTAAGGAAGGAGCCGATGTCACCGTAGGCGAAGATGCCTCTCTGACACAGGACTTCACGCTGACGCCTGCGCTTGCCCAGAACCTCAAGCCTGTGAGGGGCCAGGTCGTAGGAGTGGACGGAAAGCCGATTCCCAACGCCCGTGTGACGGTCCAATCCGTGGCAGACGATGGATCCACCCTACCCGAGGGCAATAACGTGACAGCGGATGAGCATGGAGCATTTCGCGTGGAGATGGTGTCGCCTTCCGTCCGCCTGCGCGCTCGGTCCGGGGACTTGGCAACCGAAGCAACCATCCTGGTGCAAAACGGACAGGAGATTACCCTTCACGTCAAACCCAATGTGCTGTTTACGCTGGGCGGTCAGGTCCGGGATGCACAGGGTAAACCTCTCCCCGGCGCCAGAGTCACTCTGTACGAATGGTGGCTGGATAGCGGCCATAGCACTCGAACCACCGTTTCGGATGGTCAGGGACGCTTTCAGTTAAGCGACCTATATCCTGACATGCGCTACTCCGTTTCGGCGGAGGCAAAGGGATACGGCACGCAAAGCAGCGCGGTTGTGCAGTACAAACCCGGTGAGAAGGGCGAAACGCCTGCCCTGCAACTGCCGCGCGCTGACAGCGTTCTTGCAGGGCGCGTCGTAGATGAGAACGGCGATCCTCTTGCCAAACAGACCGTGCGGATGCAAGGACTCGCCACCCCGTCTCAGGAAGCCACCACGGACGCGCAGGGACGCTTCCGCTTTACCGGGGTCGTGGACGAACCGCTCGTTCTGTATCTCGTCGATAGCACAGGATTTTCCCGCCGGAAGCAAGCGACCGTTGCGGACAAAGAGGTCATCCTCGTCCGCAAAACCCCCGTGTCAAAAGAGGCAGCGGTAAAGGAAGCGGAGGAGGCAACGGCGGACAAGCGCCGAAGCCAGTTGCTGGAGCGGATGGGGCCACCGTTGAACGTGGCCGCCTGGCTGAACGTAAAGACAACGACGCCGGACATGTTGCAAGGGAAGATCGTCCTGATCGACTTCTGGGCCACCACCTGCGCTCCCTGTGTCGCGTCTCTACCGGCCGTGCAACGGGTGTCGGAGCAGTTTGCCGGGCAAGACGTGGTTGTCGTAGGAATGCATGCCTCGGGCGTGGACAGGAAGATGCTCGCCGATTTTGTTCGTGAACACAAGTTGACCTATCCGATTGCCATCGATACGGACGATCCACAACACCAGACTTTCGGACAGACGATGCGCAGCTATGGCGTTCTGGGGATACCGACGGTGGCCGTGCTGGATCGACAAGGAATCGTGCGGTATTTGGATTTTGGCCTGGAGGGCGCTATGAAGGTCATTGGCGAACTCCTGGCACGGACCGAAGCAACCGATAAATTCAAGTAGAGGGGAGAGGAGGACGACATGACATCAGGCCTTGATCGCCGCAAGTTTCTGCGCCAATCGTTTCTGACCGGAGCCGGATTCTGGCTTGCGACCGATCCTTCGATGGCGCGGGCGTATCGCGCCAACGATAAGCTTAACCTGGGAATCGTCGGGGTAGCGGGGCGAGGCGGGGACAACCTGCACGAAGTCACCAGCCAGAACATCGTGGCCCTCTGCGACATCGATGACAACAATCTGGCAAGCGCAGCGAAGCAGTTCCCCGAGGCGAAGACCTACAACGATTTCCGCAAGATGCTGGAGCAAAAGGAGATCGATGCGGTTGTCGTCAGCACCCCCGACCATACCCATGCAGTCATCGCGTCTCATGCCCTGCATGCCGACAAGCACGTCTACTGCGAAAAGCCTCTGGCGCACTCGGTCTGGGAGGTGCGGCATCTGACGGAGTTGGCGCGGAAGCAAAAGCGCGTGACGCAGATGGGCACCCAGATCCACGCCGGTTCCAACTACCGGCGCGTGGTCGAGATTGTCCGCAGCGGCGCCATCGGGGAGATCGATGAAGTCCATGTCTGGGCGGATCGGGTCTGGTCCGGCAATGGACGGCCACCAGAGACCCCGGAAGTTCCCACGAATATCCACTGGGATCTCTGGCTCGGCCCCGCCCCGGAACGGCCCTATCATCCCGCCTATCTTCCCTTCAACTGGCGCGGCTTCTGGCAGTTCGGCAACGGCACGCTCGGCGACATGGCCTGTCACCACATGGATCTGCCGTTCTGGGCGCTCGAACTGGGCTCCCCGAAGACCGTGCAGGCCGACGGCCCCGAAGTGAACCTGGAGACGACGCCCGCCTGGCTGATCGTGCATTACGAGTTCGAAGGTGCCAACGGCAAGCCTTTGAACCTGCACTGGTACAACGGCGGCAAACGTCCCGACTATTTCGCCCAAAATATGCTGCCGCCGTGGGGCGATGGCACCCTGTTTGTGGGCAGCAAAGGCATGCTGTTGGCAGGTTATGACCACTACAAACTGCTGCCGGAGAAAGACTTCACGGACTATACGCCTCCATCGCCTACGATTCCGGATTCGATCGGTCATCATGCGGAATGGATCCAGGCCTGCCTCACAGGTGGCCCCACGACCTGCAACTTCGACTATTCGGGCAATCTGTCCGAAGCGGTACTGCTGGGATGCGTGGCCTATCGCGTCGGGCAGAAAATAGAGTGGGATCCGAAACATCTGAAAGCCCTCCAATGCAAAGCGGCAGACCCTATTTTGAAGCCACATTTCCGCCATGGCTGGAAAATCTGAACGGATCTCCGCTGCTCTGCGTAAGACAGGGACAAATGAGAGCGGGGAGGAGAACGAAATTGGTGTTTGCCTGGTTTGCGAATCGTCGGCGCGAGGAGATTCGGGAACAGCCGTTTCCGGAAGCATGGCTCGGTTACATCGAGAAGAACGTGGGCCACAATGCGTATCTGTCAGAGAGCGATCAGGCGACTCTGCGCGACGACCTGCGCATCTTAATCTCAGAGAAGACCTGGGAGGGCGGCGGAGGCCTGGAACTCACGGAAGAGATGCAGGTGACCATCGCAGCCGAAGCGAGCCTGCTGTTGCTGGGCCTGGACCACGAGTTCTATCCGAATGTCGAATCGATCGTCGTCTATCCCAAGGACTATGTCGCTCCGGCGCGCACGCGGGATCCCAGCGGAGTCGTGGATGAGTACGGCAGCACCCGTCTGGGAGAGGCGTGGGACAACGGTCCAGTCGTGATCTCCTGGTCAGATGCGCAGGCAGGCAGCATCAATCCCACCGACGGCCACAACGTCGTGCTGCACGAGTTCGCTCATAAACTCGATATGCGCGACGGCGCGGCGGACGGCGTCCCCAAACTCGCCGACGACGCGCAGTACGAGACCTGGGCCGAGGTCATGAGCGCCGAGTTTCAGGAACTGGTCGCGCAGACCGAAAAGGGCCACAAGTCATTGATCGACTCCTACGGCGCTACCAACCCCGCCGAGTTCTTTGCAGTTACGACCGAATGCTTCTTCGAGAAGCCTGTCCTCATGCAGGAACACCATGCACGCCTCTACACCGCCCTGCGCGACTTCTATCACCAGGACCCGGCCGCCCGCATGCACATCCGCCACGATACCGAACCCGAATAGAGAACAACCGAGAAGCCCGATCCTGAAAATACAGTTCCCCCGGTCTCAAGAAATGCATTGAGACCGGGGGAACTGGATTATGAGTTTCAAGGGAGTTGCGTTTCAGCGCTCTTTCAGACGCAGGACGGTGACGGAATAGGGAAGAAAGGCATACGGGAAGGCAGGGCCGATTGCCGTCACAGGCGAGGTCTTCGGCGCAACCCTGGTGGGTGAAGCAACGCTATTGACATCATTGGGCTGCCCATTCAGAACGGTTGCGGTTCCGCGCACGGCCTTCTTGACGCCCTGTAGCTCGACCTGCAACGACTGAAGACTGTCGGAGACGTTGACGACTTTCACAATCACCTCGCCGGTCTTCTCATCGCGACTGGCGGTCGCGTAGAGCGGATCGACCGTGCCGGTGAGTCCATCGACGGCCTCCGTGATCAGTTTGTCATCGAGGAAGCAGCGGATCTGTTTGCCCTGCACCTCGATGCGAATGTCGTACCAGCGGCCTGTCTCCACCTTCGTATCCGTGGCGATGCCGATCTCGGACTTTGATCCATTCGTCGCGCGCTCCAGAGTCGAGCGCGTGTTGCCCCAGCCACCGATATTCCACCAGATATAGTTGTCGTTGTCCTGCACATGGAACAGGATCAGGAAACCTTCGCGGCCGCTGAGTTTGCGCGCCTTCACCCGATAGGTGTAGTCGGTCCACAGCGGATCTTCGAAGACCACGCGACTGTTCTCGGCGTTGCCGGTCTGCCGCATCACGCCGTCCTCTGCGGTCCACGTTCCCGCTCCCATCTTCCATGCATCGTAGAGGCGCGAGGCACCCAGTTTGTATAGCGTTCGCGCTCCAGCCATGACCTGCACATCTTTGAATTCGGCCTGTGTCAGCCAAGTTCCCAGGCCGACTCCACCCTTCGGCACGAAGGCGACAGCAGGCACGACCGATTGGGGCACAATATCGACTGGCAACACGACATCGCCCCGATTGCTGCCGAACATCTTCTGGACGTAGTAGGAGGGCGATCCGAAACTGTTCAGCGCGTCATAGCCGATCAGGTTGGTGCCCCACTGCCGCGCGCCGGGGTTGACATTGACCAGCAGCGGCGCATAACACTGGATGGGAACGACATCGGAGTTGCGCTCCAGGCCGGTCAGCCAGGCGGCATCTCCGAGGGCTGCCTGCAAGGTCGGCGTCGGGCTGCCTTCCGTCGAGGCCCACTCCCCGACGAAGATTTTCGGCCCATGCCGATCTGTGCGGTCGTAGTGATGTACATCCCGCTCCATGTCGCGTGCCGTTCGGTAGTAGTGGTCGTCGATCACATCCGGGGAACGACTCTTGACGGGAGCGGTGGCGATCAGTTGCAGCGCCGGATATTTCGCCTTGATGGCATCGAAGAACTGTCCAAAACGGCTGTCGTAACTGCCGGATCGATCAAATTCATCCTCGTTGCCGATCTCGACATAGCGCAGTGGGAAAGGCGCCGGGTGGCCGTTTTGGGCTCGGATCGCGCCCCAATGAGTCGTCGTGTCCCCGGTCAGATACTCGATCTCATCCAGCGCATCCTGCACAAAGGGAGTCAACGCAGGTCCGGCTCCGATATGCTCGCCCTGCAAGGCATAGCCCGCGAATACCGCCAGGATCGGCTCCATTTTGAGGTCTTCACACCACTCCAGATACTCGAGCAGGCCGAGGCCATCGGTAGAAGGATAGCCCCACGGGCAGGGATGTCCGGGCCGCAGCGCGATACTACCAATCGTCTTCTTCCAGTCGAAGCGCTCCGCGATAGTATTGCCTTCCAGATAGTTGCCGCCGGGCAGGCGCAGAAAGGCGGGCTGCATGGCGCCCATCCACTCCATCAGATCGGGGCGCATGCCGTTTGCGCGGTTATGAAAGGTGGGCGGGAAGAGCGAGACCAGACTGAACCAGACCGTACCGGCGGTTCCCGTCGAGAGCACAAACCGATTGGCGGTCGAGGGAACCGCGCTGCCATTGGTCTTCAGGACAACCGAAAACTGCTTCCACTCCGAGGTCAGACCGGAGACGGAAGCGTGGGCAAAAACGGTCTTGCCGTCACTGCTCTCGATTTCGGCCGTTATGGGCGGGTGAAAACCGGAGGCGGCTCTGGCATAAAAAGAGGCGCGATAGGCGGTATTGGGTTTGACCGGGATGCCCCAGTAGCCGTCGTTGGCGATCCCAACCCGTCCGTTGGCGCCTTCCGTCGTCAGTTTTAGGGAGGTTGGCAGAGCGGCATTGACAGGCTGCAAGTTGTCGAGGGTCGCGGCCCCCGTCATCGTTCCGTCCTGTACGACCGACCAGTGTACGGGTTGCGTTCGGTTATCTTTAAACGCCCGATTCTGGATCAGTTCCGCATAGAGGCCGCCGTCGTAAGAGTGATTGATCTCCTCGGTCATCAGGCCGTAAAACATCGGACTGATCTTGACTCCCGGTCGGTCCACTCCCACCGTCAGATGGCCCTCCTGAGCCGTAGCGCCCCGAGGCAGAGCGATCGTGAGAAGCGCCATCACGACACGGACGCCTCGGGCAATGGAGATTCGCATAAGTCTATTTTCCTCTTTTAGTGTCACAAGCTGGATACGTTGTTCCCTGCAAGGGGCGCAAAATCCTTTTTCTTTTCGACCGAAATGCCACTTTCTTATCTTTCTTTATTTTGTCGGCCAATCCGAATTCTTTCTACCTTCGTCTGTTTGATAGAGGACTGCGCGAGTAAACCATCTCTTCGCATACCGACTGCGTCCTTGCAGGCGAAATGAACTCGACTATCGTGCAGCCCCGGCAATATATCTCGTAGTATTCGGATTTCACCCATCAGAGGAGAGTATCAATGGCACATTCCAACAACGCAACACAGGGTCGGTTCGCGATGCGCCCGGCGTTTCAGACCGGACTTCTCACCGCCGCTCTGACACTTGTCGTCGGGTATGCAGGAGCGCAAGGAGCGCAGCAGAATCCCGGTCAAACCACCGGCAGTGGGCAGGCAGTCCAGCCTGGGCAGATCGTAGGACGCCAGGGACGAGGCGGACCGGGCGGCAACTTCGGCGGTCAGATGCCTTTCTCGATGGGGACGGTAACCGGCGGAGATCCTGCCACGGGTACCATCATCATCAAGACGCAGTTCGGCAGCACACAGACGATCAAAGTCAATTCAGATGCAAAGTTCGTCGTGATGTCCGACGTTCTGGTCTCCAGCCTCAAACTCGGCGATCAAATCCAGGTGCAAGGCGTTCCTTCCAAGATCAACGCGAACACCATCAGCGCCGGTGAACTCCCGGAAGCGCTCACCGGGGCGATGGGCGGACGGCGGAACCGTGGCGTTGCTCCGGGAGGCCAGGCCGGCACTCCGGCAGATGCGGCCAACCCCAACGGAGGCGGTCAGAACGGACCGCCACAAGTTCCCCAAGCGCCGCCTGCGATAGCCTCCGCTTCCGGTAAGATCGTCAGCAAAGATCCGTTGATGATCGAACTGTCCGATTCCGTCTCGGTCATGCTGAAGGTGAGCGAGACCACCAAGATCACCAAGATCATGCCTGCGACGATCAACACGATCAAACTGGGCGATACCATCCTTGCCTCCGGAACTGCCGGGCAGGATGGTACTACCTTCACCGCAACCGGGATCGGCATCAACATCAACATGGGCGCAATGGGCGGGCGTGGTATGTTCGGTGGTCCCGGCGGCTTCGGCGGTGGCCCTGGTGGCGGTCGCGGTAACCGTGGCGGCCGTGGCGGGGCCCAGGGCGGCACTGCCGCTGGCGGCACGACGAATGGCGGCAGCGGAAACCCGTAGGCGGTCGTTCCTCCTCGAAACACTTGCTCTTTAGAACGCATAACAACAGCCGGTTTCGGAACTCTTCGACTACCGGCTGTTGGGTTTACAATCGTGCATCGGCTGTTTCTGCGGCACGCAGTGTCTCGCTGCGGCCAGGTTTAGCGTGGCTTCCTAATGCCGATTCTCCCCTTGTGCGAAGTGCATCCGATCTCCTATTCCGGGCAAAAATCGACACGCAGGAGGAAAGACGAGGGGTTCTGCCGAACGACGGAACAGATTTCCAATGCCGACGGGCGCTTCAGGGAGCAGGAGTTATATATGTTGACACGACGTGATGTAGTTCTGGGGAGTACACTGGCCGCAACAGCCGCCCTTGCCGAGAAGGCGACCGGACGACAGCGCAAGCCCACCATGGCGCAACTGGCCGCCGATTTTCTGGCGGGTCTGGATGCGGAACAGAAGCAAAAAGCGCAGCTTCCGTTCAACTCGGAGGAGCGCTTCATGTGGCACTATGTGCCCCTGGTGCGGCAGGGTCTGACCTATAAAGTCATGAAACCCGAACAGCAGAAACTGGCGCAAGCTTTGCTTCTGCACGGGCTGAGCAAGTCGGGATTTCGGAAGATCGAGACGATTCGGCAGTTGGAGTACGTGCTCAAGGATATCGAAAAAGGCACCGGACCGACGCGCGATCCCGACCTCTACTATTTTACGATCTTCGGAGATCCCGCCCCCAAAGGAACCTGGGGTTGGCGGTATGAGGGACACCATGTCTCGCTGCACTGGACCGTACTGAAAGGGAAGATCATCGCCAGCAGCCCGCAGTTTCTGGGCAGCAATCCGGCGGAGGTCCGCTCGGGGCCGCAAAAAGGCACACGCGTGCTTGCGGCGGAGGAGGATCTTGGCCGCGCCTTGATCAAGTCGCTCGACGAAGCCCAGCGCAATGTGGCGCTTATCAGCGATAAAGCGCCGGGAGACATCCTCACGACAGCATCCCGTAAGGCCGAGTTTCTAGATGACAAGGGCATTCCCTACAAGCAGTTGAACAAGGAGCAGCAGGGTCTTTTTCTCACCCTACTGGCAGAGTATGCGCACGTTCAGGTGGAAGAGATCGCGAAGCAGCGGTTGGAGGCGGTGCAGAGGGCGGGGATGGATACCATCAAGTTCGCCTGGATGGGCGGCATCGAAAAGGGTCAGCCCCACTACTACCGCATCCAGGGTGCAACATTCCTCGTCGAGTACGACTGTACGCAGAACGACGCCAACCATATCCACGCTGTCTGGCGCGACTTCAAAGGGGACTTCGGCGTCGATCTGCTCGCACTCCACTACCACACCGCCGACCACGATCACGGCCACGACGTCTAAGCCGCTATGGGACGGACCATTCGATGCAAGTTCTCCTGGCAACGTTCCGTAGAACGGACGGCTGCCAGACAGAAGCTGGAGGGGTGAGCGCAAAACGCTCACCCCTCCTTCGTTGTGCTGTTGCCGGAAGCGATCTGGCTCCGGTACCTTGCAGGCCGCTTTCTACCGGACGGCACATCGGTTCGTTTCGAACGCGGAGGATCTCGTTGAGAGCGAACCGGGGAAGCCCCTGGCTACCCCCAACCGCCGTGTCTCAGTGACCGGGCACGCTCAACGTCATACCGGGAGAGGTGCTTATGGGTGCGCGGGCGCTTTGGTGGTAGTATCCCCGGAGATGCCAGCGGTTATCGGGGGAGGGGGAACCGTGGTGTTGGAGCGCACAGTCCACCAGATAACGCCGCAGGCCAGCACGACGGCGGCCGTTGCCAGACCAATGGCAGTAGGTTGGTTCATTTTCACGGATCAAACCTCCTTTTGTGTGAGAGAGGCACAAGTGGATCGGAGCCACCAATCTGATGGCCTTATACTCGCTTGTGCCGGGAACCGAGAAGGCTCACTGTACGTCGGTAGGATCCGTCGAGAGATCCCAGTGGCCGCCGGTGTTCGTGCCTATTCCATTGAAGAACCAGTTCAGATCGTAGTTGCCGATGTTGTTGGTTCCGGTGATGAAGTTGACTTTCGTCCATTTGGCATGCCCATCGTAGAAGAGGCCGTTGGAGCCTTTGGCGCCGGTATTGTTGCCGTTCCAGGCGTAGGGATCCGTTCCTCCCGCGTGCCAGCACTCTTCAATGAAGTAAGCGAGTTGTGCTGGGCGTATCAGATTCGCCATCTGAACGCTACCTCCGTTGATGGAGGCATACGTATCATGTGCATGACGCTGATAATACGAGGCGCGTTCGTTTCCAACTATCCAGCGATCAACGTTGCTGTCACTGGGACAGAGGAAGATCTGGGCATTCTTCACATAAGGCATCAGCCGCGCAGGATAGCCTGCGATCACTTTGGTGGTGGTAGCCGTGCCTGGAGAGTAGAGACGGATGCCCCAGCAGGTAATGTGCGGTGCGCCATAGTAACCATTGGCCTTGCCGATGTTGGAACACCCAGGGCCGTCCAGAGCATCGGTAGACTGTCGCGAATCCGAAAAGGCCTCGTCGTAATCCTGGGCATACATGAGGGAAGCGGTACCGATCTGCTTGAGGTTGCTGAGGCAACTGGTCTTGCGGGCCTGTTCGCGAGCGCGGGCAAATACAGGGAACAGGATGGCGGCCAGAATGGCGATAATGGCGATGACGACTAGCAGTTCGATGAGCGTGAAACCACGCCGGGTTTCGGACAAAATTTTCACGGTTTTTACCCTTGTCAAGATATGGTGATGCGCGTCCTCACCAGGAGAAGAATTCAAATACGTTCTTGCAGGGGCGTATTCGTGACAGAACCTGCCGGGAGCTTCGGCGCGCCCGAGGATCCGGCGATGAACGCATAAGCAGGGGGTTACGCATCGGTATTCGCATCGAACGTGCGAACGAAATATCTCTTTCTCTGCAAAGCGGGCTATTTATGAGTATAGAGGAAAACTAAATGGTTGTCAATACTTATCTTCTGTTTAAGCGATCCTGGTCAAAAATAAACACCTTTGTATCAATATATTTGCCTTCAATGCTTACTGTGAAGATTTTTTACTGTCTCGATGCAAGCTCCGACAGGGCAAATCTAGCGTTCAAAAGCGCTCTGAACTCCTTATGAAAGTTCAGAGCGCCGTACGGGGTTGCCTAAACCCTCCTTCTCCTCTTTGCCGTCTATATCACCACCCGTTTACGGGCGGCGGCGTAGACGGCGGAGGGCGAACAGGGAACCCGTACTTGCGGCCCCCATCGAGAGCGAGAGCGCTCCCGGCTCCGGAGCGGCGGAGGAGGGAGAGGCGTCGCCGCCTGAAGCGGTCACCTATTTTTGATTTCTTCTGCTCATTTTGAGCCTCAGCGTCCCCAACAAATAGATGCGCCAGCGTCGATTGCTCATAGGATCCTTAACCTGGGTCTTCTACAGAAGAAGACCTCTCGGAATAGGCTATCCCTCCCTCCTCTATTCGGCACGGCTTGGCAAATTTCTGCCTGATAGACTCTTATGGCGATTCGGGAAGTTCTCGAATCGCCATACGGCGGGAAGCAGGGACCAGAGGGTTAGGTCGCCCGGTAAAACGCTCTCCATTAACGCTTAGTCGTGACGTCTATTTGGGGGCAACTATCCAACAGGGGACAGGTGGAGCACGCAGGCCGGTTAGAGGTGCAGATGAATTTGCCGAAGGGCATTCCGAGGCGGTTCATGTCGATCCAAAGAGATTGGGGGATTATGGCTTTCAGGGCTTCGAGGGAGGCTTCAGGGGTTTTGGTGGCGACAAGGCCCCAGCGGTTCACGATACGATGCACATGCACATCGACTCCGATATGGGGTTGACCGCAGGCGATGGAGAGGGCGAGACCGGCACATTTCGGCCCGACTCCGGGGAGGGTCAGCAGTTGAGTCATATCACAGGGCAGTTTTCCGTCGAATTCGGAGACGGCGCGCAGAGCGATGGTTCGGATGTTGGCAGCTTTGGTATCGCCGAACGCTACCGAGCGCATCAAGGCAGTCAGACGTTCGAGCGAAAGGTCGGCTACCTGTTGGGGCGTCCGTGCGACGGCGAACAGTTGGCGGGAGACCGGGACCATAACCTCGTCCAGGGTGCGGATCGAGAGCATACAGGCGACCAACTGCTCGAAGAGAGACGTGTAGCCTTCGTCGTGGAGGGTAAACAGGCCCGCTTTCGGATAGGGGGCAATGGCCGTTTCGATGCGCGACAGGGCGACAGAGATATCGAAGGGAGCTTTCGAAAGTGGTTCGGTAGACATGGCAAATGTAACGCAGTCTATGAGCGAAAAGAAAAAAGTGAGACGACGTACGCTTCCCGACGTCTCACCATGACAACAGACAGGTGCGGTGATAGCCCGCTTATCGGAAACACAATCAGGAGTCGAGTTGGGCCTTGCCGGGTTTCCAGTCGGAGGGGCAGAGCCCGCCCGTCTGTAGCGCCTGCAGAATACGAATCGTCTCGTCGGTGCTGCGGCCAATATTCAAATTATTGACGACGGCATACTGCAAAACGCCTTCCGGATCGATGATATAGAGGCCGCGCAGGGCGATCCCAGCGGATTCGATGAGGACGCCGTAGTCACCGGCGACGGATTTGGTAATATCGGAGGCCAGGGGAAAGTTAAGGTCGCCCAGACCATGCTTGTCACGAGGCGTATTCATCCACGCCATATGCGAGTAGACCGAGTCGGTCGAAACGCCTAGAACATCAGCGCCGATCTCCTCGAACTCTTCGAACCGATCCGAAAGCGCGGTGATCTCTGTCGGGCAGACGAAGGTAAAGTCGAGGGGATAGAAAAATAATACCAACCACTTGCCGCTATAGGTGGACAGGGAGACTTTGCTGCCTACTGTCTTCGCGGTATCTTTCGGTTTTGCGATCGCCATCGTGAAGTCGGGAGCCGGTTCTCCCACTTTCGCCACTGCCATGCTTCATTTCTCCTTGTCGTACAGGAACGGTCCCGGCCTGGAAGCCAAGAACGCCGCTCCCTAAGTTACGAATCAAGGATACCTGCTTGCTTCCGAGCATGTCAATTCTTCCACAAAAGGCTTATAAGTCTTCCTTACAGCCTTAAAAGCAACTGAACATGCCTTGCCAGCCGTAAAATATGTTCTTGAAAACCGTTAGTTTGTCTCGTTAGGTATGGAAAGTTACCTTTTCCGATCAGATTTCGTCCCAACCGATTGACAAGGTACGCTTTCTTCGGATATAATCTCCGCCACACGGTCCAAAGCAGGAGCGTGCAGTGTGGTTCTCCCGCAGACAGTGATGTCGCCCCCCGCATTCCGACCTTCGGCAGGCGTGGATAATTTTCCGAGAGCGTCCCGGTCGGATGCTGCCTCCGCGCGGATGGGATTTGTGAACGATGCAACAAGGTAAAATTCTCATCGCCGATGACGACGCCGTCCTTCGATTTGACCTGCGCACGATGCTGGAAAGCATGGGTCACTGTGTCGTGGGGGAGGCTGATAACGGCGAGACCGCCTGTTATCTGGCGCGCAGCCTGCGCCCGGACATCGCCATCCTCGATGTGCGGATGCCGAAGTGCAGCGGCGTCGAGGCTGCAGAAGTCATGAGCAAAGAGCGCCTCTGTCCGGTGATGCTGTTGACGGCCTACAGCGATGTGCCGATGATCGAACAGGCGAATCGGGCGGGAGTGCAGGCCTATCTGGTGAAGCCTTTCCGACAACAGGAGATTCAGCCGACCATCGAGATCGTCATAACGCGTTATCGGGAGATGTTGGCGCTCGAAGGCGCTCTGGGCACGGCGCAGGATCAGATGGAGTCCAATCGTCTCGTCGGACGTGCCAAACGGATCTTGATGGATCGCTATACACTGGGCGATCAAGAGGCGTATCGACGGCTGCATGCGCAGGCGCTGGCGACTGGTCGCAGCATGCGCGAAATCGCGGAAGCGATTCTTTTGACCGAAGACGTAGCGATGCCAGCCGCGCCGATTCGCCGGCCACGCACCGAACGTCCCTAAAACACACAGCTATTTTTAACGATTGCTCGTCCCCTCTTGTTTTTTAAGCGAGCTATCGGGTACCCTATCGAAGGTTAGGCAGGAGTGCCCTATCTGCTTCTTGTGCTCGGTCAGCGACATTGTACGGTTCCCCCGGAAGAGCATCGACGCTCCTTCCGTCGAACAAACCCCATAGCGCCTCCCGCAACGATGTTGTTGCTTTCGATCGATCCAACAGTCGCCACGCGTCTGAAGGTGCTCCTTAGTAGTGTTATGTCTTCACGCGGTTCACTCCTTCCTTTCTCTATCATGGATGTTCGCGGTCTCATGGACGGTTTTTTGTACGACCGCTTGCCTCGCCCGATGGCAGCGCACGCTTCGAGTCTCGGCTCGACAGGATGTGTCTCTCATCACCATCACCACGCCTCGAATAATTTCAGGAGGAACAGACTCAGTGATTTGGAATTCCCTCCGCGTGACCCGCTACTCCCGCAGCGCAGCGAGTCGCCGGGCAAGCAACGGACTGGCAACATCGGATACAGTCCTTCGCACCCAGCACTCGGTTCGCCCGGCTAGTCGCCTGGTCCGCCCCGCACTGTCCGTATTCACATGCGCTCTCTTAGGGCTGGCAGCGGCCAGCCACGCTCAGGCTCCCGCCACGGAAGCCAAGCCGGAAACGAAAAAAGCCGATGTGCCCGCAACGCCTCCGGCGCCTGCTCCGGGCACGGTTACGGTTACGGGCCTGGTCGATGTCTACTACGGCATCAACGTCCGTGCCCCGCGTAGCGCTGGCAATCATCCCTACTCCGCCACCTACACGACCGGTAACCCCGGCGAAGTCATCGGAGTGGACAATGCCGGCCACGCATTCGACATCAACGACCGCGATCCCAGTTTCAGCCTGGGCGAACTGAACATCGTCCGGACTCCCGGTAAAGGCTTCCCGCTCGGCCTTACCGTCACTCTGACCGCAGGAGACACGGCTAGAATCGTCAATGCCAATGAACCCGGCGGTACCTCCAGTTGGCAGTGGGTTCAGCAGGCTTATCTGACATACACACCAAAGATCATGAAGCACGATGTCACGATCGATGTGGGTAAGTTCGTGACCCCGTTCGGTTACGAAGTCATCGAAAGCAGCAGCAACGACAACTATACGCGCAGCTTCGGCTTTCAGTACGCGATTCCGTTCTACCATGCCGGTGTTCGGGCGGCGATCCCGTTCGGCTCCAAGTTCACGGCGACCCTGTTCGCGGTCAACGGCTGGAACAATGTTGCGGATGACAACAACGCCAAGTCCTTCATCGCGCAGTTGACCTGGAAACCGAACGCCAAACTCACCGCCAACCTGACCTATATGGGTGGCTCTGAAGGTTCGGGAGCCTTCGGTCCCTATATTGGCGGCGGCCCGGCGTTCCCGCTGAACGCTCCGACGACGACTATCAACGGCAACACGTTCATCAACACCATGGGCGCAGGCAACGTCACCATCGACCTGGTGGAACTTCAGCCGACCTATCAGGTCAACAGCAAGCTGAAGCTCGCCGCCGAATTCGACTATGCCCACGCTGCCGGAGACATCTACGGCGTGAAAGAGTCGGGCACCTGGCTGTCCGGCGCGGCCTATGCGAAGTATCAACTTACCAACCACTTCGCACTGGCCGGCCGCGTGGAGCAGTTCGAAGATATTCCCGGAACCGGCGGCGTCGGCCTCCGGCTGGGCGGCGGCTACATCAAACTGAACAGCGTCTCCGCCACCGCAGAGTACCTGAGTTTCAAAAACCAGTTGGTCTCTCGCCTGGAGTTCCGCCACGACTTCTCCAGCGCGCCGTTCTTTGGAGCGGGCGCGGCGGCAGTCAAGGACCAGGATACGTTTACGCTCGGCGAAGTTTTCAAATTCTAACCCGACGTCTCTTATAGGAGGGCAGCCACCCTTACTGCCCTCCTATCTCTTGCATCGCAGGCCAAACGCCTCACACCGATTTTCGCGCCACCCGGCGTAGCCCTTCTTTTTCTCGCAACAGCGCTGTTGCCCGGAAACTCCCGTTTCCTCCCCATCTTAGTCTATCCGGTCGTTTCCAGCGTGGGAATGCGGTCGGCGCTCATGCGGCAGGCAACGATCTGCCACTCTAAACCCTGAATGTCGATCCTATAGTTTCAGGAATTCTTGAGGAGGGGAACCACTGTGAGGTCTAAGAAATTACAGCGTGAGAGTTCTGAACAGCTAACACGTTATCAGAAGATGAGTCGCCTGGCCAAGCGGCTTCAAGACCCTGAATGGCGTCGTTACGGTTACACACTGCTCGTAGGCAAGTTCGGCGCCATCGCCATGCTGATGATGGCCTACGCGCTCTACCTCGCGTTTGCAGGCAATCCGGCCCACGCTCAGGCCGCCGCTGCAACGCCGCCGCTGAAAGCGGAAGCGCTCGTCAATCCGCTAAATACCGTCTGGGTGCTGCTGGCCGCGTTCCTCGTCTTCGCCATGCAGGTCGGCTTCACCATGCTCGAGGCGGGCTTCTGCCGCTCCCGCGAGACCGTCAACGTCCTGATGGAGTGTATCGTCGATACCTGTCTCTGCGGCGTCCTGTTCTTCGCCTGGGGCTACGCCTTCATGTTCAGCCACGGCAACGGCTTGATCGGTACCCACTGGTTCTTCCTGAAAGACGCTCCGGAGACCTACGAGACGACCGGCGTCGCACTGATGGCACACTGGCTGTTCCAGTTCGCCTTTGCCGATACCTGTTCGACGATCACCTCGGGTGCGATGATCGGTCGTACCAGTTGGATCGGCGACCTCGTCTATAGCCTGGGTGTTTCCGGTTTCATCTATCCGATCATCGGACACTGGGCCTGGGGGCCGGACGGCTTCCTGGCGACCATGGGCAGCAAAGGCATGTTCCTGCCGTCCCTGGGCCTTGGTTTCCACGACTTCGCGGGCTCTACGGTCGTCCATACGATCGGAGGCACCATCGCGCTGGCCGGAGCGATCGCGCTTGGGCCGCGCCTGGGACGCAAGTTCAAAAGGGATGGCGGCGGAGCCATGCTCCCGCATGACCTCGTCATCGCCGCTTCGGGCGGCCTGATTCTCTGGTTCGGATGGTACGGCTTCAATCCGGGCAGTACCCTCTCCGCCATGGATTTCGAGGGGATCGGCCGCGTCGCCGCCAACACCACGCTGGCTGCCTGTACGGGTGGTCTGCTGGCCATGATCTGGTCCTTCCCGCAAACGAAAAAGTGGGACCTTGGCTTTACGGTCAACGGCTTCCTGGCAGGTCTGGTCGCCATCACCTGTCCCTGTTACTGGGTCTCTCCGGCCGGTGCGCTCGCCATCGGTGCCGTCGCCGGTATCGTCGTCGTTCTGGGTGTCAACTTCATGGAGTGGATGCGCATCGACGATCCGATCGGTGCGGTGCCCGTGCATGGGTTCTGCGGTATCTGGGGAACCCTGTCGCTAGGTCTCTTCGCCACGGGCACGTATAGCGCCCCCATCTCGACCGGGGCGGATTCTACGGCCACCTACTTCAAGGGCCTGTTCTATGGCGGCGGAATGTCCACACTTATCCCGCAGGTCATCGGCAGTTTCGTGATCACGGTCGCGACCTTCATTGTCGCGATGGCTCTGATGTACGCTGTCAAGATGATGGGTATCCTGCGCGTCTCGAGAGAGGGCGAGCTGGAAGGCCTCGATATTCATGAGCACGGTATTCCGGCTTATCCCGAATATGTGCTGACCGCAGCGGCGACCCCGCACGGAGCCATGAATATGATGGCCGCCGTGAACAGCGAGAACCTTCCCCCGACCTAAGTCGTAAAGAGCATAACGGAGCGGGGATAATCTCCCCAGACTACGGCTCGGTCTCCTTGGGCCTCAGGATTGCTGATAAAGTCCCTGGTTCTGGTGGAAGACCGAGCCTGTCCTATACGCCGACGGAGCGTCTCTGTCGCGCCCTGTGAAAAAGAAGAGGTAGAAGGATGATAAAAGTAGAGGCGTTGATTCGCCCCCAGAAACTGGAAGATGTCAAAGCCGCGCTTTCAGTGATCGGCATCAAAGGACTGACAGTGACTGAGGTACGCGGCTCCGGTAAACAGAAGGGCTTCACCCAGCACTATCGTGGAGCGGAGTATACCGTCAACCTACTGCAAAAGGTAAAGATCGAGATCGTAGTTCCCGATTCCGAGGCGCATCTCATCGCCAATACCATCGTGGAAGCTGCTCGCACCGGTGAGATCGGCGACGGCAAGATCTTCCTGATCCCGGTCGCAGAAGTGATCCGCATTCGCACCGGCGAAGAGGGCGACGCTGCGATCAGTTAGGTCGGAGGCTGTCGCAAAGAGAGGCCGCCCATGCACGGGCGGCCTCTTTTTATGATAGGCAAGGAATCGGCCAGGAATGGTTGTCCGAAGGAGAACCGGATGACGGTTACACAGCCAGATCAGCGGATCCCTACGATCTTCCAGTTGGTGTCGGAGATCGTGTCGATGAAGCCGTAGCTGATGAGCGTAGCGTTGCTCAACTCCCAGTAGACGATATCGCCCGTCGCGTTGTTCTGCCAGATCAGGTCCGAGTTGCCGTTGCGGAAGAGGTCGGTGGCGCCGACGATCTGCCAGTTGGGATCGGAGACGGTATCGATGTAGCCGTAGTTGGCGATCGTGGCGCCATTCAGCTCCCAGTAGACGATATCGCCCGTCGAACGATTCTGCCAGATCAGATTCGCATATCCATTATGGAACAGATCCCCGCTTCCCACGATTTTCCAGTTAAGATCGGAGACGGTGTCGATGAAGCCATAGTTGACGACCGTGGCGCCGTTCAACTCCCAGTAGACGACATCTCCCGTCGAACGATTCTGCCAGATCAGGTCTGTGTTCCCGTTGCCAAATAGATCCGCAGTGGTCATGATCTTCCAGTTGGTATCCGAAACGGTGTCGATGAATCCGGAGTTGACGATCTTCCCACCGTTCAGGTCCCAATAGACAACGTCGCCTGTCGCGCTGTTCTGCCAGATCGCATCCAGGTTGCCGTTTTGGAACAGATCGGCGGTGCCTACTACTTCCCAATTGGGATCGGTGACGGTCTCGATATAGCTGTAGCCGGCGACCGACGCGCCGTTCATTCTCCAGTTCGAAACGTCGCCGGACGCCTCATTTTGCCATAGGAACTGCGGCGGCGCTGCCAGAGCGGGGGTGCTTAGCACAAGCGCCGCGATCAGGAGGCTCAGTGTCTTTCCAAGACTGCTCATTAGATTCTTCATCTTCGGTATTCTCCTGCCTTCGCTCCTGCATCGGATATTTCGCGCTAGGAGGCTGCGAAGTCACCGGGCGGTAGGCGAAGGGAATGTTCTTTATTTCGAAGCGCCTGCGCGTTGCAAGTGCGAGATCTCCGATGCAGGAGCGATACCTCTCTGCTCCGCCCGGTTACCAAAGCAAAACGTATATTGGGGAAAAGAGTGACAGGGGGGTTCACAAACAGCGTGCGGTTCGATCTCTCCAGGCGACATTTCCCGCTCCCCTTGCGTATAGAACACTATGCCCACTCAGGCCGTTGAAGAGAAACTGGCGACGCTGCCGACCCGACCAGGGTGTTACCTGCACAAGGACTCCAGCGGGACGATCATCTATGTCGGTAAAGCGATCAACCTTCGCAATCGGGTGCGTTCCTACTTCCAGAAGAGCGCAAACCATACGCCGAAGGTGCGTCGTCTTGTCTCCAATATCGCAGATTTCGAATACATCGTCTGCGACAGCGAACTGGAAGCCCTCGTTCTTGAATGCACCCTCATCAAGAAGCATCAGCCCCATTACAATGTGCGGCTGCGCGACGACAAGCAGTATCCTTACCTATGCTTGACCACCAGTGAACCTTTTCCACGCTTGATTCTCGTGCGGCGCGTGCGGCAGGACAGCAATCGCTACTTCGGCCCCTACCCCAGTTCCCGCGCCGTCTATGCGACGATGGATCTGATCAACCGCCTGTTTCCGCTCATCGCCTGCGGCAAGAGTTTCGATGGCCGCCCCGTGCAGAAGCCATGCCTCTACCATCACCTCGGACAGTGTCTGGCGCCCTGCGCAGGCCTCGCGGATAAGGCGGACTACGCTCTGGCCGTGAAGGATGTCGCCGACTTTCTAGATGGGCGTCAGGAGCAGATCATCAAGAAGCTGCGTCTGGAGATGGACGAGGCCGCCGAGAACCTGGAATTCGAGCGCGCTATCCGACTACGAGACCGCCTGGCGGGCGTTGAAGAGGTCTTGCAGCGGCAAAAAGTGATCACGCAGGAGATGGTCGATCAGGACGTAATCGCGGTCGTTGAAGACGATACCGGACTGAATGGGTCCTGTGTGCAGATGTTCTTCATTCGCGGGGGCAAACTGATCGGGCAGAACCATTTCCTGGTGGAAGGCACAGGCGAGGAGACGCAGAGCGAGGTCGTGTCTCAGTTTGTGACGCAGTACTATCAGGGCGCAAACTTCATTCCTCAGGAGATTCTCTTGCCCTGCGATATGGATGAGATCTCGATCGTCCAGAGTTGGCTGCGGCAGAAAAAGGGACGCAAAGTCGAGATCAGTGTGCCGTTGCGCGGCGACAAGAAGAAACTGGTGGATATGGCGACCGAGAACGCCGGACACGCTCTGGAACAGATGAAGGCGGCGATGCGCGCCAAATTGGGCAGTACAGCGCTCGCCCTGCAAGAGCTTGCCGAAGCGCTGGGACTGCCGGAGCCACCCAAACGCATCGAGTGCTTCGATATTTCCAACACGCAAGGCGAGAATCAGGTCGCCTCGATGGTCGTCTGCGAAAATGGACAGATGAACAAGCAGGAGTATCGCCGCTTCAAGATCAAACGTGAAGATGACAAGCCCAACGACTTCGCCAGCATGAAAGAGGTCGTGCTGCGCCGCCTCCTCGAAGCGAAGGCCGACAATCCGCGCTTCAACCGCCTTCCTGGGCTATTGATCGTCGATGGCGGGCGCGGGCAGGTCTCCTCCGCCATGGCGGCTATGGAGGAAGCAGGCGTCGCCGTTCCGCTCGCAGGTCTGGCCAAACAGTTCGAGCATCTGTTTCTGCCCAACGAACCGGACCCCGTCATTTTGTCGCGCACCTCCCAGGCGCTTTATCTGGTACAGAGGATCCGCGATGAGGCCCATCGTTTTGCGAACACTTTCCAGGCCCAGGTGCGCGGCAAAAAAGCTACCCACTCGATTCTTGACGACATTCCTGGCATCGGCCCCAAACGTCGTAAGGCGCTTCAACTCCACTTCGGCAGTGTCAAGAAGATGAAAGAGGCCACTCTCGCCGAACTCGCTGAGGTTCCTGGTATGAATCTCAACCTGGCCGAAACCGTCTACGATCACCTCCACGCCGCCCCCTCCGATTGACGCCCTGCAGACCCTTTTCGGACAGTGTGATTGAGATCACAAAACTACGTGATTCGGGTCACAGCTCGCCTGCCTGCTGCCGTGTTATCCTATGTCTGTTCGCGACGCTCATGGACGCGATACATATTTCGGGAATACCCGGCAGGAGAACTGAAGGAATGACAGCAAGCAGCAAGTTCGCGCTCTGGCGCAATGTCGTAACACTCGTGGGCGCAGGGGCAGCCATTGGTCTGAGCGTTCCGGCGCTGGCTGCGCCTCCGACCTATCATCTGGTCGACCTGGGGACTCTGGGGGGTATCAACAGCACAGGAAGCGGTATCAATGCCAGCGGTAAGGTGAGCGGCAACGACAACAATCTGTCGGCGGCGTTCCGTTCCAGCGGCAAAACCCAGCCCATCACGCTCACCAACCTTGGCACCCTCGGCGGCAACAGCGCTCAGAGCAGTGGCATCAACAACGGCGGCCAGGTCGTCGGCTCGTCTACGATTAACACGACGGGACAGATACTTACTCACGCGTTTCGCACTACGGGCAGCACGATGGAAGATCTCGGCACATTGGGCGGCGGCCAGAGTGGCGGCGGTGGGATCAACAACAACGGTCAGGTCACCGGTGGATCCGACATCGGGAACGGCGCCTATCATGCCTTTCGCTCCACCGGAAATGGCATTGCGACGGCCTTGACCGACCTGGGCTCTCCGGGAGGCGGAAACACCTCCAGTACTGGCAATGGCATCAACGACAGCGGCGAGGTCGCAGGAACCTTCAACACCGGTGTAGGTTTTGCGCAGCATGCCTTCCGGTCAACCGGCAATACGGCGGGGTCGATCGTCCTCACCGACCTTGGCACCCTGGG
This sequence comes from Chthonomonadaceae bacterium, assembly GCA_043762265.1. Taxonomy (GTDB): domain Bacteria; phylum Armatimonadota; class Chthonomonadetes; order Chthonomonadales; family Chthonomonadaceae; genus JANXLO01. The sequence goes on along the minus strand of JAYUMV010000088.1, from coordinate 2,158 downwards.
CGGACAGGACAGTCGCGGTCTGGCCATCAATACGTTCGGTCAGGTCGTCGGACAGTCCGACACTGTCGGCGGCTTGACCCATGCCTACCGGTCCTCGGCCAGCAGCGCTGGCTCAGTTTCTCTGACCGATCTTGGAACCCTGGGCGGCGACACAAGCTCGGCATATGGCATCGACACCTTCGGAGATGTCGTCGGCATAAGCAATGTGATCTCAGGCGGTTCAAACCATGGCTTCCTCTACGAAAACGGCCAGATCTACAACCTGGAGGGCCTCGTGTCCAACCTTGGTGGTCTGACGATCCAAGCGGCATACGGCATTAACGACAATGGAGACATCATCGCGGCTGGCGGAGACGGTGTGAACTACGAGCATGCCTTTCTGCTCACCCCCGAAGGCGGCGTAACGGCGACCCCGGAGCCGGGAACGGTCGCGATGCTGACCGCGAGCGGCCTGGGCAGCCTGGTCGTCCTGCGCCGCCGCCGTAAGAAGTAGGGTCCGATCCGAAATTAAAAAGGAACTCCCTCCAAGCTTCCTGCCTTGAACAGGAAGCTTGAATGGAGTTTCGTGAATTTTAATCGAGCTTGATCGGCTGGGGGAACCTATACCTGGCGTAGGAACCTTTTGGGAACGGAATGTGTGTAGAGAGAGTTCCTTTTGTATACGGTGTGTATACGGCCAGCGTGTAGGCTGTAGATGGAAGGGCAGCAAAAGTGTTTTCCACCGCTCCCTTCAAGCGCCGACAAAGGATCTAAATTGTGATATTCTCTATTTTTTATGCTTCGCGCACTCGCCTCTCGCTGAGTGCGCTCTCCGCGCCGCTTGCGATAGGTGCAGGGCTGCTAAACTTCTGCGGGGTGGCCCGCGCGCAGACGCTTTCCGCTCCTTACGCCTCGAACTATTCCGTTGGGTTCAATGGCAGCATCAGCGGTGTCACTTCCCCTACAGGCGGGCTCCTCTTTGAGCGGAATGATCCCAACACACTGCTCCTCATGGGCTCGTCCGCAAATAGTGCAGGCACACTCTACTCTGTGCCGGTCATTCGAGGCGCTGGAAACCATATTACCGGTTTTGGAGCGGCGGTTCTATTCGCCACCGCTCCCAACAATGACGGCGGCCTCGTCTATGCTCCCAATGGCGATCTACTCTTTGCAATCCTTTCCAGCAACCAGGTCGGAGAGATCAAACCCAGCAGCGCGTCGCCGGACAAAATAGCATCTTTACCCGGAGCGACTGCCAGTGTGGGCGCACTCCAATATGTACCTGCAGGTTTCAGTAACGCCGGACAACTGAAGATAGTCTCTTACAGCTCGGGAAGATGGTTCGATGCCTTACTCACTCCCGATGGCTCGGGAACTATACGCTCTGAATCCATACAACCAATACTATTCTATCCTGCAACGCTTTCTTAAAGGAAATAAAATGAAATTCAATACGAGCCTTACACGGTCCCTTCTATTCGGAACTCTCGCGCTTGCTGGGCCTGTTTTTCTCGGGAGTGCGGCTTCGGCGCAGACTCTGATCCACCGCTATACCTTCAACGGGGACGCTTCCGACTTGGTCGGCAGTGCCAACGGCACGCTCAACAGTGGTGCGGTCGCCAATGGGGGTAACCTGACCCTGGATGGCGTTGCCGCCAATGTAAGCTTCACCCAGCATATCATTCCCACCTCCGGCGCCTATTCTGTCGCATTTTTCGCTCGACAGAGCGCCCTGGAGGGACACTATATTGAATGGATCTCGCAGGGATTTTCCGTCGGACCGGGGTTCTACGTCGGCTATGATCCCGGCGGCCAGATCCGTGCTACCGATTCGTGGCCTGCGACAGGGAAGAATTTTACAGCCAATGGAGCCTTTCAGCATATCGCTCTTGTGACCACCGGCACAGCGTCCAGCCTGTATGTCAATGGGACGCTTGCGGCCTCTCTCGCCAGTGGGCTAAATACTACTGCTGGCGGCGACGATACACGGTTCGGCACGCAGTTCAGCGGAATCTCGGAATTTTTCCAGGGCGACATACGGGATATGCGAATTTACACAGGTGCGCTTTCCGGCCAGCAGGTAGCCGCGCTCGCCTCCACGCCGGAACCCGGCATGATGGCTCTTCTCGGCGCCTCGGGCATGACAGGAGCCGGGTTTGCAATGCGCCGCAAACGGAAC
>JAYUMV010000087.1:0-30380 GCA_043762265.1 Chthonomonadaceae bacterium | reverse complement strand
CACGGAACTCCTCCTCTTGGGAATCGATCTGTACCTGCAAGAGCGCTATCTGCGCCTCCAGAGCCGTACGCTTGCGGAGCGCGACGAGACGCTGAATTCGGTGGCTTCCAGGGTCGCCCCTCCGGAGACCAGGTTGGTGCAGAGGGTCGTGATCTGATGCAGTTTGAGGAAATCCGATCAATCTGGTCAGCATGGCGCTCACCTCTTCCTGCGTACCGACCGTCAGAAAGGGGCTCACCGGATCGATCACGACAACCTGCGGCTTCACCTTCATGACCTGACGATGCATCACGGCCAGGTGCATCTCCAATCCATAGGTCGAAGGACGCGCGGCGATAAAATGGAGTTTCTCCTGCACGATCCAGGGTTCCAGATCGATCCCGATGGACCGCATATTTCGCACGACCTGTTCCCGCGACTCCTCGAAGGCAAAATAGAGACAGATCTCTCCCCTACGGCAGGCCGCATCGGCGAAGTGGGCCGCGAGACTGATCTTTCCGGTCCCTGCGGTGCCCGAAATGAGAATACTGCTGCCTCGGTAGTAGCCTTTCCCTTCGAGCATCGCGTCCAGGCGTGGTATCCCACTGGAGACACGATCGTTGGAAGTCGCATGGCCCAAAGTCAACGACGTGATCGGCAGAACGCTGATCCCATCTTTATCGATGAGGAACGGATACTCGTTGGTGCTGTGCGTCGAACCGCGATACTTGACCACCCGCAACCGCCGTGTGGACATCTGACTGATGACGCGATGATCCAAAAGAATGACGCAGTCCGAAACGTACTCTTCCAGCCCCTGGCGGGTCAGAGGGCCATCTCCACGTTCGCCGGTAATGATCGCCGTGACACCGCGCTCCTTCAGCCAGTGGAACAAGCGGCGCAGTTCGGCGCGGAGGATGGAGGTGTTATCAAGTCCCGCGAAGAGACTCTCGATGGTGTCAAGGACTATGCGCTTCGCGCCGATGCTGTCGATAGCGTATCCGAGCCGGATAAAGAGTCCTTCCAGGTCATACTCGCCGGTCTCCTCGATCTCGCTGCGTTCGACGCGCACATAGTCGAGGCGAACCTTCTTTGTCGCCACCAGAGCGTCGAGATCGAAGCCCAGGGAAGCCACATTCTGCGTGAGTTCCTCGGCGGTCTCTTCAAAGGTGACAAAAACTCCAGGTTCGTCATATTCTGCAGCGCCCCGAACCAAGAACTCCATGGCGAGCAGGGTCTTGCCACATCCGGCGCTGCCGCAAACCAGGGGTCGTCCTGCCTTGTGGCAGGCCACCCTCCGTGATCTCATCAAGACCGTCAATCCCGGTAGGACACTTCAAAAGCATGGCGAAACGTTTCCATGAATAGAAGTCGGATTCAGTTTCTTGTTCGGAAAGCAAAATCCCACTTCATAATACGCGAGAATGATAGAACGTTCCCAAATAGGCGAAAAGGCTTCATTTCCCTGGGTGCGCTCGCTGCAAATGTGGGCTCACCGCAAAATCGAGGGAGGAACATCGGGCGAAGAACTTTAACAGACAGGCAGGCTAAAAATTGAGGAAGAATGGAGAAGCGCGTCGTGAAAAACGCTCGAAGAAAGCAGGCAGGATGGATCTTCGGAGTCGCTACGATGAGTTTTATGGGGTTGCGAGCGACAGGGCAGGAGGCGCCCTCCCCAGCGCAGAAGTTGCGCCAAGAATCGGGAGGGCTAAACGGCTATATCTCCTTCCAGGTCCCGCGACCACCGGCGGAGTTTCGGGCAGGCGTCAGCTTCTATGTGGGCATCTGGCCGCTGGTCGAGAAGCCCCTGGCCGGCTTCCAGATCGGACTGCCCTCCACCTGGATCCTTCCGGACAATACGGACTTCAACCAACCCTTGTGTCCACCGGGCACCATGGCCCGTGACAACTGGCCGGAACGCGGGCCGGTCTATCGCGATGTCTTCCAGACGATCGAGGGCGGATTGGGTTATTGGGGCAGTACGCAGTTCGGAAACTCGACCCCCAAGTACCGAATGAATGGCATTCCCGACGGTTACAACCACGAAATTTCGTCGCCAGGTTGGGGATTCGGTCAGACAAAATCCCTTCCAGAAGAAATCATGGGCATCGCCCAACTGAGCAATCGTCTGCTCGTACCTCCCGACGGCCTGACGTTCAAGAGACTCACGAATGGAGACCTGCTGGGCAACGCCTGGATGGCCCTTCCAATCGCCGAATCGTATCGCGATCCGGTGGAAGTCAGCGCGGGAAACCCTACCGGCGATCAGTGCTGGACTCTGTTTCTCAACGCGGCAAATTTCAAGGGGCCGGTGGCCTATTGGGTCCCAGAAACGTGGAGCCGACTGTCGCAAGGCTACCACACGATCGACGGCCGGGGTCTGGACGCCCGCCCTGCGCTGATGAACGGCGGCGCGATGGAGTTCAACATGGTCCCCTATTTCGAAAGTTCGGATGCAACGGGCGTCGTCTATTCGCGTGTTCCGAAACTGATATTTCCGATAGACCGGAATGGACGTTCGGTACTGATGCAGGATGTGACGATGTATTCGAAGAACGCGTTGTCAGACGCCTTCCGTGAGGGCCAGCATCGTGGGAAGTTGCCACAGGGGCAGTTCGATCCTACAGCCGCCTGGGCGGCAAAAGGAACCGCCAATCCTATCACTTTTCGCCAGGGACCCAAAAAAATCCCTCTGATAGGATACGAAACAGTGGTGAAGACCGCCGTCGTCGGAAGCGCATTCTGCCTGGAATGGACGGGAAAGGGCTCCATTGGAGTCTTTCCGGAGTACTACAAGCGCTCCGGCGAAAAACGGACTGTGGTTCCAGCGAACATGGTGCCCATCGAGACCGGACTTGCTGCCCAGACCTTCGCTACGGCAGGGACAGGAGAGTCGTATGCGTCGCCGACAGATAAAGAGGGAGCGTGGAACAAGCCCGGACCTGCACGCGGACCGTTCACAGCGATTCTAACAGATGGATCGACAGTGACCTACTCCTGGTATCGATTTGTGGACCAGCCTGCACTGCGAAATTTAGGATTGAAGGCCGACCAAAAGGCAAAACTCCAGGCATTCGTCGAGCGGCTGCACTCTCAGTGGCAATTCACTTCCGACTATATCCCGCCGCCGTCCAGCGGGGTTCTCGCCTCGCTCGATCAAGCCGTTATTGTCAAGCCCCCGCGTGGTTTAAGCGTCGGTTATGTGCCCATCGTGACCCGGCAAGAGCGCAAGTAACAGGTAAAAGCGAGATGCCGGGAACAAAGTCAGGTTTTGCAGTGTCGCGATAGTATGTATTTGAGCGGAGTAGAAAGTATCGCGCTCACCGGGCGATACAGGGAACGTTATCGTAGTCCGGCACGTTGTCGAGTTATGACGCGAAATTCAACATCCTGATCCTGAAAACGCAAGCAAACGAAGGAAATTAACATAATGGCACAATTTGAAGCGAAGAGCAGCGGAGGTTGGTTGGCGGGCCTGCGCAATAAGGCCTCGGAAATGGTGGAGAAGCAACAGGGCGCCTTTGCCCTGGGCAAAGTGGCTGGGGTCACGATCCTGGACGCGCAAGGGAACACTCTCGTGGAGGCAGGACAGCACATCGATGAGCAGATGCTCGCACGCGCCTATCAGACAGGACAAGTGGCTGCGCTCGGGGCTTCCGCGCTGCAAGGCCAGAAGCAAGATTTAAAAGAGAAAGTTCAGGCGCAGTATGCCCGCACCGAGAACGGACGTGAAGCCCACCTCCTGAACAGCGTGGAGGAGTTCGCCGAGGTGCATCAATACCTTGGCCGCGCGACCACGATGGACGTGACGGACATACGCGGAAATATTCTTGTTCCCGCTGGAAAAGTCCTCGACGCTGCAGATGCTCAACTCGCACGCGATGCTGGCCAACTCGGCGCGCTGGTCGTCGCCGCCCGCGAGTCGGTTCCTGCCGCTCATTCTAGCGCCAGTTCGGTGCACTCCTATACGCCTGTCCCTCGTCCGGAACGTCCTCGCACCCTGCTTGGCGATCCAGACGAGAACAACGATTAGCAAGCGAAACGCCCGGTTGACACAATGTCAACCGGACGCGTTATACGAGTTTCTGAAAGCGCCTCGGCAACAGCTTGCCCCTTTCGCTCCCGGTATCCTGCGTCTTTCTCCTGCTGCGCGCTCTAACGAGCCTGCAACTTGAGAATGGTCACCGAGTAGGGCGCGAGTTTGTAGTCGAAACTCTTGCCGAGGCCGGTCACCTTCGAAGTCTGCGGCACGATCTTGACGGGCTCAGTGATCGTGTTGGTATCACGCGGGCTGGTTCCGGCCAGCGTGATCGCAGTCCCGTTCGGTTGGACAGCGCCGAAGCCGGTCGTATCGATATGCACACTGCGAGCCTGTGCGGTCGTATTCACCAGTTTCACGAAGAGGGTCCCCGATTTCGTATCGCGGGTGATGCTCTCGTAGAGATCGGTGCCTCCGCTAAGCGTTGCCGGGATGATCGTGTCGCCGGTGTTGGCGGCAAACATCACCTGGGCGTAGTACGAGGGCGACCCATAACTGTGCAGCGCATCGTAGCCGATCAGGTTGACCGCCCACTGGCGACCGCCCGGATTCACATTGACGAGCAGCGGCGCATACGCCTCCAGCACCACCACATCCGAGTTACGCTCCATCCCGGTCATCCAGGCCGCATCTCCCAGGGCAGAGTTCAGCGTAGGGGTCGGCCCCTTCAGTTCCGGTTGTATCCATGGTCGGTCGATGTCCTGCGACGCCCACTCCCCGACGAAGATCTTCGGCCCCTTGCGGTCGTAGTTGTCGTAGTGCCGTGAGTCACGGGCCATGGCGCGGGCCGTGCGATAGAAATGGTCGTCCAACACATCCGGCACCCGGGTCTTTGTGGCCGCTGTTGCGATCAGCTCGAGCGCAGGATACTTCGCTTTGATCGCGTCGAAGAACTGCGTGAAGCGACCGTCGTAGCTGCCGGAACGATCAAATCCGTCTTCGTTGCCGATCTCGACGTAGTGGAGCGGAAAAGGCGCCGGATGACCATTCTGGGCACGGATTGCTCCCCAGTGCGTCGTGACGTCCCCGGTAACGTACTCGATCTCGTCCAGCGCGTCCTGCACATAGGGCTGGAGATCCGCACCCGGCTTCACATATTCGCCCTTGAGGGAGTAACCCGCATAGACCGCGAGAACAGGAGCCATGCGCAGGTCTTCGCACCAGTTCAGGAACTCCAACAGCCCCATGCCGTCGCTGGAGCGGTACTGCCACGGGCCGGGATGTCCCGGTCGGTTTGTGAGCGGACCGAGGGTCTGCTTCCAGTCGAAGCGGGTCGCGATCGTATCACCTTCGAGGTAGTTGCCGCCGGGCAGTCGCAGGAAAGCGGGCTTCATATCCGCCAGTTTCTGCATCAGATCGATCCGATTGCCGTTGGCGCGGTGGCGATAGGTCGGGGGAAAGAGCGAGACAAGTTCAAGCCAAACCGTCCCCTTCCCACTCGTCGAGATTACGAAGCGATTGTCCTGCGATTCGGTCCCTGCCCCGGTCGGCAGCGTAACGGTATACTTTTTCCAACCGCCAGCAACGTTCTTGACCTGAGCACGGGCATAGGTTTTGCTGCCATCCTTACTCTCAATGGCAACGTCCAGTGAACCCGTAAAGCCATCGCCCGACCTGGCAAAGAAGGAAACCTGATACCGCGTGTTCGGCTGAAGGGGGATGCCCCAGTAGCCTTCGTTCGCCACCCCGGTGCGCTGCCCGCCCGGACTCGTCAGTTTGAGACTGACCGGCAGAGCGGCATTCAGCGGTTGGGCGCTGTCGAGGGTGATCGAACCGCCACTACCGGACGGCACGAGCGACCAGTGAACGGGCGAATTCGAATCGTCGTTAAAGGCGCGATTGCGAATCAACTCTCCGTAGAGGCCGCCGTCGTAGGAGTAGTTGATCTCCTCGGTCATCAGGCCGTACAGCGTCGGGCTTACCTTGGGTCCGGGGTGAGCCCCGTCTATGTGCAACTGCACCGGTCCCGACGCATCCGGGCTCAACGTCCCGGCCTTCTGCAGATCGTTCTGCGCAAGTTTTTTCAGGTCGGAAGCGGAGAGAGCCGTGTCGTAGAGCGCGACATCGTCCAGCGTACCGTCCACGAAATCGACCGGATTCCCGCCGTATTTCCCGCGCCCGATGGCCGTATGTCCGGTGGCGCTCCAGGCGCTCTTGCAAGGCACCGTCTCCTGCAGATCCCCGTTGACATAAAGACTCAATTTCTGCGCCTGGGCATCGAAGACTCCGGCGACATGGTACCAGATACCGGTCTCCGGCGCGATATGCGACGCGGCGATGATCGCCTCTCCACCCGAGATGTCCGAGGGGGGAACCGTAATCGCGAACTCGTCGGAGTCGTCTCGGAACTGAAGGAAGAAGCCGCTGATCTGTGCTCCGTCGATGCTGACGAGAGTCTGAAAGCCCGTCGCTCGGTTGAGCTTGACACAGGCCGTCGCGGTATAACTGTGGGCGGTATCGACAACGGGCTGGCTGACATCGACAAAGTTGCCAGGTCTGCCGGAGAGTTTCAAGGCGTGCGCACCGACCAGGCCGGGCGACCAGCCTGCACCGCCCATTAGGGTTCCATGAACGCTCCCGAAGGAAGGACCGGCATCGGCGCCCTGCCCTTCGTCGAAGTTCCAACCGGCGACGGGTCTGGGAGTGATGGCCTGACCACCGGCACGCAGAGAAGCGCCGGTCACCGTCAAGAGGGTGAGTGTTAGCAGAGACTTCAGGTTACGGATACGCATAGGAGTGTGAATCTACCTCTTTCGTGAATTGTAGGATCGCTCAATTTGGTATTGCAGGTTGTGGTATAGCAGTCGGAATTCAGTCTTTTGGCTGGCCGTAGTAGGCATCTTTGCCGTGCTTACGCTGGAAATGTTTCTCCACGATGGCGGCAGGCGCGACAGTAGCGCGCGGATTCAGGAGTTCCGTGTGCCAGGCCAGACTCGCGACCTCTTCCAGGATGATCGCATTCTCGACGGCCTTCTCCGGCGAATCTCCCCAGGCAAAGGGCGCATGGTAGGGCAAGAGGACTCCCGGCACATGCAGCGGATGCAGGTGCGCCGCCGCGAAATGCTCGACCACGACCAGGCCGGTGTTCCATTCGTAAGCCTGCTCGATCTCCTCGGGAGTGAGCGGACGGCAGAGCGGAACCGCTCCATGAAAAGTGTCGGCATGGGTCGTGCCGTAGCAGGGAATCTCGCGGCTTGCCTGTGCCCAGGCTGTTGCATAGCGAGAATGCGTATGCGCGATGCCCCCGAGTTCCGGGAACCGTTGATAGAGACACACATGCGTGGGCGTATCGGACGACGGTCGCAGCCGTTCGCCGGGAAGCGGCTCCCCGCTCGTCAGAGAGACCAGAACGATGTCGTCCGGCCGAAGCGCCTCGTAAGCGACCCCGCTTGGCTTGATCGCGACGACCTCCTTTTCGCGATCCACCGCGCTGGCATTGCCCCAGGTCAGAACGACCAGCCCTGCCCGCACCAGCGCCATATTCGCCTGATAGACCGACTGTTTCAACTCTTCCAACGACTCACTAGACATTCCGCACCTCGTCTCGAATTCGTAATAACTCTTTCATCACCCCATACAGATCGACCCGCGCCTCTTTCACTCCGAACGCATCGTGTATTTGGCGATAGAGGGCAAAGAGTCGGTCGTAGATCTGCTGGCTTTCGGGATCGGGCTGAAAAACGCGCGGATCGAGTGAGGTCATCGCCGTCGTCGCCTCTGCGAACGACCCCACCGCTCCTGCCGCGACCGCAGCAGCCATCGCAGAGCCCAATGCCGCCGTTTGCGCACTGCTGGAGATGGCGATAGAGCGCCCCATGACGTCGGCATAGATCTGCATCACCAGCGGATTCTTGACCGAAATTCCGCCGCAGTTAATGATACTCTCGACCGTCTGGCCGTACTCTTCCAGCCGCTCCATAATGACGCGCGCCCCGAAAGCGGTCGCTTCGATCCAGGCGCGGTACAGTTCCGCCGGAGTGGTCTGCAACGTCAGACCGAGGACGCCTCCGGTCAGGCGCTGATCGACCAGAATAGTTCGGTTGCCGTTGTGCCAGTCGAGGGCGAGAAGGCCACTGGCGCCCGGCTTGAGTCTCTCGGCCCCGGCCGTCAACTCACCGTGCCCCAGATGCGCGGGCTGAATTTCGTTCACAAACCAGTTGAAGATGTCGCCGACCGCCGACTGCCCCGCCTCCAGTCCGTAATACTCCGGCAGGATCGATTCCGGCACGATGCCGCACAGGCCGGGGATGTCGCCGAGTTCCGAACTCATCGGCACCACCATCATATCGCACGTGGAGGTGCCGATATTCTTCACGAGCACTCCGGGCTGAATCCCCGATCCGATGCCGCCCAGATGCGCATCCAATGCGCCGACGGAGATCGGAATTCCCGCCTGAAGTCCGGTTTTCTCGGCCCAAGCGGCGCTCAGGGTTCCCGCGACCTCTCCGACATGGAATGCCTCGTTCGGGAGCGTGTCGCGCAGGGGGATCAGGCGCACATCGAGTTCGCCCAGGAAATCCGCGTCGGGATAGCCTCCCCAGGAGGGATGGAACATCCCTTTGTGGCCTGCTGCGCAGATGCCGCGTTTGATGCGGGCCGGATGGGTTTCGCCTGCCAGTACCGCAGGCAGCCAGTCGGCATGCTCGACCCAGGTATAGGCGGCCGCATAGACCTCCGGATCAGCATGAAGGCAGCGCAAAATCTTGGACCAGAACCACTCCGCACTGTAGATTCCGCCGCACTTTGCCAGGTATTGCGGGCGGATTTTGGCGGCGAGCGCCGTGATCTCGGCCGCTTCCGCATGCCCGGTATGATCTTTCCAGAGATAGACCATCGCGGCGGGGTTGCCCTCGAATTCCGGATTCATCGCGAGCGGTACGCCGTAAGCATCGAGCGGCATCGGCGTCGAGCCGGTGGTATCCACTCCAATTCCGACCACATCCGCTACCGAAAAGCCCGAGCGACCTGCGGCCTGCTGCAATACGTCCTTTATCACGGCCGCCGCGCCGTCGAGATAGTCCTGGGGATGCTGACGCGCCAGGTCGGGGTCGCGTTCGTCCACGATGACACCGGCTTTGCCATGAGGATACGCGAAGACGCTCGTCGCGATCTCCTCCCCGGTCTGCACATCGACGAGCAGACCGCGCACCGAACTGGTTCCATAATCGAGACCGAGAGTGTAACTGGACAATCGTTGTCTCCTACCTTTCCCTGTGGTTGTCTGGATCAAACGTCAAGATCGCTTTGACGACACCGTCCTTATAGTCGGTGACCATGTCGAAGCCCTGCTGTGCCTGCGCAAACGGCAGATGGTGCGTCATCATAGAATCGACATCCACAGCCCTGCTTGAGATGAGATCGATAGCCCATTGAACACATTGATTTTGCCGTCGCACATTCTGAAGACGAAGCTCTTTGCGGCGCAACAGATTGATGTCGAATGAGACCCGATTCTGCGCTCCCGGTATTCCGATCAACAGCAGGATACCCCCTGGTTTCAGAAGCTGGACCGCCTGATCCATCGCCGCCTGATCCCCGCTGCACTCGAAGACGGCGTCTAGCAGTTGCGGCTCCTGTTGCGTGATCGCCTCAACGACATCTTCTCTGTCAGGATTGCCCGTCCAGTCCGCCCCGGCCCGCAGAGCGTTCTCCACTCTGGCTTCGATCTTGTCGGTCATATAGACGCGCGCCGCGCCCTGAGCCCGGGCGGGAAGCAGCACACTCAATCCGATCGGTCCCGCCCCCAGAATTCCGATGGCCGCGCCAGGCATTGGCAGGGACAACGAGACCGCATAGACGCCGATGGAAAGTGGCTCGACCGCCGCGGCCTGATCGAGTGTAACGTTGTCCGGAATCGGATAGCAGTTCGCCTCCGGCATCACCAGATACTCGGCAAGACAGCCTTCGATCTGCCCCGGACAGCCCAAGAACTTCTGCTTACGACAGGTGTGCGGCCGCCCCACAAGACACTGATCGCATACGCCGCACGGCAAGGCGGGATCAATCGCAACCCGATCCCCTACCCGCACACACTTCACCTGTGATCCGACTTTCTCGACAATTCCTGCACCCTCATGCCCTACCGTAAAAGGATACTCTACCCGCTGCGAGCCGATCCCACCCTCGGCAAAGTAGTGCACATCCGACCCGCAGATCCCCACACGCGCCATGCGAATACGCACATCCGTAGGTCGCTCGATCTCAGGAAGCGCCGCTTCCTGAACCTCCATTCGGCGCAGCCCGGTCAACCGCATGGTGTTCATGCCACAATATCTCCTTTGTGAGACTTCAGAGCAGGGGGCGATTTCTGCGTTTAACCGGGTGACCTAACCCCCGCCCCCCTTCCCGACTTCGTTCGCTTCGCTCACCGGGAAGGGGGTGCCTGTCTCCCCATTTCCCCCGTTGTGCCTAACCGTTTGACGTTTAGACTATGTCTTGTCTCCATAAACGTACAGGCATGGACAGTGCTTAGTTGGCCCGACAAAAATGGATGAGTGCAACGAGGCGATTGCTTGTTCGGGCACCCCCTTCCCGTGTCGGGAAAGGGGCCGGGGGGTTAGGTCACCCGGTCAAGCGCAGAAAACCATTTTCACAGGATCAAAGAACTTGCCTTGTCTTTCCTCGTCGAATTTAGAGCAATTTCCAGGCGGCGTGGCTCCAGCGCAGTTGATTGCGGAAGGCGAGGGGTTCGGTGTTTTTGTCGATCAAGAGCGATTCGATGCCTACTAGTTCCGCCCAGTCGATCATCTGTTCGGCGGAAAGGGCGAGGGAAAAGCCGGTATGGTGGGCGCCTCCTGCCAGGATCCAGCTCTGGGCGGCGACGCGCAGAGAGGGCTGCGGCTTCCAGAGGACGCGGGCGACCGGCAGTTTGGGCATCGGCTGGGGAGATTTGACGGCATCGACAGCGTTGATCAGCAGTCGGAAGCGGCTGCCCATATCGACGATGGAGGCGTTGATCGCCGGTCCGGTCGCGCCGTCGAAGACCAGGCGGGCGGGATCGGCCTTGCCGCCGATCCCCAGGGGATAGACTTCGATCCGTGGGCGCGAGGCCGCGATGGAGGGGCAGATTTCCAGCATGTGGGACCCGAGCACCAGTTCGTTGCCCGGCTCCAGATGGTAGGTGTAGTCCTCCATGAAGGAGGTGCCCGCAGGCAGCCCGGTCGCCATGGCCTTCATGACGCGCACGAGCGCAGCGGTCTTCCAGTCGCCTTCGCCCGCAAATCCGAAACCGTCGCTCATAAGACGCTGGACCGCGAGGCCGGGCAGTTGCGGGAGGCCGTGCAGGTCTTCGAAAGTCGTGGTAAAGGCTCCGAAGCTGCCCTCAGTGAGGAAGGAGCGCAGTCCCAACTCGATCCGCGCCTGTTCGCGCACACGATCAAGAGCGGGGCCACCAGATTGAATGTCGGCAGCAAAATCGTAGAGGTTCGCGTACTCGTCCATGAGGGTATCTACTTCGGCGTCCGAGAAGCCGTTGACGTGGGCAACGAGATCCCCGACGCCGTAGCCGTTGATCGACCAACCGAGTTGAATCTGCGCTTCGACCTTGTCGCCTTCGGTGACGGCGACTTCCCGCATATTGTCTCCGAAGCGGGCGACTTTCAGGTTGCGGCCTTCCGCCCAGGCGGACGCGACACGCGCCCAACTCGCGATGTCCTGCCGTACCTCCGGGTCTTCCCAGTAGCCGACCACGACTTTGCGGGTCAGCCCCATCCGGGCTCCAATAAATCCGTACTCCCGGTCGCCGTGAGCGGCCTGGTTGAGATTCATGAAGTCCATGTCGATGCTGGCCCACGGAATGTCCCGGTTGAACTGGGTGTGCAGATGCAGGAGCGGCTTACGGAGTTCGGAGAGGCCGGGGATCCACATCTTCGCGGGGGAGAACGTGTGCATCCAGGTGATCAGGCCGACGCAGGTGTCGTCCGCATTGGCTTCGCGACACAATGTGCGAATGTCGAGCGGATTGGTCAAAACCGGTTTGAAGACGATTTTGACAGGGTTAACGGCGTCGGCATCGAGCCCTTCGGCCATCTGCAACGAATGCGCGGCCACCTGCGCGAGCGCTTCCGCCCCATAGAGATGCTGGCTCCCGGTGACAAACCACAGGACGTTCTGTTTGAGATTCGACATCGATAAAAGCTCCTTAAAAGGTGACCGACGGACGAGATTAAATTCGTTTCGGCGGCGATATTCTGGATCGGCATGCCCGGAATGTCAGGCTACGGCGCCGTAGGTCGGGTTGGAGATCTCCATAGGGACGAGAGAGTCGATCAGGTGATCGATGATGGCGGCGATGGCGCCCTGCCTCTTGCTGCCGCGCGCCTGCACGATCCGGCAAGCTTGCAAGGACGGAGCCAGCGCCCGAGGCTTCGTCTCCTGAAGGAGTCGTGGAAACAGGTTGGGATCGAGCGCGAAAACCCTGCCGTGCACGAAAAGCGATGCCGGATTGAACAGATTGATCACGGCAGCAAGCGCGATGGCGAGATAGGCGCACAGCGTATCCAGTTCTTCCCCGAGCGTCAATGCACCGGATTCGACCAGGGCGGCCAACTCGTCGAAATCGACTTTGCGGCCGAGCCGCTGCGAGACGATCGCCGCCAGCGCGGTATCGCAGGCCACCGTCTCCAGGCAGCCGGAGTTGCCGCATCCGCACTTGCGTCCGTGTCTATCCACCGTGATATGGCCGATCTCCCCGGCCAGCCCGTTCTGCCCGGTCAGCAGTCTGCCCCGGCTCATGACCCCCAGACCTACCCCGGTGCTGACATCCAACATCGCGAAGTTTTCGAGCCCCCGTGCATTTCCGAAATAGCGTTCTGCCAGACAGAGGGCATGCTCTTCCTGCATCATCAGGCAGCGAATGCCGAGCAACTGTTCCAGGTCTCTCCCCGGAGTGCGACCATTCGTAATCGGCAGATTCGGCGAAAGGAGTCCCTGCTGAAGCCCCGTATCCACGAGCCCCGGCATGCTGATTCCGATACCGAGCGTTGTGACGCCCACTGAGGCGATCTGGCGGCGCAGAGCAGAAGCCGCGCGTTCGAGCAACTCTTCATAGGTGTCGGGGGTGGCGAAGGTCTGGGTCTGCGCCGAATGTACGACTCCATCCAGCCCTGCGCTGACAATACGACAACGCTCTGCATCCAGAACCAACCCCAGCACCTGCGTCGAACGCACCGCCAGTCTTAGCTTCTTTGCAGGCCGCCCGAAAGCCCCTTGAGGCGCATCCTCTTCGACAAAGCCGGTCTGTAACAGCGCTTCGATAGCGCGCGATACTGTAGGCGGCCCGATCCCGGCGGCGCGTGCGATTTCCGCCCGTGAGAGTGCGCCTTGCTCCAGCAGCATGCGCAGGATCTGCCGTTCATTGATGCGGCTCAACAGAACCGGTTGGATAAGGGATCGGGTAATTTCCATGTTTGTTGGACCTGTCTCTATCTTACTCTTCACCAAGCCTTTTGTCAAGGGTCTTAATAAAGTATCTTAACAATAACCAATATGGAGTAGCCGTCGTGTACAAACACGACGGCTGCTTGGAAATGCCGCACAGATTTGCCGACTAACGGGTGAGGGAAGCGGGCAGTTTTTTGTCGATGACAGGCCGCGTGCTCAGATTCGAAATCGACCAGAGCGTCTCGTACACGGTGCGCGTCACCTTTTCCATCTTGTTGAAGTCGATCTTCGACACCTCATCGCTTACCCTGTGATAGTCCTCATGGACGCCGTCAAAGTAGAAGATGATCGGAATCCCCTTCTGCGCGTAGTTGAAGTGATCGCTGCGGAAAAAGAAACGGTTGGGATCGGAGGGATCGTCGTATCTATAATTGAAATGCAGCTTCAGGTAGCCAGCGTTCACCCGCTCGCTCAATGCGCCCAATTCCGTGCTCATCATTTTGGAGCCGATGACATAGACCTCGTCGGGTTCGGAAAGATCCTTGTCGGCAGGTTTCGTGTCGGTTGCCACGCGGCTACGCCCGATCATATCGATATTGAGTTGGGTGATGATCTGTTTGATTGGGACGGTCGGCTCCATGTTGAAGTACTGCGATCCCCAGAGCCCCTTCTCTTCGCCGCAATGCCATACGAACAGCGTCGAGCGTTTGGGACGGGTTTTGGCATGACCGAGCGCTTCTGCCATGCCGATCAGGGCGGTGGTGCCGGAACCGTCGTCGTCCGCGCCGTTAAAGACGGAGTCGCCATTGATGGGTTTGGTGGCGAGACCGAGATGATCGTAGTGCGCGCCGACTGCGACATACTCGTCTTTCAGAACCGGATCACTGCCTTCAAAAACCGCCACGACGTTCTGGGTATTTGTCCGCTCGATTTTCGTCACGGCGCTCAATGTCAGTTTCTTCGTTGCGTTCAAGTCGAAAGCGGGCAGTAGCGTCTTACCGGTGATCGCCTTATCGATGGCGACAGCATCGGAGGCTTCGCCCTGAAGGAGGGTCGTCAGCATCTTCGGTCCTACGGTAAAAGCAGGAAGCGGCGCCTGGCCGGGGAGCCGAAACTTCTCGGGCGACCATCGCGGCTGGATCTCACGCTTGCGCAGGCGATCCCAATCCTCCTGCATCGAGGCCGGCATGAGAAAGAGGATACCTACCGCGCCCTTCATACGGGCGTAGGTCTGCGGATTCGCGTAGTCCGTGCCGGAGACCCCAGCGAGATCAGCGCGCGTAAGACCGCGTGGCAGAGAGAATCCGTTGCTATAGTTGACGACGACGATTTTGCCTGTCGCATCGATCCCCTTGTAGTCGTCGATGTTCTTGCTCTTGATCATCCAACCATCGCCCACGTAGACCAGCGGGGCGGTCAGCATCCCTTCCCCGCTTCCCAGCACGAAGTCCTCGCCATAGGTGAATTTCTGGCCCCCGAGTTGAAGGCTGCTCTTCTCGGTATCGGGGCTATCGCGCCGCAGGACGATTTTCTGGTAGAACGTGCCGTCGTCGCCCCCTGGTTTCGCTCCCCAGCGCTTCAGCAGCGTAGAGATGAACAGCGCTGTCGTATCGAGACCACGAGACGGCGTATTGCGCCCCTCCATCTCGTCTGAAGCGACAAATGTCAGATAGTCGCGCAACTGCGCGGCGGTGATCTCGTCGGCATTGGATATACTATGCTGGGCGAGAACCGCCCCGGACGGCGCTGCCGCCATCGCCAGAAAGACGGCCGCCAAACCCACTACTTTTCGCATGCTCTCTCCTGTTGTATGAACGTATCGATAGGTATGCAAGGCGAGATAGACCACTCTGTCCGGGCGCACGACGTTGGCACACATCACACATCCGTCTGAAAGCATGTTTATCAAACCCTGAATTCCCATCCTGTAACTCCTGCTCCTCCTGTCTCAATGCATTTTTTTGGACAGGAGGAACAGGATAAAGATCCGGGTGTTGGGATTTGCGAAACACACGCTGAGGCAACTCCGCCTCCGTAGATTCATCGAGTTTGGCAACAGACGCTTTAGTCTGCGCTGGTCAACTGAGTGAGCGCTTCAGATGCAGCCTGTTGGAGATTCGGATTTTCGTCGTTGCACAACGTAAGCAACGCCGGTATCGCGGCAGAAGCGGCGGGAACGCCGATCTTGCCGAGCGCACGGGCGGCATAGCCACGCACGTCGTCGTCGATGTCATTCAATCCAAGGATAAGTGCAGGAACAGCGGCTATGGCTCCTGGCCCGATTTCGCCGAGCGCCCAGGCCGCGTACCATCGTACCTTTTCGTCCGGGTCGTCAAGCGTCCGAATCAGGGCAGGAACCGCATCCGCTGCTGCCGCCCCAATGGCAGCGAGCGCGCCCGCTGCGCTCCATCGGTATTCGGCGTTGGAATCGTTCAGTTCCCGAACCAGTTGCGGGACAGCAGGCGCGGCTATCGGGCCGAAGCCTGCGAGGGCGGCAGCAGCCATCCCCGGAAAAAGCGAGGTCCGGTCTTCGAGCGCGGCGATGAAGTAGGGCAGATGCAGCGGCAGATCACCCGTAATACGGGCGATGGCGTAGCGCGCCCAGAGGCGCGAGGCATGGTCCGCGCGCTCCAACGCTTCGTTGAGAGCAGGCAAGGCCGCTGCTGCGGCCGTTTCAAAACGGGCCAATTCGCGCGTCGCATTCCAGACCACGGAAACTTGCGCATCTTTCAAGGCCCGGATGAGCCTCTCGATTCGTTTTGTTTGAGCAGATTCGTCCATTACAACCCTTTCGAGTCTGCCGTTTCCCAACCCGTTTCAGACCTTGCCCATAGTTCGACAAACCCGACGCCGTTGCCTCCGTACATCAGAAACATGGGAGTCCATGGAAGGAGCCTTTTACGGTTTCCAGCGATAGAGGATCACCTTCGCATCGAGATCCTCTTCGGCAAAGACCAGGTACTCTCCATTGCTGCGTTTGAAGGCGCGGACAGCGTAAGGGAAATCGAGCCAACCGCTGTTGGAGCCGACCGTGGCATCGGGTTGGAGTTTGCCGACCGATGCGCCGGTCTTGGCATTGTAGACGTAGAGCGCACAGGGTTCGCGGGCTTCTCCGGCGAAAACGTAGTCCCCGGCGACAGCGAACGTCTTGATGAACTTTTTTGCGTCCTTGAGGCCATCGTAGGGCAGCACAATGCGAGTCGTCGGAGTGCGATTTCCCTGATTCCAATTCTCGTAGCGCACGATCTCGGTTCCCACGATCCCCCACTCTCCGCCCGTGTGCGGATGGTCGGTGGTGTAGCCGCTCAGCAGCATCGTGTCTGTCTCCGGGACATATTCGACGCGGCAGAGTTCGGTAAACAGACTGGGCGTCGGGGTGGTCTGCATCGTCGCGTAGGTGTAGATCGGATTGCCGACCTTGTCCAGCCCTTGCACGGTAAATTTCCGGATGCCGTCGTGTTCGGTCCCCTGCCAGACGGTTCCCTGGCTGTCCACACACCATCCCCACAGGCCGGGCGCATCCGTCGGTCTGCTGTCGTACTCGTCGGCATCGAGCGTTCCGTTGCCGTTGTTGTCGCGCCAGATCCATTCGCCCTTTTCGGGCTGACTGGTCGGCCAGGGCTGCTTGGATACCGCCGGATCGGGCTTGACATGCTGCCTGGCGAAATAGCCCGAGGGGATCGCGCACTCGCCGTCGCTGTCAGACTTGAACCGGAACAGGCGGAGTCCGCCGGAGTACATATCGGTCACGAACAGGAACGGCTTGCCCAGAATGCGCCGGAAGAAGACGCCGCAGTCGCCGGACCGCAGCCGTGGGTCGTCCGGGTACTTGAACCGGTTCGCCGTGTAGCCGCGATAGGTCGCCGGGGAGCCGGTCTTGCTATAGTCCATCACGAAATGCTTGTCTTTGGTGTAGACATGGATGCCGTCACTCGCCGGATCGACATCTGCCGTATCGATGAACGACAGTCCCTCCAGCCGCCACAATCGCTTGATGTCCTCGTCGTAACTCTCTAAGATCGTACCGCCGCCGGCAACGGAGCCGCTGGAACAGATGTAGAGATTGCCGGTGCCATCGACTCCCACTCCCACCGGATCGTTAAAACGTAACGGCCCGTCTCGCCCGATCTCGCTGCCCTTCCCGGCAAAAATGCCGCCATGAACCCCGATGGTTCGCGTCAGCAGAGGCGGCACGTTGTGCGTATCGTAGACGCAAATCTGCTGACCGATGCCCCGATCCGTTAAATACAGATGTCCGGTCGCATCCATCGAGATTCCCCCCGGTTTGACCTCTTTCGGCAGTTCGAATCCGTCCGGCATCGCCTTCCCGTCCGCATTGAGATGCAGCATGCGGGCGTTTTCAATCGCCGTGCCCGCCTGGGCCACCCAGAGCTCGCCCTTGCTGTTGATCGCGAGGGCGCCCGCGCGTTCGACTCTCCAGGAGTGCAACAACGTCATCTTCTCGGCATCGTAGATCTTGATCTGCTTTGCGCTGGGATCGCTGACAAAGAGGTGGTTCTGCGTATCGGTCGCGAGGCCGGTAATCTCGGCATTCGTGCCTTCGGCAGAATCGTTGATCGGCAGATACACGCCGCGCATCGTATCGCCGTCTCCGCCTTTGCCGCCTGCAAACGGCGCCGCCGAGCCGTCCCGCCGACGACGGGACACGCCATACCAGACACGACCCTTCGCAGGCCAGCTGTCTGCGCCTTTCAATCCGCCGCCTTCATTGCCGACCGTCTGCGCAAAGAACAGGTAGTCTTTGCTCGCTGTCACGGCGTTGCCGCCGTTATATCCCCAGCCGTGCGTCCCGCCCGCACTGCCGAGCACCTCGCCGTCGCGATAGATACCGATCTCCGACCCGTCCTCATCCCACCCGGCCGCGGTGTAACAGGTGCCGTCCGAGGTCACGAACATGGCGCGCACATCCAGTTGCACATGCTTTCGATTGCGCCGCCCAGCTACCTTCGTTCCCGCGAACGAGTTGCCGATCCAGGTGGTCGTATAGTGCAGCAGCGGCACATCAGACACGGTCTGCCCGACCGCCGTGCCGATGAGCGCCGGAATCAGAAGGCAGAAGACCGAAAATCGGGAAATCAGGTTAGCCATACGGTGTCTCTCCAGATCAGCACACTTCGTCATGCGCCTACGGGGGTGTTGCTCTTCCTCGCTCGATCCTCTAGGCTTCAGCCGAAGGATTTTGGGGGGTCTCCAGGTTCAGGTTGCGGAGTTTCGGGGCGACAGCAGCGGTGAACGCGACGACGACAAGCGTCACCAGGCCGCCGATCCAGACAGAGCGTACTGTCCCCAGCAGATTTGCAGCGATACCGCTTTCGAAAGCTCCGATCTCGTTGGAAGCGCCAATGAAGATCCAACTGACGGAAGCGATCCGACCGCGCATATTTTCCGGAGACATCAGCCGTAGCACCGACTTGCGCACGACCATGCTCACGCCATCGAACACTCCGGCCATAAACAACATGCAGAGCGAGAGCACGAAATTGCGGGAGACCGCGAAGCCGATGATCGCGAACCCAAACCCGGCGACGCTGAAGAGCAGGTTACGGCCAGCGCGGCGGATCGGCGGACGGTGCGTGGACCAGAGAGCGACCAGCAATGCGCCGATGGAAGGGGCGGCATTCAGGAATCCCAGGCCCTTCGCGCCTACTTTCAAAATATCGGAAGCGAAGATCGGAAGCAGGGCGATCGCCCCGCCGAACAATACGGCGAATAGGTCGAGCGCCATCGAGCCGACGATCACCTGATTGTGCAGCACATACCGCACGCCCACGGCAATGCTCTGCCAGATCGATTCACCGGCTACCGGAACAGGGACAGGCTTCCGGGAGATGCGGGAGACGCAGAACAGTGAGCAGCTGTAGAGACCCGCGATAAGCAGATAGGTATTCCGAACGCCCAGCGCATCGTAGGCGATCCCTCCGAGCGCAGGTCCCACGATGGCGCAGCCCTGCCAGACGCTGGAGGACCAACTGGACGCATAGACGTAGACCTCGCGCGGGATCACCTGCGCCTCGAATGCGGTGGACGCCGGGTCCGCGAATCCGCGCGCGATCCCCTGCAGCGAGGTAATGAGGTAGAGGCCGTAGAGGATGGAAGTGTGATGCCGCGTCGAGAGAAAGGCGAAGCCCAGCACACAGAGCACCGAGATCGACTGTGTGATCAGAACGATGCGGCGTCGGTCGGCGCGATCCGCAACGTGCCCCCCGAAGAGGGCGAGCGAAATCGCTGGCAAAGCCTCGAAAAAGCCCAGCCAGCCCAGAGCCAGCGGACTCTTGGTCAGACGATAGATCTGGTAACCGATCACGACCGCCAGAGCCCGTCCACCGAGCGTAGAGAGGCCGTTGGCAAAGAGCAGGTAACGAAATTCCGGTAATCGCAGCACCGCTTTCGAAGCGGCCCTGGCATCGGCTTGCTGCACAATCACACTCCATTTACGCGGCGAGACGGCAGTTCTCGCCTTCTTGCCCGAACATTACCTCTAGTTTACCCTGCCAGACCGCAAACCAGGCCGGAACTCCGCAGAGTTTCGGACCAGCCTCTCGCGTCGAGAACCACAGGTCATCGTGGGGACACCGGGAAGAGCCGTTGGAGAACACTCAGGGTCTGAACGTAATAAGAGTCGGGTCCGAGCCTGCCGGACTGCCGAGCGGCGGTGAGAACAGCACGTCGCCGAGGGGATCGAGACGCAGTCGCGTTGGTGCGGAAGCGACATGGAACTGAAGATGCGTCATGGTGCCTTCGATCTCCTGCATCGAACGTAACGGCTGTCCCGTAGCGAGTTCCAACTGCACGAGGAGAGCGAGGCGATAGGGGTTGCCCTCCTGCACCACATCCGTCTCCACGAGATAGCCGTCTTTGTCCTTTTGGACGGTGGTGTGGGCCAGCGCGAGGCGGGGCATGCCCGGACGTTCCAGCCACTCCCCGAAGAACCACCGATAGTCGGCGCCGGTCTCTTTCTGCACTGCCGCCTCAAACTCCGGCCAGTCGGCTGCCTCGCCCTGAGTATGATCCGCGAAGAAGCGCCGCATGCACCGCAGCATAAGCGGCTGCCCGAGGCGGTCCTCCAGCATCTTCAATACCTTGTGTCCCTTTTCGTAGCCTGCCGCAATCTGCTGGTCGTCCTCGGTATCAAATGCCTGCGCAATGGGGATCGCCTTATAAGCTTCCGCGTTTTTGAGTCGTTCTGACAAAAGTTTGGCCGCTGAAGGAGGAAGGGGAGAGGTGTTCGGCGATGCGGAAGGTTGGGAATGGGTAAAAAGATCGTCGGAGTATTCGGCGAAAGCTTCGTCCCACATCGAGTGGGTGTAGGTACAGGGAATCATTCCCCCCCACCAGGTGTGCGCCAGCTCGTGTTGGATCAGTTCCGGAAGCGTGTTGGGTCCGTAGGTAGAGAAAGAGTAGGCTTCGAGCGCTCCCGGAAACGCACCCTGTGTCTCCACGATGGCGTAGCGAGTAAATGGAAAGGGGGCGAAATTATGATCGTAATAGTCCATCGCGGCGGAAAGTCGGTTCAGGCACGCCTGTGCGAGCGCAGCATTCGGTCGCAACTGGTAGACCGACAGGCTGCGTTCTTTCACCTTGCGGGTGGTGATCGTATATTGGCCGAAATCGAGCGTATAGAAGCAGTTCGGCACTTCATTGCGGAAGGTCACTGTCGTGCCGCCATCCGGATTCTGCGTTTCGTGCGTGAGTTCTCCCTGCGCAAGCGCTCTCCAGTGCGGCGGAGTGGTTGCGGTGACGGTGGTACGCGCAGGCAGGCGCGCGATGTGGGGATACCAGTAGGAGCAGAGCACCGCCTCGTTCGTATGAATGTAGTCGCTCTGCCGGTTGTCCAAATGCCCTGAATAGTGCAGTGTCAGCGTGAATTTGCGATCGTTCGGGGGAGTGAATGCGATGACGCCGCCCGCCTGCCGGTAGAGTGCAGTGTGCGTTCCGGAGGCGTCCTGTTCCGTCATGGATGCCACATGAAAATCGTGAGAGAGGCGTAAGAGGCCAAAGGCGGGGATGCTCTCTGCGGTGCGTTCCACCTGAACGGTGTCGGTTAGCGTCGCATTTTTGGCGGGCACGTTCAGAGTCACATGCAGATCGTGATCCCGCACCCGGAAACCGAGAGTCTCCGTCTCCGGAATCTCCGGTCCGAGTCGCCATCCCTTGCCGGAAGGTACGAGGCGATGCACATGGTCGCCGTCGCTCTGGCAGGAGTGCCAGGCATGAAATACGACGAGCGCCTCGTGTGTGGGGGCCGAATCGGGAAGTGGCAATACCGCTCCTTCCCAGGTCTCATGCGCTTTCGGCACCCATGCGAAGGCCGGAAACGCTCCTTCGCTCAGCAAGGGCACGAGATCCTCTACGCGCCTCGCATTGACGGCCTTTATCGCGTGAGCCAGCAACGCGGAGAAGCTGTCCTCTGACACCACTTGCGCAGCGGAGGCGGTGCCCGCAGCGTGCGGCCATGGATTCCCTGTTACGACCAGAATCAATATCGAAGCGAATGTCAGCGCGCGAATCGCGCCTTTGCAAAAACGGTTGTGCAAAATCTCTGCCCTTTACTCGCGTTTACGGGAATATGTTTCGTACGCTCCAAGCGGCAACTCCGTTCCGCACAGCGTTTTGGCTTCCGGGCAAGAGCGAATCAGGCTGGCGCTTCCGTTAACATTCCAAGGAGGTTGGGAGAGTGAAGAAGAAGGTGCTGCCCTCTCCCAGTTCGCTTTCGACCCAGATGCGCCCGCCGTGCGCTTCGACGACCAGTTTGCAGAACGTCAGACCCAGCCCGGTCGACATCGTCCTCCCCTCCTTGCGAGTCTGCACCTGCCCGAACTTCTCGAAGATACGCCGGAAAGCCTCTTTCGGAATCCCCTCCCCGGTATCCCGAATGCTGACCACGATCTCTTGTCGATCAGGATCCATGCATGCCCCGACGGTGATAACCCCGGATCGCGGGGTAAACTTGATCGCATTGCCCAATAGATTGACCAGAACACGCCGGACTTTGTCCACATCGGCGCACAGTCCTGGAGCGCCAGGCTGTTTCACCGCAATCTCCGGCGCGATCTCGGTCTCCAACTTCAACTGTTTCTCCTCCACAAGAGACGCTACCTGTCCAAACGCCACGGCAACCGCCGCAGAGAGGTCCACATCTGACTTTTCCAAATTCAGCGAGCCGTCTTCCATTTTGCTGATGTCGAGCAGGTCGTTGATCATTCCGAGCAGCGTGTTACCGCCTGCGACGGAGATGGTGAGCAGTTCGCGCTCCATCTCATCCAGCGCCTGCGAGCCTTGAAGCGTCCATAAGCCGGTCAGCAGAGACGTTAGCGGCGTGCGCAAATCGTGTACGATCATGTGCGTCAGGTCGTTCTTGACCTTGTCGAGGGCGCGCATCTGTTCGTTGAGCGCTTCCATCTCCTTGCGACGCGTAATGTCCTGAAACAGGCAGACGCCACCAACAGTAGCTCCCAGAAAGTCGCGCAGCGGTACGGCGCTGATGGCCACCGGAGTCACCTTTCCGAGAGGGTGTCGGATCTCCGAATCTTGTGCCGTGCCTTCGGCTCCGGAAAGCGCCGCTTCCAGTACCGCCAGGAGATGCGCGCCCGTCGGCTCTTCCAGAACGTCCGCGCAGGACCGGCCCAGAAGATCCGCCTCCTCTGTCCCCAGCATACTGCACAATGCCTGATTGGCAGCGGTCACTTCGCGGCCAAGATTAAGTGTCAACACCCCATCCTGAAGGTTCTCTAAAATGGTTTTCAACTCGATCCGCTCAACGGTGGTAGCATACAGTTCTTCATCCATCAGAGCGCATACTTTCGACAGGATCTCTTCCGGGCCCGGCTCCGGTCTGCGTTGCGGAGGCGAATAGGAACCGGTTCCTCCCACAGCGGGCGCGGGAGCCTCTGCGATCAGCCTTTGGATGGTCGGAAGCAAATTGACCGGGTCCGCGCCTTTGATAATAAACGCGTCGGCTCCCGTGCGCAGGCTCCAGAACTCCGTGCCGCGACTATCTGCCGCACTCAGAATAATGACCGGAATGTGAGCGATTATCGGATCGCGCTTGAGAAGGCGGCAGACCTGATAGCCATTCATGCGCGGCATCGTGATGTCGAGCACGATCAGATCCGGAGCCAGTCGGTAAGCCTGCTGGGCAGCTTCGATTCCGTCCGAGGCCGTGACCACGCGATAGCCTGCCGACGTCAAACGGCGAGACAGCATCATCAGCGCCACCGCGCTATCATCTGCGACCAGGACAGTCTTCTCAATAGTGCTGTTTTCCATAGTGTGTTACCTCTTCTCCCCATAGGCGCGTGATGCAGGATCGGCGGCATCGATCAGGGTGCGTGCGATGTCATTTAATGGTAGGACAAGGCGGGCGGCTCCGCGTTCCACCGCATCTCTGGGCATCCCGTATACCACGCAACTCGCTTCGTCCTGCGCGATGGTCAGGGCTCCGACGCGTGAAAGCGCCAGCATTCCCTCTCCCCCATCCCGCCCCATGCCGGTTAGCAATACTCCAATGGCTGCGTCGCCGTACTGTTCGGCCACGGAATGGAAAGTGACATTGACGGACGGGCGATGCCCACTGCGCGGAGGCTCCATCGACGTTTGTAATCGCCCCATACGATCCAAGATGAGATGCGTATTCTCGGGTGGGAAATAGACGGTTCCAGGTGCAGGGAGCTCTCCTACGCGCGCGATGCGGACTTTGCCCTGGAAGTGCGCAGCCAGCCAGCTTATAAACCCTTCCAGAAATCCGGAACTAATATGCTGGACACAGAGAATAGGCAAAGGAAAGCGGCCCGGCAACTGTGTAAGGATCGTCTGCACCGCCTGCGGCCCGCCGGTCGAAGCTCCGATCGCTACGATCTGTGGGGCACGGCTCGTACGCACCGGCAGGCACGCGGGAGGGGCGAGCGACAAACCGCCCGATAACGCATTCTCTCGGGGGGGACGTCCCCGCACCCAGACACCTGCTACGATCTTTACCTTTTTGATGAACTGTTCGGAAACGGGCGTATCCGTTTCTCGCCCCGCACGTGGTTTCGGAAATACGTCCACCGCTCCCGCTGCCAACAGGGCGAACACCCGGTCCGTGTCTGTCGCGCCCACGGCGGAACTTACTACCAGGATCGGACGCGGGTAAAGGGCCATTACCTGTTCGGTGAACTCCAACCCATTCATCCCTCGCATATGATAGTCCGTACAGATCAGTGTAGGCTGCAAATGAGGAATCAAGGCCAGAGCGTCCCGACCGTTGGTTGCGGTGCCGACCACTTCGATCTCCGGCGATGTCGCGAGCATCTGCTGCAGCACCACGAGAGCGAGCGGAGAATCGTCCACCAGCAATACCCGAATCGGCTTTTGCGCCATCTACACCAGTCTCCTCAATGTGTTCAGCAGCACCGTCTGGTCGAACGTGCCTTTGGTAATATAGGCGTTCGCTCCGACCTCCACGCCACGTTGTCGATCCGCGTCCGAAGCCAGCGACGTGACGAGCACGATAGGAATTTCCCGATATTTCGGGTCCTGGCGGATACACGCTGCCAGTGTTAAACCGTCCATATTGGGCATTTCGACATCCGATACCACCGCATCGAACAGGCGGCTGCTCAGTTTGTGGAACGCGTCCGCTCCATCGACCGCCGTGACGACCTCGTATCCGGCGCTCTCCAGAATGCGTTTTTCCTGGGTTCGGGTCGTGATCGAGTCGTCGGCGAGCAGAACCACCCTTCTGCGTTCAGCCTCGGGGTTCGGCACGGTGTTTTCACGAACAGGGCGCAGTCTGTGTGCGCTCCCGATGATATCCTGCGGATTCAACACCATGCATATCTCGCCCGAACTGAGAATCGTAGCGCCGAAGACGTTGCGTACACGCTGGAGCAGGCCGCCGAAGGGTTTGAGAATTACCTCCTGTTCATCCAGCAGCGCGTCCACCAAGAGCCCCAGGCGCTCGCCAGCGACTTCCATCAAAATACACGGCAGCGACGGGCGGGCTTGCACAGCCGCCTCTCTCCTGGCGCTGACCCGGATTGGTTCAGACAGACCAGACGGCAGCTCCAACAGATCTGCCAGACGCGCTACCGCAACGGGATGGTTTTCATGGCGCATCGAGGGGCGCCCTTCGAGAGAAAACACATCCTGGGATTCTAAAAGCAGGATCTCCTGCACGGCCTCGATCGGCAGCGCATAACTTCTCTGCGCTACTTGCACCAGCAGGACACGCGTGGTCGCCAATGTCATGGGGGCCTGCAGCCGAAAGGTACAGCCCTGCCCTCGCACGGACTCCACGCTAATCGTTCCTTTGACGCGCTCGATGGTGGTGTGGACGACATCGAGCCCGACGCCCCGTCCGGACAGATCGGTAATGAGTTCGCTGGTAGAAAATCCCGGAGTAAAGATCAGCCTCTGCACTTCCTGGGCGGACAACCCGGCAATATCCTCCGCGCTACGCAGGCGTTTCTGCAGCGCCGATCGCCGGATCGCCTCCTCGTCCAGGCCCTGCCCATCGTCTGCGATTTCGATTCTCACCATTGTGCCTGTCTGCGAGGCGCGTAGCAGCAGCGTTGCCGACCGCGACTTTCCGTGCTTCAGACGTTCGCCAGGTTCTTCGATACCGTGGTCGATGGCATTCCGAATGATATGCATTAACGGGTCTTTGAGGGCTTCCAATAGATGTTTATCGGCGGTTACGGCTCCCCCTTCCACGACCAACTGCACCTCCTTGCCCAGTTCCAGACTGAGATCCCGCACCAGGCGCGGAAACAGATTGAAAAGCGTCGAAAACGGCAGCAGGCGCATCGCCCGGATCGATTCGTCCAGTTCACGCGCGATGATTCCGAGGCGCGCGACTTCCTCCTGCCCCGTCCGTTTTAAGGAACCGAGCAACTGTCTCAGACGCTCTAAACGCTCCGTTTCCCGCTCATGGAAGGCTGCTCTCTGTTTCTCATAGTTGGGCGTCGAACGGTTGACGTTCGCCGCCGAAAGCGTCGTTATCGTGCGCAACGCCGCGCTGTCGCGCTCCCAGTCCTCGGCCAGCAGCAGCAGGTCGTCGATTGTGTTCAGCGCACGTGCCACACGCGTCGTGGTAACCGTCATCTCCCCGGCAAGCGTCCTCAAGGCGTCTAACTTTTGCGGCTCGACCCGAATGGTTTCGATTTTGAATGTAGTCGGCGATACCGGTTCCAGCGGTTCCTCTCCCGTTCCCGGAATGTCACTGTTCAGAACGTCGCCACGTGGCATGTCGCGGTCCGGGATGTCGTGATGAGGAACGTCGCCGTGTGGCATGTCGCGGTTCATGCCGCCTTCACGTCGCGCAACCTCCTCTGGGGGCATGCTCTCGCCAGGCACCGATGTCTCCGGAAGAAGCTCGCCACGGAGTTGCGCGAGTACAGAAGCGAAATCCACCTGTGCGGCCTCACCGCCGCTCGCTTCTCGGGCAAGCTGACGCATGGCGTCCAATCCACGATAGAGGCGGTCTGCCACGTCCGAAGACATGACCAAATGCCCCCGGCGCGTCGCGCTCAGTTGGTCTTCGAAGTGGTGGGCCAGCGTTTCCACGCTCTCCACCCCAAGCATGCCTGCCGCCCCTTTGAGGTTGTGCGCGCTGCGAAAGAGCTCTTCCAACACCGCGCTATCGTGGGGTTCCGCTTCCAGATGGAGGAGACCACTCTCCAGGATTTGCAGATGTTCTTCGCTCTCCGCTTTAAAAAGCGCACGCAGTTCGGGATCGTCGATCATGATTTTTGGTTTCGATCATCGCAGTGCTCCATCGCGTCACGCCCTCCCTTAAATGGTGGATTTGAGCCTGGTCACGGCCTCGCGCAAGGTCTCGCTTCCGATGCGACTCTGCCCGATGGAGGTCGCCGTCTCTCGTGAGCCGATATTCAAGGCGTCCATCGATTCGAGCACCTGCTTGACAGCGGTAACCTGTTGGGGGACGCTCAAGAGGGTCTGTTGAGCGGCATCAGCGGCGGAATTGTTGGAGTCTTTGAGTTCATTGAAGGTGGCCACCGTCGCCTGCGCCCGCACGATCGCCTGCTCTACCGTCTTTGTGCTCTCTTCCGTCGCCATGACGGCGGCATTGGTAGCCTTCTGGATATCGAGCAGGAGGGCATTGATGCGCTCGGCGGATTTACGACTGGCGTCGGCCAGCTTGCGGATCTCGGCGGCGACGACCGCAAACCCTCTGCCATGTTCGCCCGCACGAGCGGCTTCGACAGCGGCGTTGAGCGCGAGCATGTTGGTCTGGCTCGCGAGATCCCCGACCTGGTTGGTGATGGTGCTGATCTGCACGATCTGCTCACTCAACGTCAGTATCTGCCCAGCGACGGTCGTTCCCACCTTCGATTTCAATTCGATCATCCCCTCCTGCATCAGACGTACGGTTTTGATGCCGTCGTTGGCCACGGAGACGGAGTGCTGCACTCTTTCGGCGGCGGCCTTCACCACCTCTGCCGTCTGATCGAACGAGGCGTCCAGTTCATCCATTGCGCTCGTCGTCTGATTCACCGCAGCCGACTGGTTCATCGCCGTGCGCTCATGTTCTTCAATGGTAGCCGCAAGCTGCATTGAAGTCGTGGAAAGGGCGTTCACGGTCTCCTGAAGCGGCCGGGTGATCGACCGATTGAGCAGCGGGCCGAGCACAAGTCCAAAGACCGCGATGGAACCGATCAGCAGACCCCATTGCAAGAGCCCTCGGGAGTGAATCAGCGTTTCAGCTTCTCGTTTTACGGCCGCGTTCTCCCGGTCCGCCAGACGCATCGCCTCTTCGATACCCTGGCGATGTGCGTTATATTCCTGCCGCATCGGCCCATTCAGCAGAGCGTCTGCTCTCTTCCGGTCGCCCGCCAGAACCGCCGGGAGGAAAGATCGCTCCGTAATATCGAAGAACCGAATGGCAGGATCGTGTGTCTTCACCAGCAGCACCTGTTTCAACGCCTCATTAGGATCGTTTGCCAACGTTTTCTGCCACTGGCTATAGGCCGTCTCGTAGGCGAGCCGCTGCGCGGCTAGTTTCTGAAGGAGCATCCCACGGTGACCAGTATCCGTTGCGGACGCCAACTCCTGAACAACCAGCTCCACCTCATTGAGGTTCAAGGGGGAGGGCGCGACATCCGTCAGCAGTTGTTTCGTGCGCACAATGCGGTCGAAGAACGGGCCGTCGATCTGCAGTTGTTGGCGTGTGTTATACGAGACAGCGGCATAGCCAGTCAACACGACGACAAAAGCCAATACTAGCAGGGTTAACTTCGTTCGGATCTTCCAGGTTCGCAAGTTTATCATAGGTTCTCATTCACGATCAGACTCTGCTGCGTCAGCAGCATATTCAAGTCGATTAAGCTCAGCATCCGAGTGCCATACATCAAGGTTCCTTGCAGATATTCCCTGCTGATTCCTTCGGCATTTGTCGGCGCAAACATGATGTCGGATGAGGACACAGCGAGCACATCCAGGACGTCGTCCACTAACACCCCCGCTGCCAACTCTGCGCTCTTCAGGACGACGACCTTGCGTTTGCTCTGCTCTCGGGCAGGCAGCAATCCCAACGAACCGGTGATCTCCAGCACGGTAATGAGATCACCGCGAAGATTCATGAGACCCGTCACATGTTTCGGGCAACAGGGCACTGGCGTCACGGTGCTCAACTCAGCGAATTCCCGGATCGTCCGCAAACGGATAGCGAAATACTCCTCCGCCAGCCGTACCACGACAAGGGACAAGAGATCGTCCGGCTCCTGCATCTCCAGCGGTTGGGCCAGACTGCGCGCACGCTCCCTCAGTTCGGATCTCTCCTCGGACGTCGCGTCAGGAAAGAATGCCTTCGACCTTCCCTCCAAGACAAGTCCGTCCGCCATTGCTTCCGGGCAGCGCGCGTCCGAAGCAGAGGACGTCACACTCTCCTCTCCAATGGGTCCGACTGTTCGGAGATCCGATCCGTGTAAAAGCTTCTCCAAAGCGAGCAGCATCACGATCTGATCACCTGATGGAATGAGACCTGTCAGAAACCGGGCATCCGGCTGTGTACTGCTGCCATAGGATGGCAAGGGCAATATCTCCTCCGAAGCGACCTCACGCACATTGCGCACCTCATTGACAAGGAGGCCGACGGTATCTCCCGCATGCTCCAGAATGACGACAGCATCGTTCAGGTGATAGGACTGTGGCGAGTGACCGAAACGGCGGTTCAGGTCCAAGATCGGAACCATTCGCCCATGAAAGTTGGCAACACCAATAATATAGGCGGGCGTCTCTTCCAGGGGCGTGATTTCGGGCAACGGCACAATCTCACGCACAGCACGCGCTTCGACAGCATAGCGCGAATGGCTCAGTCTAAATATCAGAACGGATGTGGATTCCGTAAGCGTCTCCCTCTGCAAGATATTTTTGCAAGTCTTTTCTCCACTCCCGCGCGTTCCGCGTTCCGAAGAACCCGATGGCCGTTTCTGTGGGCATCTCCCGCAACAGTTCCAGTGCGGTAACACGCATTTTGCGTGCACGCGTTCCATCGCCTTCATGTGCGTAGAGTGCGCCCAGTTCCAGGTAGGCCGATGGAGATCGGGGCGCGAGATAGAGCGCCTGTTTCAAGAGGAGTTTCGCGTCGTCATAACGCCCCTGTTCCTGAGCCAGGATGGCCAGCAACTCGTAAGGTTCGGAAGCGAGCGGGAACGCTTCGGCCAACCGCCGGCAGCACGTGGCAGCTTCCTCGACATGTCCCAGATTCGCATGCGCATGCGCCAGCAGCAAAAGGCACCGCGCTTCGACAGGTTTTTGCAGCGGTTCAAGACTGCGAATCGTTCCCGGATAATCCCCCGCAATATAGCGGCTCTCTGCTTCCGCCAGGAGGCGCTCCCTCTCCGTGATCTGCTGCGGCAAGGGCCGGGTTGTCGCATTTCCTGGGCCGCCGGTTTGCGCGTCAGGCGCAGTAAGCCGGTTTTCTTTCTTAGCCGCAAGCAAGCTTGAAACACCGCTCGGT
>JAYUMV010000086.1:0-4675 GCA_043762265.1 Chthonomonadaceae bacterium | reverse complement strand
GCGGAACTGGACTCTGCCGCCACGAGCGCGTACCCTTCAGTTCGCGTCTCTCTCCTTCGACGGCTCGTTCCAGGAGATCTTTTCGACGCTGCTCTCCGGTGGCGCTCTCGTGCTCATTTCCGAAAATCAGCGCAGGGACATCGCGGGTCTCTGACGGGTGATTGTCGCGCAGGGGATACAGCGGATCACTTTGACGGCTGTGGGTCTGCAGCAACTGGCCGAAGGGTTTCATCCGGAAGCACATTCGGCCTCATGCCTGCAAAAGGTGATATCGAGCGCCGAGCAACTGCTGATCACACCGGCGATCAAGCGCATGTTTCGTTCCCTGCCCGCATGCAGGCTGCACAACGAGTATGGCCCGTCGGAGACGCATGTCGTGACCGAGTATCCCCTTCCCGCCGATGTCGATCAGTGGCTGCAGCGCCCACCGATCGGGCGACCTATCGACAATCTGACAATGTATCTCGTAGACAGCGCTGGAGAACTCGTACCGACAGGAGTACCGGGTGAGCTGCTGATCGGCGGCGCTGGGATCGCCCACGGCTACCGAAATCGCCCGGAGGAGACGGCAACGAAGTTTTGCAGCGACCTCTTCACAGGAGCGCCCGGAAGCCGTCTCTACCGCACCGGCGATCGGGCGCGTTATCTGGCCGACGGCACGCTGGAGTTCCTGGGACGCCTGGATCATCAGGTCAAAGTGCGAGGCTATCGGGTCGAGACGGCGGAGATCGAGGGGATGCTGGAGCGGCATCCCGCCGTGCGAGAGGCGGTCGTGGTTGCCCTGGAATGCGGGACGCCTGCGGCCTATCTGGCGGCCTATCTGGCGGTCGAAGGAGACCCGGCTCCGACCGTCACCGATCTGCGGGCATTCCTTGCCGACCGCCTGCCTGAATACCTGGTTCCATCGGCCTTTGTCTTGCTGGACCGTCTGCCTCTCAATGCGAACGGCAAGGTGGATCGGAAAGCCCTTCCGGAGCCGGATCAGCGCCGAGCGGAACTCGGTTCGGTATATGCGCCGCCGACGACCGCGGAAGAGCGTGCCTTGACGGCGATCTGGACCCACGTTCTGGGCGTGGAGAAGATCGGGATCGACGACAGCTTCTTTGAACTCGGGGGGCATTCGATGCGCCTTGTGCAGGTCCAGGCGCTCCTGCGGGAAAAGATGGATCGCGAAGTGGCCGTTGTGGATCTATTTCGGCACGTCACGATACGTGCGTTGGCGCAGTCTCTTGCTCGCGAAAAGCCTCAAGAACTGCAGCTTTCGGAAGTACAGGACAGGGCACTCAGGCAGAGACAGGCGCTGGCGCGGCGCGTTCCGGGGAAATGGAAAGTATGAATCCATTCGAAGCCGATAATTTTGAGGCAGACGGGTTTGCGGAATCGGTTGCGATCATAGGAATGGCCGGACGTTTTCCCGGCGCGGGGGATGTCGGGCATTTCTGGCGTAACCTGGAGGCAGGCGTCGAGTCGATCCAGACGCTTTCGGAAGCTCAACTTCTTGCGGAGGGTATCGACGCCGCGCTGCTCGCGAACCCGGACTATGTACGCGCGCGCGGATTGCTGGACGGAGTCGATCAGTTCGACCCCGCGTTTTTCGGTTATGCGCCTGCGGAGGCGGCGCTGATCGACCCGCAGCACCGAATCCTGCTGGAGTGCGCCTATGAGGCCCTCGAAAATGCGGGCTGCGATCCGGAGCGCTTTCAGGGGCCGATAGGCGTCTATGCAGGACAGAGCCTCAACACCTATCTGCTCTACTATCTCTGTCCGGACCGCACTGCTCTGGAGGAGTTGACCAGCGCGTACCAGGTCGGACAGTTCCCGATTTTGACAGGCAACGATAAAGACTATCTGGCTTCCCGCATCTCGTACAAACTCAACTTGCGTGGCCCCAGTATCGCTGTTCAGACTGCCTGCTCGACCTCCCTGGTCGCCGTCAGCCAGGCGGTTCAGAGTCTGCTGACCTACCAGTGCGATCTGGCGCTTGCCGGTGGGGTCGCGGTCGCTTTCCCCCAGCACCGGGGCTATCTCTACCAGGAGGGTGGGATCGGTTCGCCGGACGGGCGCTGTCGGGCTTTCGATGCCCGGTCCGCAGGCACGGTGTTCGGCGCAGGCTGCGGTCTGGTCGTGCTGAAGCGCCTGTCGGAGGCGATTGCAGACGGGGATAGGATCGATGCCGTGATTCGCGGGGCGGCCATCAATAACGATGGCGCGGCCAAGGCGAGTTTCTCCGCGCCCAGTTCAGAGGGACAGGCCGAGGTCATCGCCCTCGCCCAGGCGCTGGCAGGAGTATCGCCGGAAAGCATCTCTTACGTCGAAGCGCATGGTACCGGTACACCGCTGGGCGACCCTATCGAGGTGGAGGGGTTAACGCGGGCCTTCCGCGCCGCAACGGACCGGAAGCAGTTCTGCGTCCTGAGTTCGGTTAAACCCAATGTAGGCCACCTGGAATCGGCCTCTGGCGTCACCGGCCTCATCAAAACGACGCTGGCGCTGAAGCATCGACGGCTCCCCGGAACGCTTCATTTCGAGCAGCCCAACCCGCGCATTGATTTCTCCAACAGTCCCTTTCGGGTCACCGCCCACTCTTCCGACTGGCCGGAAGGTGCCACCCCGCGTCGGGCCGGAGTGAGTTCCTTCGGAGTTGGCGGCACCAACGCGCACGTCGTGCTCGAAGAGGCGCCGCCTCCGCCCATGCCGTCTGCCAGCAAACCGGATCATCTGCTCGTGCTCTCCGCGAAGACCCGGACCGCGCTGGACAGAATGACCGCCAATCTCGCAAAGTGTCTGCGCGAACAGCCGGAGATCGGGCTGGCGGACGCGGCCTACACGCTCCAGGTCGGTCGGAAGCTCTTTGCCCATCGCCGAGCGGTCATCTGTGGGAACCGCGCAGAGGCGATCGCGGCTCTCGACGCGAGCGCTGCCGGCATACCAAAGGATCCGCCTCCGCCTAAAGTGAATCCGCAGGTCGCCTTCTTATTTCCGGGCCAGGGTGCACAACAGGTCGATATGGCACGGGCGCTCTATGCGCACGAGCCGGTGTTCCGTGAGATCTTCGAGGCCGGATGTAAGGTGCTGACCCCCCTGCTGGGCGTCGATCCAAGCTCGGTTCTCTATCCCTGCCTGGCGCAGGAGTACATTCCGACCGCTGAACGGCCCGATTCGAGGCTGCAGCAGACGCGTTTCACGCAGCCTCTGCTGTTTCTGGTCGAGTATGCTCTGGCCCGTCTCTGGATGCACTGGGGAATCCAGCCGACTGCGATGATCGGGCATAGCCTGGGCGAGTATACGGCGGCCTGTCTGGCCGGAGTCTTTACGCTGGAAGACGGGCTCCGACTGTTGGCCGAACGCGGCAAACTGATCGAGACGCTTCCCAACGGCGCGATGCTGGCCGTCGGGCTTTCGGAGGCGGATCTGAGGCCGCTGCTCTCTCCGCATGTCGCTCTTGCCGCTGTGAACGCGCCGGAGTTGTGTACCGTCTCAGGAGATGTTGCGGAGATCGCAGCCCTCGAACAGGCCATGGAGGCGAGAGGGACGGCCTGCCGACCATTGGAGACCTCGCGCGCCTTTCACTCGGCGATGATGGATCCGATCCTGGGTGCCTATCGGTCGCTCGTTCAGCAGACGAGCCTGCACGCGCCTCAGATTCCCTACGTGTCGAATCTCACCGGTCGCTGGATCACTCCCGCCGAGGCGACCGATCCGAGCTACTGGGTGTCCCACCTCCGGGAAACGGTTCGGTTTGGGGAGGGCATGGTCACCTTGCTGGAGACGCCCGTGGCGGCGCTCCTCGAAGTCGGTCCCGGCAACACTCTGACCGCGATGGCACGCCGCAGTGCGGCCAGGAGCAAGAGCCATGCGCTGATCGTCTCTCTGCCCCCCTCCTCTCACAAGAGCCAGGCGGAGATCACGCCGACGGATGCCCTGGGGGCGCTCTGGCTGGCGGGGGCGCAGATCGACTGGAAAGCCTACCACGCGCCCGCTCTGCGCAGACGCGTCGGCCTGCCAACCTATCCGTTTGAGCGCGTCCGGTGTTGGGTAGATCTTCCTGAGCGCCTGCCCAAGCCTGCCTTCGCGAACACCGATTCTGCCTTCCTTTCCCTGAGCCCACTGGCCGAACGTTTCCAAACTCAGGCGCCCCTGCTTTCCGACAACGACCTCACCTCGCCGCAACTCATAGCGACTTCTCTAACGCCCGCGTGGGGGAGATCAGAGGGGCGGGAAGACCGCACTTTGGAGATCGAAGAGGCGTTGATAAGTGCGCTCCATACCATGACCGGAATCGAGAGGGAGGAGATCGATCCGACTCTGGCGTTCCTGGAACTGGGCCTGGATTCGCTCTTCTTGACGCAGGCCAGCCGCAAGTTTCAGAACACATTTCAGGTGCCTATCACCTTTCGGCATCTGATGGCAGACTACCCGACCATCCGGGAACTTGCAGGCTATGTGGAAGGCCGACTCCCGGTGCGTCCAACTCCGACCCCTCAGACGGTTACCCTGCCGTTGGAAGGGCGTGTCGCAGCTTCCCCGGCCCTTTCTTCAGGAGCGGATTCGGCCCCGTGTGCGGTCGCGCCTGGCGCCGTAGGCCACGGCCCCTTCCGGCCGCCTCAGAAATCCCTCCCTGCCGAACTGACACCACGGCAGCAGCAGCACCTGGATGTTCTGATTGCCCGTTATA
>JAYUMV010000085.1:0-5206 GCA_043762265.1 Chthonomonadaceae bacterium | reverse complement strand
GCGTTGTCCGGTCGGACAATGGCCCAATCTCTTCCGCCGGACGTGCGCGCGAGTCACTGGGCTGCTACACCGGTTCAGGTAGCGTTGCGCAATCATATCCTGAGTGTCGAAGCCGACAAAGGCTTTCATGGCGATGCGAAGGTCACCCACCTGCAGGCGGTCCTCGCGTTGGCTCGTTTGGGGAAAGCCCTGGAAGGCGGCACATGGCTGGGCAGCGCGAGCGTTCCGGTGACCCTGGCGAAAACAGAGGTCGCTCCTCAAAGCGGAGCCTGGGAAAAACAGGGCGTCAGCCGCTACGTGTTCGCGACGGTAATGGCACGGATGGGCGACTATGCGAACACCGGCCTGGTCCGAGCGCAGCCGAACGAGAAAGACGTCGGGAAGTCCATCGTCATTCCGGCTCCGGTCGCCGTCAAGTTACCGAAATCGAGCGCCGCTTACGAGGCATTGAACTATCTGGTCGACCACCGTATGGTTAGCCCCGGCTCCGCGTTGCTCTCCGCCGACGATAAGTTTCTGCAAGCCGCTGAGATGAGCCGTGCGTTGCGCGAACTTGTTACCGGCCTGACCGACCGCGTGACCGATCTCGGCCACGATGCGGACGGCAACACACACGACGAAGCCTTTCATCCCAAGAACTCTGCCAAGAAGAACTAGTCGATCGTTCGTTTTGCCTAACTGCCATGACTACCAGTTTTCCTCTTCAATGTCAATGTCGCCGTAAGGCGGAAACGAGCCTGAGCTGTTCTCGGTGCGATACCCCCATCTGCCCCGAATGCTCCGTCATCGCGCCCGTAGGCATGATCTGCCGCAACTGCGCGCGGGGCGGTAAAAACCTCCTGCATCAGATAGGTCCCGGTCGTTTCGCGCTGGCTGCCGCCGCCTGCATTGCTGCCTCCCTCTTCGGTGGCTGGATCCTTGCGGCGCATGTCATCGGTTTCGGGTTTATGGGCCTCTGGGCTGCCTTCCTCTTCGGCATCGGTATCGGTGAGATCGCGCTGCGCATCACCGGGCGCAAGCGCGGCCTCGCGATGGAGATCCTGGCCGGGTCCACCGTCGTGCTCGGTGTACTTGGCGGGATCGGGATCGACCTCCTGGTGCATACCGGCGCTGCCAATATCGGATTTCTGCTCTTGAATCCGTTGACCTACGTGACGCTGATCCTGGCGACAGTCTCCGCTGTAGGCCGCATTCGTAATATCTGAGTCCTCCCTTCCCCCCTGCTTTGGAAAGGAAAACTTCATGTCTCGTGGTCTCGCTCGTTTGCTGCTCGTGTGCGCCCTGGTGGCGCAGGGGCTTGCCTGCCTATTCGTGCCTTCGGCAGAGGCACAAGGCAGTTCCGGCGATAGTCTCTTCGCCGCCAACAAGTTCGATTCCGCTCGGGCCGCTTACGCCGCTGCGGTAAAAGCCAATCCTAAAATGCCTGCACCCCGACTGGGCTTGATTCGGGACCTCATCCGACTGGACGCCTGGTCGGACGCCGTCGCCGAGAGCAAGGCTGCCGTCACCGCTCTGCCTCTGAACGCCGATGCACACGGCCTCTACGCGCTCACTTTGCTGCGCGGCGGGCAGCCGGAGGCGGCGCATAAAGAGGCCGACCAGGCGCTGAAGCTGGATCCCGTCAGCTATTGGGCGTTGGTGGCGGGCGGACGCCTGGCGCTCTGGGAG
The DNA here is from genome assembly GCA_043762265.1 of Chthonomonadaceae bacterium. Classification (GTDB taxonomy): domain Bacteria; phylum Armatimonadota; class Chthonomonadetes; order Chthonomonadales; family Chthonomonadaceae; genus JANXLO01. The sequence continues at coordinate 3,538 of JAYUMV010000085.1, read as the reverse complement.
AATGGGCGCGAAGAGGCCAACTCCCTGCTGCACCACGCGACCGAAGTCCATCCCGACTGGCCCGAAGCCTACTACTACCTGATGAGCACATTCGATTCGCACCGAAGAGTGGAGGCGCATAAATCGTTCGAGGCCTATCGAAAACTGAACCCTAAGGGGCATCCGCACGAGATGGCGCTGGAGGGCGTCGATGGTCAGATCGCTTTTTCGAAGAGCTTCGAGAAGGATCCTGCCATGGTGGCGACCGGCAAGCTGAACGAGAAAGTCCTGCAATCGGCGGACGACGGCAAATCTGCGAACATCTCGACGACCTTCTCGATCGAGCGCGACAAGAACAACTTTATCCTGGTCCCTGTGACGATCAATGGCACGCATTTCAAACTGCTCTACGACACCGGCGCGGGCGACTCGCTCTCTCTAGGCGAGAGCAAAGCGGACCATATGGGCCTGCCGGTCCTCGCGAAGTCCATCGCGCGCGGCGTCAACGGCAAAGAGACCTCCAAACTGTTCAAAGCGGATACGCTGGAAGTGGGCGATCTGACGCTGCACTCCATTCCTCTGGAGGGCTCAGACAACAAGGTGGGGCCGGCAGACGGACTGTTCGGCGGTGCGATCTTCAAAGACTTCGTGGTAACGGTCGATTTCGAGCGCAATGAGATGACGCTGACACGCGGCAAGAAGGCCTTCGCGCCACCGCCGCCCTCCGGCTTTCGCGTTAATACCATTCCCTTCCGCCTTCAGGACGACTATATCTTCGTGCCGACCAGCATCGCAGATCGGAACACCTGGTGCATTTTGGATACGGGAGCCAGCGGCGTCAGCTTTGTCTCGCTCAGTCTGGCCAAGCAGATCGCCGCACAGCGGGGTAAGGCGACCTATCAGGAAGCGACGATGGACGGACGTTTGGGCATCGGCGTCTCGAACACCAAGATCAACCTGCTGGTCTTTTTCCTGAGCGTGCCTATCGGCCTTATAAAAGACGGTCGGGCCGCCTACCACATCGAGGCCAACCCGACCATTGCGGCTTCGGTCATGGATACGGAGGTCAGCCGCGCCTTCAACTTCCAGCTCGGCGCGCTCGTGGGGATCGACTATCTTACCTCCGCCAAGCGTATCTCCATCGACTACCCGCACCACATTCTGACCATGGAGTTCCCCGATAGCGCCGAGTGAGGGGAGCCGAATAAACGGAACGTATTTGGCAGAACAAAGCCCCTCGTGGAAATAGCGCGAAGGGCTTTGTTCTGTAGGATTGGAAGCGCAGCCTCCTAGGGGTTCCATTGGATAGAACTCAGGCGGTTCAGCAAGCTTTCGGGAAGCTCGGAGTCAGGGTCGGATTTCAGGGCGTTGTCACGATCCACGTGCGCGACGACCAGCACAGCGCCTCCCTTTTCGGTCAGGTCGGTCTGAATATAGACGCTGGCCTCTTTCGCCTCTCCATTGGTCGCGAAGGCGTTGCGCGCGGCACGATAGACGTTCCGGATCGCGTTCTGTCGGAAGTTTTCCTGATTCGACGAGGAAGGCGAATTCGCCAGCACCAGAACGGCTTCGTCACTGGAGGTCAGGCTGGACATCTTCGCCAGTTTCATTCCCCCGGACAGCGTTGCGAACCCCTGTGTCCCTCCACTCGGGCTCAGCGGACGTATCCCCTGAACAGGAGCGGTGGGGAGGTTGGGATTCGACCGGGACGCCAAACCGGCAGGTGTGGTCGCGCCAGCTTGCCGTGTATCCGGGAAAGCGGCGGGCAGGGTGCGGGCGGAACTTGTGGAATCGGGTGCGAGGCCGCTTCCCCCGACATGCGGTGGCTCCACGGCGTTGTTTCCAGAGCCGGGAGGCACGACGGAGGGGCCACCCAGGCGTGCAGGCGGCAGGCCGCCATCGCTGCCTTGCAACGGGGTGATACTGCTGCTCTGGCCGGGCTCTCCGAGCGGGTGCGGGATGCTTCCGTCCTTTGCGTGTCGGTTCTGCGTTCCCAGCAAGATCGCGCCCGATACCAGGAGAAACGCCAGGGAAGCGGCCGTGATGCCGCGCAGCCAGAGACGCGGCGACACGCCCATGAGGGCGACCGTTCCTACCGGGGCCTGACCGTCTGCCGAAGGCGTGTTGTTGGACGCAATCGCGATTCGCTGTCCCTTGCGGGCTTGCTGCGCCCCCGCCTGCACAATCTCGCGTTCGATGCGGTTCAGTTTGGCCTCATCGATGGGATTGGGGTGGATCTCCAGCGCCATGCGATACCACTGCACGGCATCTTCCCGTCGCCCTCGCGCCGCATAGATGTCACCCAGCAGGGCGTGCGCGGCCGCATTGGCGGGATCGGCCTGAAGCACCTCGACGCAACGGTCGATCGCCTCGCTCCAGTTCCCGCGCACACGGCTGAGGTTGGCCTGTGTGAGCAGACCATTGATCGCGCGCGGATCCTGGGATGGCGACAACGAACGCACATGGCTCCCCGCCACCGGACTTTGCGGTTCCGTAGCGAATGGCGTCACAGAGACAGGCGCCACGGCAGCCACGCGTGGGGCAGGGGCAGAGACGACCTTCGGAGCGGTCGGCAGCGCTTCCACAGAACGCTCCGCAGAAAGAGGGGTAGGCTTACCGCACTTAGGGCAGTAAAGACAGTCATCCAAAATATTTGAAGTACAGACAGGACAGATCATACGTCAACTCCAACGACGAGCACCCTCGCCAGAGCGCAGCCCAAAATCGGATTGCGCAAGAACAGTATATCACAAAGGAGCGTTATTGGAAACGCTTCCTGTGTTGCCGAATTCGCCGTCGCCTCGCTTCGCCGCAGCCCGAGGAAAATACGCTTCCCAGATAACGGACACAATTGGCGCCAACACGAATAAGCTCCACTTCTTTCTGACTTATCGCTCTCTCTCTATGTTCCCAAACGCAGACAGAGCGTTGTTCAGGAGCCAATACCTGTGCTCCCAAAACCGCCCTCTCCGCGCTCTGAAGCCTCCAGAGAACCGACCTCCTCCCACTGCGCCTGCACGACAGGCGCCAGCACGAACTGGGCGACGCGGTCTCCCCGGCGAATGGTCACAGTCTCCTGCCCCCAGTTGATGAGGATAATTCGGACGACGCCCCGGTAGTCGGCATCCACCGTTCCCGGCGCATTGACCAGCCCGATCCCCTGATGGATCGCGAGTCCGCTGCGTGGCCGCACCTGCATCTCATAGCCACGAGGGATCGCCATCCGCAGCCCGGTCGAGATCAGCGCCCGTTCTCCCGGTGCGAGCGTCAGCGGACTCTCCGCAGGGAGCGCCGCGCACACATCCATTCCGGCCGCATCACGGGTCGCATACGTGGGAAAGGGCAGTCCTTCCGCCTCCGGCTCCCGCTGGATCTCCACCCGTACTCGCACTGCTTCTTCCTTATTCATCTTTTCTCTTTGTGCTCTTGACCTTCGTCGTCGGCAAACAATAGGTTCGGCGCTTGCCACTAATTTACGCAGGGCTTTAGCCCGGCGGCTATCCCAAACACCGAAGTCGTTGTTTGCCAAGGACTTAGCCATCGTTCAATAACGCCTTCG
>JAYUMV010000084.1:0-6932 GCA_043762265.1 Chthonomonadaceae bacterium | reverse complement strand
GGACTTTCCGGAGGTTGCGAAGCAGTTCCGCATGATTCAGCAGGATACTCGACCAGTGCTTGTCTGTTACGAACCGAAACAAATACTCTTTGAGCAGATAAGCCGGGCCGCTCGGGCCGGACACATGACCCGCGAACTCTGGAGAAAAGCGCAACCCCTGCTGATAAACCTCTATACCCGCGACATCGAAGCCCAAAAGAAAGCAGGGCACCTTCAAGACGCAATTCCGAGTAGCCCAGACACGCTCTACCTCTGGATAGGCGAGTATGACGACAAAACCCATCGTGGCCTCGTCGGCCTCTTCGATGACCCTGCAGACCCAGTCTATAGTGGTGATAAATTAGTCGCATAAAAAGATGGCTGTTGTGTTGACAGCAGGCGAAGAACCATGTTATAATGCGCCTGTTGCACCTTACTTCCACGAACTCTGACCGTGTTTAGAAGTAGTGAAGTGAAGTGAGGATTGAAACACTACCTCTAAGTCGGTTAGTGTCCGTGTTGAGTTAGATGGAGGTAAACGTGTACGAGACGTTTACCTCCCACAGCAACCCAACAACGGAGAGTCGTCAGGTTTCTGCCTTCAGAAATATGATACCACGACTCTCCTCTACTTTCCAAAGAGGAGAAAGTTATGAACCACGATCAACTCGTGCGCAACTCTGTCGCGGAGATGAAGCGATTGAAAATGACTGACATCAGTGCAGATCATTACCCCGGATACACACAGCCTTGCAATATCGGAAACTTCATCCCGGATGCTATAGGCTACTTCAACGGTGCAATCGTCCTGGTCGAAGCCGAGTCCACGGAAGGATTGACGGACCAGCATACGGAGCAGCAATTCTCCACCTTCTTCCGATTCGCTAGAATGAACAACGGCTTTTTCGTCGTTGCGGTCTCACAAAAGGACGTTGGACCTGCTAAAGCGTTAGTCCACAAAGTCTGCGGTGATTCTAAGCACATTCAGGTCTGGGCATTCTAGCCAGCGCCATTGGGGGTGCAGTTTGCGCCTGCATCTCCTACCTCAACTGTTCTTCTGTACGTTAACTAAAAAATGCAAAGGAGGGCGTTCTATGAGCGATTCTTACAACCCTCTGCAAGTGGTGGTCTGGGGCGATTTTGCCTGTTTTACGAGACCCGAGCTAAAGGCCGAACGTGTCAGTTATCCGATGATGACGCCTTCGGCTGCGCGTGGTGTTCTGGAAGCCATCTTCTGGAAGCCGGAGTTTCGGTGGGCAGTGCGTCAGATCCATGTCTTGCAGCCTCAGTCGGGCATTGATACCTGGGGGTCGAACTTTTATCGTCACTTCTCGATTATGCGCAATGAGATTGGCAAACGGGCGACCGGTGATCCGATTTCACTCGGCGATGAGGGCGTAAGGCAGCAGAGGCATACGCTGGCTCTACGCGATGTGGCATACCTGATTCGGGCAGATGTAAAGTTGCGCTCTGACGTGGCGGAAGACCCGGCGAAATATCGAGACCAGTTTCAGCGGCGGGTTCGGAAAGGGCAGTGCTTTCATAGGCCCTATCTTGGCTGCCGGGAGTTCGCCGCGTATTTTGCGCCGCCGGAAGGCAATGAAGAGGAGCGACGCTTTCGGCACTCGGATCCGATAGATCTGGGCCTCATGCTGCTCGACATCGTGCATAGCACAAATGGCGACAGCACACCGATCTTCTTTCCTGCCAAGCTGGAAGATGGGGTTCTCAATATCAAGAGCGAGTTGTACGAAAGGTTCGGCTTATGATTCTGCAACAGTTGGAAAAGGATCTCAATCGCATTTTAAGTTACGACTCTGACGGCAGCGGCGAAGAGGAGGAAGGCGCTTCAGGAGAAGAGGCAGACGCTCCCCCGCCTTCTATGTACGAAGTCAAACCCGTCGCCTGGAAGATCGTGCTGGATGCCAACGGCGCTTTTCTTGACCTCGTGCCATTGAGCGGCGGGGGCAAAAAGGACAGAGGAAAGATGATGCCAGTCCCTTCCGTTGTCCGCACGGTGAACATCAGTCCGCTTCTCTTTGCCGATACACCGGCCTACATGCTGGGATTAGAGTTGGAAGATAAGAAGGCGGCGAAAAAGCATCAGGCGTTTCGGGAGTTGGTGGCAAAGTTCGCGACTAGTTCTCATGCTCCCTGGATTCAGGCCATCAACGCCTTTTTTGACAAGGGAATGGAGGCGGCGAAGCAGACGGCGATAGAAAAAGGTATCGGTAAGAGCGACCTGATGACGTTTGAGATCGGTAACGCATGGCCTGTGGATCAGACGGAAGTACGGGCCTTCTGGTCGAGCCACTGCGGAGAGGGAGCCAAAACGTCGGAGCCGATGCAGTGTCTGGTGTGCGGGCAGACTAGACCGGCGGTGGAGAGTATGCCCTTTATGATCAAAGGGATTCCGGGTGGGCAGACTTCCGGTACGGCGCTGGTTTCGATCAATATCAGCGTCTTCGAGTCCTATGGGCTGAAACGAGCCAACAACTCTCCGATCTGCGCTCCTTGCGCCGAGCATTTCAATAAGGCCTTGAAAGGCTTGATGAAAAGCCACCGCACTCACAAGCGGATAGGGGCACTGGTCTATGCCTTCTGGACGGTGGAAGAGGCGCAGGACGAGGTGACAGATCTGCTCAACCAGCCAACCCCGGAGACTGTAAGGGCGCTTATCACTTCGCCACGAGATGGGAAACGTCTTGAGGTAGAAGATGCGAACTTCTACGCCCTCGCTCTCTCCGCAAACGCGGCCCGCATCGTCGTGCGCAACTGGCTGACTCTGACTGTCGGAGAGGTGCTTAAAAGCCTGGCCCAATGGTATCAATGGCAGCAGATGGTGGATGCCTATGGCGCAACAGGAGCGCCGTTGCCTATCTGGAGACTGGCAGGCTGCCTCTATCGCCCGACCACAACAGGCAAGATCAATACGGAGGATGTCGAGAAGCGCATCAGCGAAGCGTTGTATGCTTCGGCATTGCAGGGTACTCCGTTGCCGACGGATCTTCTGCATCGCGCGGTCATGCGGAACCGAGCGGAAAATCAGGTTACTTACGAGCGGGCAGCGCTCATGGCGGCTGTCTTACGCTCACAAAACGAACTGAGCGAAACCAGTTTGATGGAAACGGAGGAACAGATGGTGGCGCAACTAGCTACAGAAGCACGAGAACCCGACACGAATGAACAGGCGCGTCTCTGCGGGCAACTGCTGGCGATCCTGGAAGAACTACAGTATCTTTCTGCCCAGGTAGACAACCGAAAGCTGAACGCGACACTTGTGGATCGGTGCTTTGGAGCGGCGTCTTCCGCTCCGGCAACGGTCTTCGGCACCCTTCTCACGGATGCACAAGCCCATCTCACGAAACTGCGTAAGGCACGGCCGGGAACTTACGATGCTATGCAGACTCACCTAGAAAACCTACTGTCGGTCCTGGAAGGTTTCCCCACGACCCTGACGCTGCGGCAACAGGCGCTTTTCTCACTGGGTTATTACAAGAGGCGGGCTGAGATCCGACGGGGCAAAACCGAGGGCGCGATGCTCAAGCGGGCAAAAGAAGGACAGGCCGCCGAAGCGTTGGCTCTGAGTGTAGATACGGATACAACGGAAGAAGAGGAGAACTGAGCAATGTCTATCTACGAAATCTGCGGTGACCCGAAACGCCGTCATGACTTTATCCTGTTATTTGAAGTTACGGACGGCAACCCGAACGGCGATCCGGACGCAGGCAATTTGCCGCGTGTTGACCCGGAAACGATGCAAGGGCTTGTCACCGATGTCTGCCTGAAGCGCAAGGTACGCAACTATGTCTCGCTGTCGAAACAGAGCGCCGCTGGTTACGGAATCTATATCAATGATGAGGGCAAGGCCCTGAACCGTCTGCATCAGAATGCCTACGATGAGGCAGGTATCAAATCGGCTGGTTCCAAACAGCCCCGCCCCGATGTGGAGAACGTCCAGGCGCGAATGTGCAAGAACTTCTATGACATTCGCATGTTCGGTGCAGTAATGACCACGAAAGTGAACGCCGGGCAGGTACGCGGACCTTTGCAAATGACCTTTGCCCGCTCCGTCTCCCCCGTCATCCCAATGGACATATCCATCACCCGCGTCGCTATCACGAAGGAGGAGGATGCGAAAGTTGTTGTGGGAGAGGATGGGTCGGAGGGCAAAGGCGGCAAGACCACCGAAATCGGCCGAAAACCTATTGTGCCTTATGGCCTTTATGTCGGCAGAGGATTCTACTCGGTGCCATTCGCGGAAGACTCCGGCGCGACCCGCGAAGACCTGGAGCTGTATTGGAAGGCGCTGGTCAACATGTGGGATCTCGATCACTCGGCGAGTCGAGGCCTCATGGCGTGTCGCGGATTGTATGTTTTCAGCCACAACGACCGGTTGGGCAACGCGCCTGCGCATACGCTCTTTAGTCGGTTCGAAGCAGATTTACGCAAGGGCACAGAAGCGCCGCGTCGGTTTGAAGATTACAAGGTCTATATTAACGACCGCGATCTGCCGGAAGGCGTGACTCTGACGAAATTGGTCGGGGACTGAACCGAAAGGAAGGAGGGCGCATTGTGATGTGGCCGGAAGAAGATCTGGTGATGATCTCTGCGATTGAGCACTATTCTTACTGTAAGCGGCAGTGCGCTCTCATCCATGTCGAGGCGATTTTCGACGAGAATGTGTTCACGCTACGGGGAAGCAGGGCGCACGAAAAGGCGGACACGACGACCTGGGAGATGAACGGGACGACACGGATCGAACGTGCGCTGCCGCTCTGGTCCGAAAGATTGGGATTGACCGGACGCGCCGATACGGTCGAGTTTCGGGCGGATGGAACGCTCTTTCCAGTCGAGTATAAGCACGGTCCGCGCCGCCAGCAGAAGCACGACGATCTGCAACTCTGCGCCCAGGCGGTCTGCTTGGAAGAGATCTTCGGGCAGTCGGTGCTTCAGGGGGCGATCTACCATCACTCTACGCGCCGACGCCGGGAGGTGACGTTCACGGCGGAACTGCGGGCAGAGATGGAGGAGATCGTCGCGCAGGTTCGGCGGATGCGCCTGACCGGTGTGATGCCTCCGCCTGTCAACGATGCGCGGTGTCCCAACTGTTCCCTGGTGGACGCCTGCGCGCCTGCCGCGCTGGTGGCAGGGCGGCACGCTTACCATTTACGGCAGCTCTATGTGATAGAAGCGACTTTGGACGAAAAAGGAGCGGTGGTATGACACGTTCTTTGCTGAATACGTTGTTTGTCACGACGCCCGGCGCGTTCTTGCGGTTGGATGGCGATACGGTGCGCGTCGAGGCGAATGGGGAGAAACTGATCCAGATGCCGCTGCTCCATCTGGGGTCTCTGGTTCTGTTCGGGGGCGCTTCGATGTCCCCCCCTCTGATGAATCGATGTGCGGAGGAGGGGCGCGAGATCACCTTCCTCGATTTTGCGGGCCGTTTCAAATGTCGGGTGGTCGGCCCCATTTCCGGCAATGTGCTTTTGCGCAAGGCGCAGTACGAGGCTCTGGCCGATCCGGCGCGTACGGTCGCCATCGCTCGTCCGATTGTCGCCGGGAAAGTGAAGAATGCGCGGCAGACTCTGCTCCGCGCTGCGCGGGAAGTCAAGGCGCTGGAACAAGCGACGATGTTGAACGAGCAGGCCGCTTTCATGGCGGTCCATCTCGAAACACTGCCGGATATGCAGACGCTGGACCAGATCCGAGGGATCGAGGGGCAGTCGGCCTCCTGTTATTTTCTGGCTTTCGGCTCCATGATTACGCGTCCCAAGGCGGAGTTCGCTTTTGTCACGCGCACTCGCCGACCGCCGCGTGACCGGGTGAATGCGCTGCTCTCCTTTGTCTATTCTCTGCTCACCACCGACTGTGTGGCCGCGTGCGAGGGGGTAGGGCTCGATCCGCAGTTCGGCTATCTGCACTGCCTGCGACCGGGTCGGCCTGCGCTGGCCCTGGATCTAATGGAGGAGTTCCGTTCTTTTCTGGCGGATCGACTGGTTCTCACGCTCATAAACCGCCGCCAGATACAGCCGGAACACTTCGAGGATCGTCCGGGCGAAAGCGTCCTGCTCACGGCGGAGGGGCGCAAAATCGTGCTGACCGCCTACCATAACCGAAAGCTGGAAGAGGTCACGCATCCCCTGCTACAGACGAAAACCCCGCTGGGCTTACTGCCGCATCTACAAGCCCGCCTTCTGGCCCGACACCTGCGCGGCGACTTACCGAGCTATCTGCCCTTCCTCGCGAAGTGAGATCCTGATGAATATTTTGGTGGCTTACGATGTCAATACACAATCTCCGGAGGGGGCACGGCGTTTGCGGCAGGTCGCGAAGGTGTGCCAGGGCTTCGGCCAACGGGTACAGGACTCCGTATTCGAATGCAGCATCGGACCCTCGGACATGGAACGTTTCAGGGACAAGCTCTTGAAAATCATCCATGTTCAGGAAGACAGTCTGCGTATCTACAAACTTCATCCCAATCGAGAGGAGGTGGTCGAGGTCCACGGTCGCGATCTCTATCGCGATTTCAAAGCCCCCCTCATTATCTGAACCACTCACTGACTGTTGTGAGCCAGCAGTGCCAAAGGACTGCTGGCGCGGATCGGTAGCACCGACACACTCCCTCGTAGGTACGCGCCTCACGTTGAGATCAGAACTTGACACACGCCTGCTGAGTCACATGCAATTCAAAACCAATCACATACGTAAATCAATCAGAGCAACCTCATTTCGAGATCAAAAACCTCAAGAAGCGAGCGAGCTCTGACGGTTGCACCCGCTGGAAACGGCGGGTGAGGATTGAAACCTCCTCTTCAGTGGCCTCGGCTACGGGCTTCGGAGCCTCGTTGCACCCGCTGGAAACGGCGGGTGAGGATTGAAACTGCTTGGCGGCGGAACGTTCGGGCAATTCGACTAGGGTCGTTGCACCCGCTGGAAACGGCGGGTGA
>JAYUMV010000083.1:0-6117 GCA_043762265.1 Chthonomonadaceae bacterium | reverse complement strand
GCTCCGCCTGCGCTCGAACAGGTGCTGCACCAGACGGGGCCAGGCCACTACGAGGGTTGGTTCGACGCGCCGCATATCGGCACGTATCTTGTCAATGTCACTCAGAAGAAGACCGATGGTACGCCCAACACCTCTACGGTCGTGGGGCTCTCCACCGCCTATTCGCCGGAGTACAAAGACACGCAGTCGAACCGCTACCTCATGACCCAACTCGCCTCGGCTGGCAGTGGTCGCACCGAGCCTACGCCCGCCTCGATTTTTGGTGGCGATCGACCGGCCGTCTTCTCCGCAGCCGACATGATTCCGCTCTTCCTGCTTCTGGCGATGCTGCTCCTGCCCTTCGACATCGCGGTGCGCCGACTGGCTGTAGATATCAGCGATGCGCGCCGCGCAATGGACTGGCTGCGCGCCCGCACGGCGAAAGCCATTCCACAGCGCAGCGGTACTCCCGAACTCGGACGCCTATTGGACCGCAAAGGCGTCGTCGTCGCCGAGCGCGAAGAAGAGCTGGCGACGGCGTCGGCGAATGGAGTGAGCGCTATGCCCCTCTCCGTCGCGTCCACCACGGTGTCCGAACGCCCGACAACGCTCCGTCCTGCCACGACCGCTGCACCGCCCTTGCCTGCATCCCGTACCCTGCGCCCCGAAGGCCTGGAAGCGCCTCCTGCCCCGCCAAGCGATGCGCCTGCTCCCGCGCCTACGCCCCGCGTTTCCGAACCTGCGCCCGAAGAGGCAGGGATGTCCCGCCTGATGGCCGCCAAACTGCGCGCCCGCCAACAGCAGGACAAAGAGCGGGAACAATAACGTACCTAACCCCCGTCCCCTTCCCTGATGCGTTCGCTGCGCTCACAGGGAAGGGGTGCCCCGACACGTAACCACCGCATCGCGCACGAAAATTTTGGCAAGCCATGTCCTCAAACACTACCAAAGTCGCAAGCTGGCGATTGATCTATTTGGCTATAGGTCCGATTTCGCGTCACGTAGATGTTGAAGAGAGTGAGATACCGGAACTCGAATTTCCCGGTATGGACGGTAAGAATCCCGTTGAGGTCAAGGAGAGAGTTATTCGTCCCTTCATCGTTCCCTGGATACACAGTCTTGACGAAACCACGCAGCGTATGACAAAGGACAGTTTCTGCTACGGTTTGAACGCTCAGATGCCCGAGAGTCTCGGAGGAGTGGAATTCTTTCAGAGTATGTTCAATTCGATCATACCCGATTTCGACGGACCAGAACCGATCCGCCTTTTCTTCGTCTGGATCTGGGAGGAACTATACGGTCCGGAAGATTATTATACCAACGACCTGAGCAGTTATGTGGTTGATAACGCCACTCCATACGATGCTATGATCCGTGTAGACCCGAAATAGTCAGCACCGAGTGGAGGCATAATATCCGAAGGAAAACTCAATCTATCGCCGAAAAGTTCCGGTGTTCTACGTGGTGCGAACCGCGCATGAGTATATATTGTCAGGCACAAGTAAGGAGGATCTGGTCGTTTCTTGTTGGGGCACCCCTTCCCTGTGAGCGAAGCGAACGAACCAGGGACGGGGACGGGGGTTAGGTACGTATAGATCAGTCGCTGAGATAGCCGAGGAGGTTGCGGCGTTTGGCGGCGTGTTTGAGTTTGCGGAGGGCCTGGATTTCGATTTGGCGGACGCGCTCGCGGGAGAGATGCATGCGGACGCCGATCTCTTGTAGAACCTCCGAGGAGTCCTCTTCAAACCCCAGGCGCAGGCGCATGACTTCACGTTCACGCGGTGTGAGGATCTGCAACAGTTCCCACAAGGCTTTCTTGCGTTCTTCTGTCAGTACGGCCTGTTGCGGGTTTTCTGCAGAAGTATCGTTGATGAGCGCGGAGAGCGGGGTGTTCTCTTCATTGCCGACCAGCATATCGAGCGAAAGCGGATCTTGTCCGGCCTGCAAGAGCGCGGAGATTTTGTGAATCGAGACGCCTGTGTGTTGCGCCAACTCTTCGAGGGAGGGCTCGACACCGCGTTCGCGGAAAAAGAGGTCGCGCATCTTTTCCAACTTGCGAATCGCTTCGGAGACATGCGCCGGAATTCGGATCGCTTTCGATTTATTGTCGATGGCGCGGCTGATGGACTGGCGGATCCAGTAGGTGGCATAGGTGCTGAAGCGGAAGCCGCGTGCGGGGTCAAAGCGTTCTGTCGCGGTGACAAGACCGATAGCCCCTTCCTGGACCAGGTCTTCGAACGGAATAAGTACACTGTGGTAGTTTTTGGCGATATTGATGACAAGACGCATGTTCGACTCGATCAGACGGTCTTTGGCGCGCCGATCCCCACGGTGCATGCGCGCCGAGAGATCCTGCTCCTCTTCGACGGAAAGAAGGCGTTGGCGTGTCAATCGCGGAAGATAAGAGTGCGATTCGGCGCTTGAATGCGGAACGCTTTCCTCTTCCGGCTCGCCCCCGCCACCGGGCGCAAGCGGAGAAGAATTGGCGGGCGGTGTCATGAATAGTGCTCCTTGTGCGGCTTACTGCACGGTCACCACACGGACTTCTCCCGATACAGCTCAGAAATGTCCGCTATCTATACTCTATTAACGGAACCGAAATGCCAAACGTCACAGCTTCGCAAAGAAAGATGTGGGAATATCGGCTTGTTGACACCTTCGGTGTGAACCCGTTCACAAGAAAGAGCAAGGCATGAGTTCAGAAGCGGCGCTGTCGGTTCCCAGACGGATGTTGGGAACATTTCTCCAGGAGATCGCAACGGTCTACACCTCTTTAGACGAGGCGTCCGGCCAAAATGTTTTCCCCACCTTCGATGCCTTCCCTGCGGATCAGTTTGCCGAGGAAAAGTGGTCTCTTCCGACGGATGTTCTTATCCAGGCGCACGCGCTTCTGGCAGACGGAAGCGCCTTTTTCGGCACCAACAAGGGTCTCTTTCGACAGCAGGGCAACGAAATCCTGCCGGTATCCCCGCACAATTCTGCTCTCAATGTCTCGGAGGGCCTGCTTAGCCCCGATATTCAGGCTCTGGTCGCCGATACCGCGGGTATATGGGTCGGCACCGCGAATGGTCTGAACTACTCTATCGGCGGCGCGTGGATCGCTTTCACGGCGGAGGATGGACTTCCCTTCCTGGACATCACTCATCTCGCGGTCGGTAACGAGGGCGAAATCTGGATTGGCACTCCCGAAGGAGTGACACGCCTTCACAACGGGCAGTGGCGCACGTATGCGGGCCGACGCTGGCTGGCAGACGATTGTGTAACGGGGCTGCACATTGCGCCGACCGGTGACTGCTGGATTCATACCACGACCGGAATCACACGTCTTGCCTTCGTTCCGATGACCTTACCGCAGAAAGCCTCCCATTACGAGCAGATCACCGAGGCTCGACACAATCGGGGCGGGTATGTGACCGACTGTCGCCTGACCCAGCCCGGTGACCTGGAGAGTTTCCTCTACGAGGCCAGCGATAACGATGGATTGTGGACAAGCCTCTACCTCTGCGCCGAATGCTTCCGTTACGCGGTGACAGCTTCGGGGGAGGCGTATAGACTCGCCCGGCGCAGTCTCTCTGCCCTCTTAGACCTCGTTCGTCTCACGGGTATTCCCGGTTTTCCGGCGCGGGCTGTTATTCGTGTGGGAGAGCGGGCGCTTCAGTCCGATCCTGGCCCGAACTGGTATCCCTCTCCTGTCGAACCTGGCGTACTCTATAAGAACGATACCTCGTCCGACGAACTGGTCGGTCATTACCTGGCCTGGTATGTTTACAGCGCGCTGGTCGCCGATGCGGAAGATCGCGCTGCCATCGCGGAGACTTGCCGCGCAGTTACCCATCATATCCTGGATCATCACTATACGCTGGTCGGTCCAGCCGGAAAACGTACGACCTGGGGGGTCTGGGCGCCGGAAGCGCTTAACGACGATCCCGACTGGGCGAACGAGCGCGGCTTGAACTCTCTTCAGATCCTCTCGCACCTCAAGGTCGCCATTCACCTCTGCGGAGACGCGCGATTTGAAGAGGCCTATCAAACTCTTATCGTCCAGCACGGCTATGCGCTTAATACGGTACGCCAAAAAGTTTTGCCGCCGCTCGGAGAGAACAATCACTCCGATGACGAACTTGCAGCCTGCGCCTACTATCCGTTGCTGATGCTGGAGTCCGATCCGGGCCTGCGCGGCCTTTATCTGCTCAGCCTGGAGCGTACGCAGGCGATCTTAAGGCCCGAACAGTCACCCTTCTACAATTTTCTTTATGCGGCGCTGTCCGGGAATGGGCCTTGTGATGTGGATGCGGCGGTTCGGTGGCTTCAGGAGGCTCCCTGGGATCTGAGACACTGGTCGGTTCGCAACAGCCATCGTGCCGACATTCGACACGATCTGGAAGTCGGTCGATTCGGTGAGAAGCAGGCCCTGTATGTGCTGTCGCCTCGCGAACGACGCGTTGCAAAGTGGAATCACAATCCCTACGCACTGGATGGCGGCGGAGAGGGCATGGGCGAAGAAGACGGCACGTTCTGGCTCTTACCCTATTGGCTGGGCCGATTTCACGGGCTCATCGACGAAGGAGACGAGCGTTAAAACTTAGCGCGGAAGTCGAGGTTGGTCTGGATTTCGTCTTGCAGGTTGTGGCTGTCATGGCTGCGGATCTCCGCAGAGACGGTGAGGAAATGGTCGGAGTTGATCTGGTGGTCCAGGGAGACGTGCAGGTGATCGGAATGGTCGAACTTTCCAGCCTGCCCGTTGATGTCCTTGCTGTAGGCGAGGCCGAACTTTACGGTCTTAGAGAGAACGGTATCGACGCCGATCCCTAAGGAACTCGTGGCGACTTTGGTGGCCTGGTTATCGCTGAGCCGGTAGAAGAGTTGAGAAGTCAGCGTCGAACGCCAGGCGTGCTTGAAGGCGACATCAGCGGTGGTCAGGGGAGTCAGATTGCCCTTGTCGTCTTCCGGCAGGGTTCCATAGGTGTAGACGAAGTTGGTGGCCTTGGCGAAGCGCCAGTCGGCGGTGAAGCGGCGAATCAGCTTGTCTTCCCCGGTCGTCAGGGTACGGACTTTGTACAGAAAGCCAGCATGAAACCATTTTTTAGGGTTCGGATCTGTGGTGAACTGATAGAGGCGGTTGACCGTGCTGGTGCCATCGGGCTTGGTGAGGCCACTGTAGTCGAGAAGGAACTCGTTCTTCAGGATTTTCCAGGCAGCACGACCTGTCATAGTCTCGTTCTGAAGTTTGCGCTGATCGTTGAGCGACGCGTAACGCGCGGTGAAGGTGATATCTTTGACCATCCCAAGGGCGAAGGGTTTGGCGTTGCTGATCGCGAAATCCGCGACATCTTTGGTGTTCCTGGCTTTGTCGTGGATCTCGTTGAACGTCGCGGCGACGGTGAAATTCCGGGTCGGCTGCCCTTGTAGTCCGAACTTGAGCGTATCTCCGTCTTTGTTGTCCGTCGTATCCTTCTGGCTGGCCCCTGCGATGATCGCGAACTGCTTGTTGGCTTGAAACTGAAGGTCGAAGGAGTCGGTCGCCTCGGAAGGCGCTACGGCGGCCGTCGTGGCAATCGGTGTCGTCAGGGTCTCGGTGGTCGTGCCGTCCTGACCGCGATCTATTTCTGATCGGGAGTAGGAAAACGTCAACTGGCTGGAAGGTTTGACGTGCACATTCAGGTTAGTCGAGTTTTCGTAACGGTTATCGGTATAGCTGAGGCGCTTCTCGTCGAAGCTTAACCCGTTCGCATTGGCTTTCGGCGTCTCGAAGTGCAGCGAGTCGATCGTGGATCCTTGTTTCTCGACGCCATTCGCGAAGGTTGCGGACTGATCGCGGAAAAGATTGAGCAGGTAACCTTTGCTGAAGCCCTCATTGAAAGTCAGCAGGCTATGCTCGGTGCCGTTGCGCAGGCCTTTAGAGGTTGCGATGTCGCTATCGTCGGTATAGGAGAGGCCGGTGACCTTGTTGATCGCGTATTGCAGGTTGAACTTGTGCGTGTCGTGACTCAGGTGATCGGCAGCGTCGTTGGCCGAGAGGAGGGTTCCATCGAAGTTCAGGCCCTTGATCGCCGCGAAGTGAGCGGTGTAGTCGCTGCGCTTATAGCCCCGTTCGGCTTCGACGGTGTGTTTGTCGGCATCGGTCATGGCGAGGTCGGC
>JAYUMV010000082.1:0-14369 GCA_043762265.1 Chthonomonadaceae bacterium | reverse complement strand
GGAAGTTGGAAGTGCGGCTCGCGATGAACTGCGTGTCGAGCAGGCTGTCTCGCGCCGCAATATGCAGCAGGCCATTGGCGAGGGCGAGATCAGTGCCGGGTGTGATCTGAAGGTGCAGGGTCGCGCTCTGGGCGGTCGGCGTCCAGCGCGGATCGACGACGATCAGTTTGCCACCACGCTGCCGTTGCGCCTCGAAATACTGCATGATCGGCGGCATGGTCTCGGCGGCGTTGCTGCCGATCAGCAGGATCACCTCCGCGTCGGGAATGTCTTCGAGCGGAAACGGCATGCCCCGATCCACTCCGAACGCTTTGATACCCGCTGCCGCCGCCGAAGACATGCAGAACCGCCCATTGTAATCGATCATCGCGGTGCGCAGCCCGACCCGCGCAAACTTGCCGAGTGTGTAGGATTTTTCGTTGGTCAGTCCGCCGCCACCGAAGACCCCCACCGCATCTCGCCCGCATTTCTCCTGGACGGTCGTGATCTCATGGGCGGCACGCTCCAACGCCACTTCCCAGGAGACGGGCCGCAGCGGCTCCCCTTTGCGGTCACGCATCAGCGGTGTTGTCAGGCGATCCGGATGGCGCAGCAGATCGGCGGAGGTCCAGCCTTTCTGGCAGAGGCCACCCTTGTTGGTCGGGAAGTCCGGGCGGGCAGCGACCGTCAGTTCGCTGTCACGCTCGACCAGGTTCATGCCGCACTGCAAGGCGCAGTAGGGACAGTGGGTGGCAGTGGTAGGCACGGACTTACTCTCTTTCCGAATCCAGTGTCAGAAGAATCTCGCCTGCGGCGCTCAGGCGCACCGGATAGGTGACGAGATCACAGTCCCCATAGAGCGCCTGCCCGGTACGCAGATCGAACTTCCAGGCATGGAGCGGGCAGACCAGCGTCGTGCCGCCGAGCAGGCCATCTGCCAGGGGTCCGATACGGTGCGGACACTCCGACTGCGTCGCGAACGCCTCCCCGTTACGCGTGTGGAAGACGGCGATGCGCCGCCCCTGCACCTCGAAGTTGCGCCCTTCGCCGGGCGGGATCTGCCCAAGCGGTCCCAATGAGACCTCTGAGGCGATAAGAGTTTCCGTCATCATTTGACCTCCACCGGGACCGTTTCCATGAACTGATTGGGCGTCTTAGGCGTGTAGGCTTCGAGCCAGGGATCGACATAGGCATCGACGGAAGCCTGCATGGCGGCGTCCAGTTGCGCGGCGATTCCCTCGCTATCGTCGATCACGACCGAGCGCACCTTCTCGATGCCGACTCGATCCAGAAAGCCGTAGGTTCGTTCGAGATACTTGGCGTTTTCGCGGTAGTACTGCATGAAACGCCCCGCGTAGAGCAGCACTTCCTCATGGCTCTCCGCGACGCAGAGCAGGTCGCCCTTGCGCACATGCGCTCCCGCCGCGCCTCCAATATAGATCTCCCACTTGCCGCCTTCCACTGCGACTGCACCGACATCTTTGACCAGCGCCTCCGAGCAGTTGCGCGGGCAGCCTGCCGTCGCCATCTTGATCTTACCGGGAGTCTCCAGGCCCTGAAAGCGGTTCTCGATCTTGATACCGAGCCCCGTGCTGTCCCCCACTCCGTAGCGGCAGAAATCGGTCCCGACGCAGGTCTTGCAGGTGCGGAACGACTTCGCGTAGGCATGGCCGGAAGGCATGCCGAGATCCTTCCAGACCTTTGGCAGATCTTCTTTCTTGATGCCAAGCAGATCGATCCGCTGACCGCCCGTGATCTTGACCATCGGCACATCGTACTTGTCCGCGACATCGGCGATCTTGCGCAGTTGGTCGGCGGAGGTGACGCCGCCATAGATGCGGGGGATGACGGAGAAGGTCGCGTCTTTCTGGATATTGGCGTGTACGCGGTCGTTGATGAAGCGGGCATCCCGCTCATCCTCGTATGCCGCGCCCCAGAGCGTCTTGAGCAAGGAGGCCAGGCCCGGCTTGCTTGCGGCATCCTCGACCCCATCCGCCAGGGCTTGGAAGACGGCGGAGACCGACTTCAGCTCTTGCTCCTGAATGGCGCGCACCAGTTCCGGCTTCGGCAATGGGATGCCCGCAACGTAGTAGTGCACGGAGGGATCTTCTTCGACCTGCCCTTCACAGGCCCACTCGACGATCTCCTTGACGAGCATCTTACAGGAGCCACAGCCCATTCCGGCCCGTGTCGCCTCCATGACCATCTTCATACTGCGCTTGCCGCCGGAGACGCAGCGCCGGATCGCGCCCTTGCTGACTCCGTTGCAGTTGCAGACTTGCGCATCGTCGGGCATCTCCAGCATCGTGGCCTCTTTTTTCGGGCCACCAAGGTCGAAGAGCAGTGAGGCGCGCTCTTCGGGCAGAGGAGTCGCCCGGTCGTAGGCCTGCATCAGAGCGGCTGCCTTGCTGGTATCGCCGAGCAGGATCGCCCCCTGCAGAATCCCATCACGAATGATGAGTTTTTTATAAATTCCCCGCTTCGGCTCCGCGAACTGCACGACTTCGTCTTTGTCATCGACCGGTTCTATACTGCCCATAGAGGCCAGTTCTACGCCCATGACCTTGAGTTTCGTCGCCAGTTTCGAGCCGTGGTAGGCGGCGCTGAGGTTGCGCCCGGTGATATGGTCCGCCAGGGTCTGCGCCTGTTCCCAGAGCGGCTGCACCAACCCGTAGACTTTGCCCCGGTGTTGCGCGCACTCCCCTACGACATAGACATCGGGATCGTCGATCGAGCGCATCTGATCGTCGGTGACGATCGCGCGCTCCACAGTAAGGCCGCAGCGCGCCCCGATCTCGGCGTTGGGCCGAATCCCTGTCGAGATCACCAGCATGTCGCAGTCCAGCGTCGTACCGTCCTTGAAGGCCAGTCCTGTCATGCTCTCTTCACCGAGAACGGCCGTTGTGGCCGCATTTAGATGGACATGCACGCCCATCCGCTCCATGGTGTTGCAGAGGATGCCTCCTGCGTCCGAGTCCAGTTGCTGGTTCATCAGGCTCGACATGAGATGAATGACATGCACTTCGGGTCCGTAGTTGAGCAGGCCGCGCGCCGCTTCGAGGCCGAGCAGACCGCCGCCGAGCACCGCAGCACGCCGACATTTAGAGGCGTAGCCGGCGATCTTGGTACAATCGTCGATCGTACGGAAGACGAAGACGCCGGGTTTGTCGCGGCCATTCTCCAGCTTCAGTCCTTCCATCGGCGGGACGAAGGGTCGGCTGCCGGTCGCGATCAGAAGCTTGTCATAGGCCTCCTGGGTTCCATCGGCCCCGGTGACGATTTTGGCGTTGCGGTCGATTTCGGTCACGCGCACTCCGGCATGCAGTCGAATATCGTTCTCCCGGTACCACTCCAGCGGGTTGAGGAAGATGTCGGTAGGCTCCTGCGAACCGCTCAACACATTCGAGAGCAGAATACGGTTGTAGTTGCCGTAGGGCTCATCGCCGAACATAACGATGTCGAACATCTCGGCGCCCCCGCGCGACAGAATCTCCTCCACCGCGCGTGCTCCCGCCATTCCGTTTCCAACCACGACCAGTTTTTGTTTTGCTGCCATAACGTTCTTTCTCCCCATCCCTTGGAAACACCCTAGATCTCCATCAGGCCGATGTCGAGGACAACCAGTCCCTTCAGTCCTTCGGGAGCCGCCACACAGACCTCGATCTTCGTGTCGGAGAGCAGATCCTCCACGACGGCGAGCGCTATGTGGGTATCGGCTTTCGCGCCGAGTGGGAAATAGCGCATCGGCTTGCCATCCCGCATCAGCACAAGATAGATGAGATCGTCGGTGGAGTTGCCGCCACGGAAATAGATGAGTTGCGCCCGCTTCCCGGTCGGGACGATGTAGACCGCTTCGGCCAGTGCGAACGGCTGCGTCATCCCTTTGCCTTCGAATGGAAACACGCCCTGAATAAAATTAGGTTTGGAATACATGTTCTGAGATCTCCCTGCGAACGATGGAACGGATGGAAAGTGAATTAGAGTGTCGGCTCCAGCACGGAGTTAGGCGTTGCGGAGACGACGGCATGTTCGACCGGCTTGCCGGTGGCGATACCTCCGGCTCCCAACCAGGAACGTGTCCAGACGGGTGCTACGAGCCGCAGCACGACGAGCGCGACCAGGGCTGTTGCTGCAAAGGCCCAGAACCCGCTGGCATAGGTGCCGGTCGCGTCCTTCAAATTGCCAAGCAGCACATTGAGATAGAAGCCGCCGACGCCACCGGTGGCTCCCACCAGGCCGGTCATCGCGCCGATCTCCGAGCGGAAGCGCTGGGGAACGAGTTGGAACACGGAGCCGTTGCCCATTCCCAGACAGCCCATCCCGATAAAGAGCAGCGCCATGACGATCGCCTGATTGCCGATGGCAAATCCGACGCCGAGCATCGAGAGAATGACGATCGCGTAGAGCCCTGTCAGCATTCGGATGCCGCCCAGTCTGTCGGCGAGGCCGCCCCCGACCGGTCGGAGCAGGCTGCCCGCAATGATCAGCGGAGCGGTCACGACGCCGACCGCGACCTTCGCGACATCGTACTGGTCCACGAAGAAGCCGTTCAGAAAGGAAGAGAGCCCCACGAACCCGCCGAAAGTCACGAAGTAGAGCAGGCAGAAGGTGAAGGTGTCGGGTTGCTTGAGCAAGGCCAGATAGGAGGAGACGGTGGTCTTCTTCATCGAACCGGGCGCGTCTTTCGCAAGAAGCGTGAAGACGATCAGTACCAGCAATACCGGAATGCAGAGCATTCCCATGACGGCGTGCCAGCCGAATGTTTTCGCCAGCAGGGGGGCGAAGAGGGTCGCCAACACGGTGCCGGAGTTGCCCATCCCTGCGATGCCCATCGCCAGCCCTTGCAGTTCCGGCGGATACCAACGCGAGGCCAATGGCAGCGCCACGGCGAAGGAGGCCCCTGCGATTCCCAGCAGCGCCCCGACCATCAGCATATCGACGAAGGTCTTCGCGAAGAGCCAGCCCCAGACGAGTGGAAGGAGCGTTGCGATCAAGGAGCTGACGCCGACACGTTTGCTGCCGAACTGATCCGAAAGAAAACCGAAGAGGATGCGGAAGAAGGCGGAGCCGAGAAGCGGCACGGCAATGAGCAGTCCCTTCTGTCCGGCAGAGAGGCCGTTGGCGAGTGTCTGAAACGTCTTACCTTGCGATTCTAGCATTGCTCCTGAAGCCAGTGGGAAGACGTTTTCGTTCGGATTTCCCACTCCCGCAGGCGCCTCGATATGGATCAGTTTCGATTTCGCGTTCAGGGCGGCGATGGTCGCGGGATCGAGGTTATCGAGCGCAAACTTCTCGACCGGTTTGACGCTCTGTTTGGTCGCGTTCGCCGTTTCTTTGATCGCGAGAATGTACTTGCCGCCTTCGTGCTTCTTAGGGTCCGGCTTGCGGAGGATGAGCGCGTACTGTCCTTTCTGCACGACAGCGTTCGGGGTGACGCGCAGGTTGGGGCCGGTCAGAGCGAGATCGCTGACGATAAACGGCGCGAGCGCTCCGAGAATGACCCAGACCATAAACGATATATCGAAATGCAGGAATGCGCTGAACAGGGTGGGCGCGTGGCCGCTCTGTTTCAAGTCGCTGATTTTCATCTCTCTTCTCCTCGTCCCAATCGCCTCGTGAAACCTATCCTTGTTGATTCTCACCATTGAGAGAGAAAACGCGACGCTGCGCCCTGTCGTTTGTTGCCGTTAGGCCTCTTTCCACTCCAGCAGGCCGACATCGACGACGACCGTGCCCATGACGCCTGCACCGGCTGCGAGATGCAATTCCAGTCTCGTTTCGGCAGGAATGTCCTCTTTGATGACCAGTTCGACGTGCGTGCCGTCCTGGGGTCCGATGGGGAAATAGCGCTTTGCGACTCCATTGCTTGTCACGCTCAGATAGATCATCTGATCGGAGGCGTTGCCGCCCCGAAAATACATGAGGGCCGCCTTGCATCCCTTCGGCACGGTATAGATCAGTTCCGGGTTCAGCAGGCGCGGATTCGTCAGGCCGCTGCCAAGAAACGGAAAGACCCCTTGAAAGAAAACAGGGCGGGCCACACCTTCGCGCACCATCTGTTCAAATCGGCTGCTTGCAGCAAACGTCATCCTGTTTTCCTCCCCGGCCTCTCTGGGTCTCTGCTCGTAACAACGCAAAGGGCCGTCCCTGTCGAATAGTCTTATTCGGCAGCGGGACGGCCCTAACACAAATGCCGACACGACAAATCAGCATCTGCGCGAGAATCCTCGCTGCAAAATGCCAACTTCCGCGTCGGCCTATATGGAGTTTGTATCTTTGAATCTACGTTGAATCTACAGTGTCGCTTCGTTTCCGGGTCATTCCGGAGGAGAAGTGATTATAGAATAACATATCAATATGACAGGCGTGTGACAAAAGCAGTCTTTTTTGTCACAGAAGCGTCTTTTCGGAAAAATAGTTCGTACGGAAGAAAGTAGCGGGGCAGTCGCGCAGGAACAGGTGTGTCTCTCTGCCCTGTTCCGGAATTCGAATCGATGGGAGCCACTTTTGCCCACCCTCTATAAAACGTGTCCTCGGTGCGGTTTGACGCTTGCGGCGGAAGTGGCTGTGTGCGGCAGATGCGGACACCCGTTCGTTCTGGAGGCCGCTGCTATCGCGCCTCCTCCTCCCCTGCCTCCGCCACCTGCGATGGGTATTCCCTATCAGCCCCCTGTCGAGTTTCCTCCGGAACACCGCCAGAAGGCGGTCGCGATCGCGCTGGCGCTGGGGTTGGGCGGCATCGGGGTGCATGGCTTCTATCTAGGGAATAGGACGATGGGATCGACCCTGGCGGCCATGTTCGTAAGTGGGGCGTGTCTGGGGATGCTCTTTTATGTGCTTTCGCTGATGGAGTTGGTGTCGGTATGGCTGGCAGTCGTCGGTGTGGCTCCGCTCCTCATTGCGGCGACGATTCCCCTGATTCAGGCGGCCCGTTATGGCGCTGCTAACGCCGAGCAGTTTCACCAGCGGTATGTCGTCGAGAAGCGCTGGTTTTAGTTCTCTCCCTGTTGTTGCCTATCGGTCGCGCAGGACGACGTAGCTGGTCAGTGCATGGAAGCAGTCGAGGGCCTGCGTGGGGGGCAGATCCACAAGAGCCTCGGCGGCGAGTTCGACCTGCTCTTGCGCGCAGTCGCGGGTGCGATCAAAGCTGTCGTAGGTGGCAAGCAGGGAACAGATGCGCAGGACGGCGGCATCGTCCAGCGTGGGATCGCCGAAGGCGGCGAGGAGCTGCTCCCGTTCTGCGGGGCTGGCATCCTGCATCGCCAGCAGAAACGGCATGGTCGCGCGGCCATCACGCAGATCGCTGCCCCGGGGTTTGCCGGTGATCTCCGGATCGCCGATATAGTCGAGAAGGTCATCGGCGAGTTGGAAGGCCATGCCCAGTCGTGAGCCGTACTGCCCGAGCGCGTTTTCGGTCTGCTCGTCGGCGTTGGCGATCACCGCACCGCATCGGCAACAGCCTTCGAGAAACACGGCAGTCTTCTTCCGGAGGATTTCGAGATAGTCTGCCATCGGCAGATCATGGCGACCGGTCACGGCGATCTCCATGACTTCGCCTTCGCTCATGGTCACCGTGATATCTGCCAGGATCCGGAAGAGACGCATATCTCCATCGTCCGCCACTAGACGCATGGCGCGGGCCAGGATATAGTCGCCGCTGATGACGGCGACGCAGTTGCCAAAAAGCGCATTGGCGGTAGGTTTGCCGCGTCGTGTGGCCGTGTCGTCCACCACATCGTCGTGAACCAGCGAGGCCATGTGGATCAGTTCGACCGCCGCGCCGATGGTGGCGATACGGGTGGGATCGATGTTGGGCTGCTGGGAGCGTGCGGAGAGGGCGACCATTGCGGGCCGCAGGCGCTTGCCTCCGGCCCTCAAAATATGGCTGGTCAGGGCGCTGATGGTGCGGACATCGGAGCCGATGGAGCGGTCGAGCCAGTCTTCGACGCTGTCGAGGTCGGGACGAATGTAGTCGTGGAAGACGGCTGCAGCGCTCAGCGCGGAGACAGGGAGGGTGGTCCTATTCGAAGGAAAACGGGTGGTGGTTGCGGTCATGGATTGCCCTCCGAGCCGGGGAGCACGGGGCGGACGCCAAGATGGATGCAGACCGTACCGAAGTTGAGGTCTCGCACCTGGATCTCGCACAGGCCGACGCGTTGCATGATAGTTGCCAGCTCTTCGCGGGAGACGAACAGTTTCATGGATTCCGGCAGATAGGTGTAGGCTTCCTGCCGACTAAACAACCCGCCGAGACGCGGCAGGATATGGAACAGATAGAAATCGACGAACGGTTTGTACCAGACGGGGCGCGGACGGTTGAACTCCAGGATGACGACCCGTCCTCCTGGCTTTACGACACGTGTCATTTCCGATACCGCCTGCTCGATATGGGCGACATTGCGAATCCCGAAGCCGACGGTCGCGACATCGAACTGCTGATCGGGATACGGCAGATGCTCGGCATTGGCGACCATCATCCGGATGGGGCTGCCTCCTGCGCAGGCGACTTTGTCGAGGCCGTTGCGGATCATGGGCTCGCAGAAATCGGAGCCGATCACATGGCCACCAGTCCCGGCGGCTTGCGCGAGATCGACCGCAAAATCTCCTGTGCCTGTGCAGACATCAAGGCAGCGATCACCGGGAGCGACCTTCGCCATGCGCACGGCCAGCCGCCGCCAGCGTTTATGGCTGCGAAAACTGAGCAGATCGTTCAAAAGGTCGTAGCGGGGAGCGATGGCCGCGAACATCTCGCGCACATACTGCTCTTTATCTCCGACATAGAGCGGCCGAGGCGGCGGCGGTCCGTCGGTCGGTCCACTCTGTCTGGTTGGTTCCGTGTAGGTCGTTGCCATCTTGAACCCGCTTCTCCACTGCCCGATCTCTTCTGTCTCTTACATCCTTCTACGTACACGGTTAGACTTCGTTGCATTTTTCACAAAGTCCGTTAAGAAGGTCCCTAAAATGCCAAATCTGCGTCGGGATACGCCTATTATACCTCAATTGCAGGCGATGCAAGGTGTGCGTTTCCCGCATCGCCACGCCTGTCGGAACTTCCCGTGCCGTGGCAGGGGGAGCCGCTTTCTTGCGGAGGTATTTGCGGTTTTTGCACGGGTATGGTATTATCAGGCGGACGATGGTCGGTCGTCTGCACCTCTCCCCATCAGACAATCCATCAGACAAATTTATTCCTACCGGAAAACGTATCAAGGAGGCTTCATGAGAACCGGAAATATCCTGCACTCGCGCCGAAACGCCCTGGGAATGGCGGCTGTCGCCCTGGCTGTTTTCTTTGCTGCCGGTTGTGGCGGAGGCTCGTCGTCGAATACGCGCGTTGCCGCTCCCAACACGCAGACGCACACGCGCCTCGCCTCGCTGCAAAACCATCAACTGCGGGCGCTTTCGCAGAGCGGCGTGCAGCCTGCGGCGTTGGCAGCGGCCCGAAATGGCGCATTCGCCTCTTCCTCCACCCTGCTGGTAGGATCGGTAGCCCCGGGAGTGGGCGCGACGGCCGGGGGAGCCTCCTCTGCTGGCAGCGGCGGTGCGCAGATAACGGCCCTTCCGCTCATTGGGGCGTTTATCACCAATGTGGCCTCGGTTCGCCCTTCTTCTGCGGTTGCGGCGGCGGTCTCAGGGCGTGCCGCAACCCACCGCATGCGCATTCGAAGCCACACCCGCGACAGCGGCACGGATCCGAACTTCTATTTTGACGACTACCTTGGCCTCTGGGTCAAAATTCAGGACTCCGCCACTGCCAGCGACTTCACTCTCTACCAGGACGAAGCCAAGACACAGCCTGCCGGAAGTTTTCATACGGTGTTTTCCTCTCTCGCCTCGTTTCCACAGAGCTACGAGTCGCACTACACCATCACGGCAGGCGCTCTGAGCGGTACCCATGGCGACTATGTGACGGTGCAGAATGCGGACAACTCCGGTAAATCCACCTACAACGGTACCTATGTGGACGGCTGGAGCGACCAGGGACAGAGCGTCTGGAATGCAGACGGCTCTTCGACGTGGTCCTCTCGAAGTGACGGCCCGAACCAGGCTTTCTATAGTTATCAGGGGAGTTTTAAGGGGGACGGCAGCGGCACCAATCATACCGAATCCTCGGACAAATACATCACGGACTATATCTACCGAGCGGATGGGTCCGGCACGGCGCGCATTCAAGGCCCTGATCCGGGTCTACCCGCGACGATCACCTGGGACATCTACGGCAATACCACCATTCACTTCGCCGATGGCAGTGTCGAATACGATCCCGGTTGGGGTTTCTACGGCGGCGGTATGGTCGTCGGGGTCAGCGCAAGCGCAACCGGCACTGGCACTAACTCCAGCAGTACTTCTCCGTAGATCGCGCTCTTGTTCAACGGGCGGTCCACCGCATTGGCCTTTTTGTGGATCGCCCTTGACAAAAACCCGGTTACCCCTTTATAATAACTGTGCAATTCGGGCCGTTCGCCCAATGTGGGGATATCGTCTAGAGGTTAGGACGAGGGATTTTCAGTCCTTAAGCCGGGGTTCGATTCCCCGTATCCCTACTCATCGTGCCGAACGGTTCGAAAAGCCCTTGCCGAGGTGGTGGAATTTGGCAGACACGTACGCTTGAGGTGCGTATGCTCAAAAGGCTTGCAGGTTCAAGTCCTGTCCTCGGCATCCTGTTTCGGAGTGTGTTCCCAGAGGAACCACTCCGTTTGGGCGGTTGGCTCAGTGGTAGAGCACCTCGTTCACACCGAGGGGGTCACTGGTTCGAATCCAGTACTGCCCATGCGTTGTTACAGTTTCGATCTCCACATAAGCTCCTCGTTCGGCGTTTCACTGTCCTTTTTTCCCGGAAGAAGAACAAAAAGGACTCTCACCCCACTCTCCAGACGCTTTTAACTCCGCACTCTGTGATTTGAACCTCTGTCGTATGGATTTGAGCGCCAAGAAAGCGACGGGCGGATCAGGTCTGATGCAAATATTTAGGTCCACGACCTTATTGGGGATGTCTGAGCCCTTCACCCGGTGTAAGTTGGAGTGTCGGGGAGAGTTGAACGAGTAGAACGGATCCAGTTGGCTGACGCTACCAATTGAAATATTCCGAAGCTGCCGTATAACAGAGTGTAGATCCAAAAGGACACCGGGGAAACACTCCTTGCAAATGCGGGCACTACGCAATAGGAGTAAATATTGTGCAGAGCCCCATAGGTACAGATGAATCCCGACAACCCCAAGTTTACTATTCCAATCAGAATCAGCTCCCGCCGAGTGCGCTTTACGACCTGTGCCGATTGCTCCACTAACGAAAGCTGCGCTTCCACCGCGTGGGCCTTGTGAAACAGCAACGCGGTCACGCCGCACAGGAAAAACGTACTCACCGCTGTCGCTCCTACAAGACTAAACCCATTCTCTGGATGAGATGGATGAGGTAGTCCACTGACCAGAAAGAGCAGCCCGAGCAGGCACATAATTGCGATTATCGCCAGCACCCCAGTGAGTGCCCCCACAAACCGCAAGAGTGTGACTTGTGTTTGTTTTTTCACCGTTTCACCTTTCTACACCGTGGCAATAAGATCGCATATTATACCAGAAACAAATGATGCTGACCCCTTGACCATCGTCCTTAAGCGATTCTCCGTATCCTCGCCCTCGATGCCGTCGCCTGCCAAGAGCGCGCTCTGCTCGGCCTCCACTGCCGATAGAGGCATGCAAGGCAAATGATTGTGCGTCCTGATGCGTACTAGAAAGAGATAGAAGGAACATGGCAGTGTGGCCGGACCTTAAATTGCCGAAACCAAGCAACAGAAGGATCAGGAGGTCATATGAGCCAGAAATTGCCGGAGAAATTACTGACGACGCAAGAGGCTGCCGTGCATCTCGGAGTAACGGAGATGTCGATACGACACGCTACACACGAGGGGCGGCTACCTTTCGTGAGGAAGTCCGGGCGCAACTGGATCGAGGCTGCGCAGTTGCAAGCATATCAAGCGCGCAACCAGGCGAATTGGGAAGGGTTGCGTAGCCAGGCGCAGTAAAGCCTTTGAAGGAGGTATGCCTGATCCTATGAGATTCTCGTCTCGTCGCGAAAAAGGGACAGTGTACCTTCTCTCATGCGCCCGGAAGCAGTCTGCTTCCGGGCGCATTCGTTGTTGGCGCGCCGTGTGCCTGTTTTTTCGCACTTCGAAGACTTTTGCCTGACGCAAGCGGACGAAGACTTCGACCGTGCCGAGGCGCGATTGCAGCGCCTCTACGGTACCGATCGAAGCCGTCGCGTTTACGCGTACGGAGTAGTCATCGTGGGCCAGTGATCTTCCAACCCGATGGTAGAGAGACGGAAAAGTTGTTTGTGCCCGTCAGGTAGCCGTTCTGCAAATACCAAACACTCGGCTGATTGTTCGCCTGGTTCTGAAATAGCAGATCCGCGAAGCCGTCTCCGTTGTAGTCCCCCACCCCCACCACTTTCCAGCCGACACCGGGCATGTTGGGCATGAGCACCCCTCCGAGATAGGTCGTGCCGTTAAAAAACCAGGTGCAGATCTGATTGGTGGTCTGGTTCTGAAGCGCCAGATCCGCGAAGCCGTCGCCGTTGAAGTCACCGACGCCTACGACTTTCCAGGCAGGATCAGGCACATAGGGCAACACTGCTCCTCCCGTATAAAATCTGCCGTTCATGTACCAGA
Organism: Chthonomonadaceae bacterium; assembly: GCA_043762265.1. GTDB lineage: Bacteria > Armatimonadota > Chthonomonadetes > Chthonomonadales > Chthonomonadaceae > JANXLO01. The sequence continues at coordinate 1,728 of JAYUMV010000082.1, read as the reverse complement.
TGCTGATCTGATGGGTGGTCTGGTTCTGAAAGACGATGTCGGATTTGCCGTCGTTGTTGAAGTCGCCGATGCCTACGACTTTCCATCCGACGCCCGGCGTGACATTGAGGAAGTCGCCTCCGGTAATGGTGGCATGGTTGGTTCCGGCAGTGTAGTAGAGAGCGACCTTGTTGGTGACGCTGTCCTGAAGTACCAGGGAGATGTTTCCATCTCCGCTAAAGTCTCCGTCTCCTAGGAGCGCGAAGGTGGGCGGAGGCGTGTAGGAGAAGTAGGCGCCGTTGAAGTAGGTCGCTCCCTGAAGCAGCCAACTGGCCATGACTCCGGTGGCGCTGTTCTGGATGAGCAGATCGGTAAAGCCGTCGTTGTTGAAATCCGGGAAAACAGGAATGGTGGAAAGCTTGGCTACGAAGGCACTGTAGGCGCTGGCAGCGATCGCCTTCTTCGCCGTCTGTAAAGCGCCGGAGGTAACCGGAAAATCGGCAGATCCTGTATACCCGGTGACATAGGCGTCGCCGCTGCTGTCTACGGCGATAGCGCTCGCATAGTCTCCGCCAGTTCCGCCGAGGTAGGTCGAGTAGACCAGAGCGGAGCCGGACGCGTTGAGGTGGGTCACAAAACTGTGCGCTCTGCCGACTGTCGCCCCGACCCCCGACCGTCGATACGCACCGACCGTCGTGGGGAAGTCGAGCGCATCGGTATACCCGGCCACATAGGCATCGCTGCGGTTGTCGATGGCCAGGTGATAGGTGTAAGTTCCCGCACTTCCCCCCAGATAGGTGGAATAGACCAGCGCGGTTCCATCGGCGTTCAGTTTCGTCACGAAGGCACTGGCTGTGGCGGGCGTCCTGAGGACGCGCTGGAATGCGCCGGATGTCGTCGGAAAGTCAAGGGAAAGGGTGTTCCCGGCGACGTAGGCCTGACCGCTGCCATCTACGGCGATACTGTTCCCGTTTTCCACAACGCTTCCACCGAGATAGGTCGAATAGACCAGGGTTGTGCCCGTGGTGTTTAATTTCGTCACGAAAGCATTGGAGTTGTTGAGCGCCTTTTCTACGCGCTGGTAGGCGCCCGGCGAGGTGGGAAAGTCGGGAGAGGAGGCGTCGCCGGTGATATACGCATTGCTGTTGCCATCTACTGCGATGGACTCCCCAGAATCGCCCTGAACACCGCTGCCACCCAGATAGGTAGAGTAGACGAGCGTAGAGCCGACCGGATCGAGTTCCGTTACGAACGCGTTGCCGCCCGCAGGCGATCTATTGACTGCCTGGAATGCGCCCGCTGTCGTAGGAAAGTCCGAGGAGACTGTATGCCCTGTGACAAATGCGTGGCCACCGGCATCTACGGCGATCCCCACCCCACTGTCGCTGCCGCTGCCGCCCAAATAGGTAGAATAGACAAGCGAGGAGCCGCCAGGATTCAGCTTCGTCACAAAGGCATTGTGGTTCGCCTTGTTCACACGCTGGAACGCGCCGGGTGTGGTGGGAAAGTCAGGAGAGAAGGCACGCCCGGTTATGTAGGCGTTTCCCGCGCTATCGACCGCAATCGCATTCGCGTTGTCGTAGGCGCTGCCCCCGAGATAGGTCGAGTAGATGAGCCTGTCACCGGTAGGATTCAGTTTCGTCACAAACACGTTGTTGCCGACGCCGCTTCGGCTCACACGTTGGTAGGCGCTGACGGTGGTAGGAAAATCGAGGGAGCCGGTATAACCGGTAATATAAGCGCTGCCAG
>JAYUMV010000081.1:0-21110 GCA_043762265.1 Chthonomonadaceae bacterium | reverse complement strand
GAGCGTGCCGTTCAGAGCGTTGATCGCGGACTGAGCCTCAGCGTCGGTGCCCATTTCCACAAAGCCGAAGCCCTTGGCCTGGCCGGTGTACTTGTCGGTAATGACGCTTGCGGAAGTGACCGTGCCGTGCGAGGAGAACAGGTTCTGCAGTTCCTGCTCGGTTGCAGAGTAGGGAAGTCCGCCCACATAAATACGAGTTGCCATCTGTTATGGCTCCTTTCATTCTCTCCTCCAATGTTGGAAGAGGGTCCGATGCCTTGCGAATTACCGCCACGCCTGACATCTAAATAGCGGATGAAGCCTGTTGTTGTCTTCACCATCTGAAACGAACGTCAGGAAAGCTAGAAGGAGCCGAACAGAAGAATGCACACGAGGAGCATAGATCGCGGATCAGTCGAAAACTTCATGTCGATCGGATAGATGGTGTATTATACCATAGATATTTCGGCCGCGCCCTCCTTCTGAGGGCCAAAAGGAGACTTTTTTGTCTAAATCCTTGAGAAACCCTTCTCATCAGGGGGCATTACGTTTGCTACTCATCGCAAGCGTCGGAGCAACGGGCCTGCTTTTGCTCTGGAAAAGCCGCCAAAAAGCCCACAAGCGGGCCGACGCTTCCTACCAGACCCCGGATACTTCGACCACGACGCCCAAGCCCGGTGACCTCCTGCTCTTTCACAACGCACGCGGCATGAATAAGCTGATTACTACCGTTACCAGTTCGCCCTTCTATCATGTCGCACTGTATGTCTCGCCCGGCAACGCCCTGGAGGCGACCCTCAAGGGCGTTGGGTATCGCAATCTACGTGGTCCGGGGAACAGCTATGTCGTGGTGCCTGCGCCGCACGGGCATGGGCGTGAGGCGCTCGCATGGGCCAAGACGCAGATCGGGGATTCGTATGCGGGCCTCGATCTGGTGGTCATCGTGCTGGAACGTTTTTTCCGGTTCCTTCACTTCAACTACACGCCGCCGGGCAAATACTCCTGCGGGGAGTTCGTAGAGGCCGCCTATGAAAAAGCGGGAGAGCGGCTGCTTCCGGATAAGGACCTGGACGATGTAACACCCGGCGATTTCGCACGGTTCGTGCCTGCCGCCGAAAGGAAGCAGATCCGCTAACGCGGATGCGATTTCGAAGCAGGCGACAGGAGGGCCGCATCACATCTCTCTGCGCCACTGCATGGCGGAGATGAGGGTGGCCTGATCGGCATAGTCGAGGTCGCCGCCAGCGGGGAGCCCGTGCGCGATCTGGGTGACTTTGACTCCCAGGGGTTTCAGGCGGTTGGCGAGAAACAGCGTAGTCGTCTGGCCCTCCGTCGTTGGATTGAGGGCCAGAATCACCTCTTGCACGCCATCCGCGACACGGGGAAACAGCTCGCGAATCTTCAGCATATCGGGCGTGATATTGTCCATAGGCGAGATCAAACCCTGCAGGACATGATACAAGCCCTTGTAATCGTTGGTCTTCTCGATGGCAATGAGGTCGCGCGTTTCGGCGACAATGCAGAGCTGCGTCGGATCGCGTTTTGGATCCCGACACACCTCGCACAGATCCTGATCCGTGAAGTTGGAGCAGACCTGGCAGAGGCGAATACTCTCCTTGACGGCTGCGATCGCTTCGGCCAGTTGGCGCGCCTCCTCCTTGGTCTGGCGCAGGATATGGAACGCCATCCGCTGCGCCGACTTGGGGCCGATGCCCGGCAGACGTTCCAACTCTGCCACCAGTCGCGCCAGCGGTTTCGCATAGTGAAGCATAGGGTAGGACTCCTGCTGCAGATTGCGCGGATAAACAAACTCCCTATCGAGGTTATCGTATTGCGCAGCATGCAGCATCGGGTGTGAATTCCTCGAACGACGGAGTTCGCGTCGTGATTAGCCGAGCAGGCCGGGCGGCAGGTTCAGGCCGTCCAGGGGGCCGGTGATCTCTTTCATTCGGGCCTCCTGCTCGCCGCTGGCGCGGGACGAGGCGTCGCGGGCCGCCGTGATAATCAGGTCTTCCAACAGTTCGACATCGGCGGGATCGGCGACGGAAGGGTTGATCTTGATACCGATCAAGTGGCCCAGACCGTTGACGGTCACGGTCACCATGCCTCCAGCCGCATTCGCCTCGATCCGCATATTAGGCAGATCGTTCTGCAGTTTGGCCGCATCGTCCTGCATCTTCTTCGCGGACTCCATCAGTTTGGAAAGGTCGCCCATACCGCCGGGCATACCGGGTAGTCTTCTCATTGGTAGTTTCTCCTTGTGTGGTAATCAAATTAGAACTGACTGCGTTCAGAGCGGCTCTGCGCTGACAATGGTGCCCTCGAAAACGGCGAGCGCGTCTTCCAGGATGCCGATCTCCACCACGACCGGTGGCGGAGAGACGATTCTGGCAGGCGGAGCCGCTGCCGTTACTGTAGCTCCGTTGGAAACAGGGTTACGGGTCGTTGCGGCTTCCGGAGACAAAGGGGCCGCTGTCGGCACCTGGAAATCGGCGATGCGCGTGGGCGCGCTGGGCGGAGCGAGCGGTGCATCCAGCAACCTACCCGTCGTCTGGGCGTCTGCAGAGGCGTTCACCGGGGACGGGCTGAAGGGAGCGCCGGTCTGCCCCGCTCCCAGACCGCCCTCTCCGCGCAGGATGCAGCGGACGCGATACCCTTCCGTGTTGAGAGTCGTGTTGATGATCTGTTCGACCCTCAGGCGCCCCTTCTCATTGTTCTGAATACGCTCCCGCGCGAACGAAGTCAGGAAGGCCAGCACGATGAAACGCCCGTCCAGATCGACCACTTCGGCGTCCTTGAGAAAGGAGTAACCTTGTGGAGTGGCCTTTTCTAAATTTTTGAGAATACGGGGCCAGGCGCGTTGCAGCACTTCCAGGGTCAGGCCCTCCGCAAAACGATTTTCTACGGGTGCATCTGCCTCTTGCACGGTCGCCGCCGCAGAGGGCGTCTGCGGCACGGGAGCGGACTCTGGGAGGGGGTTATGTGGCACCGAAGCAGGCGACTCCTGTCTCACGACAGGATCGTCCACGGCTTCCGGTTCGACCACAGCGCGGTCGATATAGAGATGATTGGCAGCGGGCGGCCCTGGTTTCGGGACCAGCGCAGGCGTTGCCGCGAGGGGCGCTTCCGAGGGGCGCTGGGTGGTTGGACGAGCCGGGCGGGCGACCGTCTGATCCAGAGCGACCGGTAGGCCGACCCCCTGGTGCGCAGTGAGAAGCCGCAGCAGGGTGCTCTCCAGCAGCCAGCGGTGCTGGTTGGTAAAACGGATTTCCCGCTCGGCTCCGGCCAGCACGCCCATCATGGCCAGCAAAGTGGGAGGATCGAACAGCGCCGCTTGCGGGCTTAATAGCGCCAATCGCTCCGGGCCTAGCTCCTGGGCGGCGGCCTGTTTGGCTCCGGCGGAGATCAGCATCAGGTCGCGCAGATGTCCCTGCAAAGCGGTCAGAAGCTGCCGCGCATCTTTGCCGCTGTCGATCAGCTCTCCAGCGATGGTCAGCGTCTCGTCCCAGCAGCCCCGTGCCAGGATCTCGGTGACTCGCGCCAGTGTCTCCTGCCCGACCGTGCCCAGCGCCTTCTGCACGGTCGCCGCCGTGACATGGCGGTCGGAGTAAGCGAGCACCTGTTCCAGCAAAGAGAGCGCGTCGCGCCAGGATCCTTCCGCTGCGCGGGCGATCGCCTGCACCGCCTCCGGCTCCGCCGTATAGCTCTCTGCGTTCACGACCTTCTGCACCGAAGCCGCCAGATCGTTGAGCGTTCCCCGTTTAAACTGGAACTGCTGACACCGGGAGCGAATCGTGATCGGGACTTTGTGGTACTCGGTGGTGGCGAGAATGAACTTCACATGGGCAGGCGGCTCTTCCAGGGTTTTCAGCAGGGCGTCGAACGCCTTCGCCGAAAGGTCATGGACTTCGTCGATGATATAGACCTTGTACCGCGCTTCACCGGGCGCGTACTGGACGTTCTCGATGATCTTTTCGCGCACATCGTCGATGCCCGTTTCGGAAGCGGCGTCCATCTCGACCACATCCATGCAGTGACCGTCTCGAATGCTGATGCAGAGCCGACACACCCCACACGGTTCCGGACTGGGGCCGTCCTGGGACTCGCAGTTTAGCGCGCGGGCGAGCAGACGCGCCGTCGAGGTTTTGCCGCAGCCGCGCGCACCGTAAAACAGGTAGGCGTGGGCGATCAGTCCCGAGCGGATGGCGTTCTGAAGGGTGGTGGTGACCGCCTCCTGGCCCATCAGTTCTCCGAAGGACTGCGAGCGATATTTACGATAGAGGGCGACGTAAGCCATGTTCTTGATGAGGAAAAGCGCGTAAGAAGTAGAAGAAGGGATGAGGGAAAGCCTAGGCTTTCGATCTCATCCCTCTTTCAGTAATTGCGGAATGCGGCGCTCAGAGCCGGGTTGAAGAACGCACGCGGAGGTCAAACTTAGTGATGCTTCTTTCCAGATCTGACACGGTTCGTCAGCCCACCACTGCGCCTGACCCGGCTCTCAACGCCGCATCCCATACAAGATCTATTATACCAAATTCCCGCCCAAATCGCAAATACGGGTTTCCCCTCTAGTCTTTCAGGTCTACGACGTAGGTGAACGTCGGTTTCGAAGTCGCAGGGACATGGATTTTCCACTGGGCAAGTTCGGAGTTAAGGGTCTCGTGTTTCTGAGGTTCCTGAACCATCTTCCAACCGCCGCTGAAGTTCTGCACGATGCGGATGTCTACGTCGGCAGGTTTGTCGTTGTGCAGGGTGATCTCAACGGTTTTGCGGATCGTGTGTTTGTCGATGCGCTGGGACTTGAGAGTGCGGGCCTCGGTAAACAGGTCGAAAGCGCGGGCGAGGGTCAGGTTGACGCGTTCCCCGGTCGGGGTGTCGGCGATGCTGGCTGCGCCGACGTAGCGCACGGTTCCGGTCGCATCCGGCTCATAGAGGCGCACGGCTCCGGCGGGGAGCGGAGCGCCCAAACCGTCTTTTTCGGTGTTTGAGAACTTCATTGCGACGGCGACTTCCGAACGCTGCTTCGGGCCTGCGCCCCGATTCCACGCGTTGTAGTCCCACCCTGAGAGCGCTGGCATCGCCGCGCTGTAGTCTTTCACCACGGGCACCTCTTTGCCGTCCAGCATCAGCAGGCGGTTCATCTGCTCCTGCACCACGGTCGTCGGCTTGCTGATACTGTAGGCGTGAAAATCGCCCACCGATTGCGGCTGTGCGCTCGTCATATTCGGCGCTTCGAGTTTCGCCCTCTGGAACTGCTGGCGGCTGCCGCCAACCGACGATCCCGCCGCATCTTGCGCAACAACGCGGCCCTCAACGGCGACGACGGCGCGGTTCGGCGAACCTGCGACCAGCGTCACTTTGGCGTTCGGGTAGTTAGCGCCGGTGCGGTTGGTGACGGTGGCCCAGCACTCCAGCGCGAGCTTGTCCTGCTTGGGATCGATGATCGCAACATAGTCGGCGGTCCAGGAGAGACCACGGGTCAGATAGCCGACATTCAAAGTTGCGTTCTGGGCCGTGGGGCTGTCGGCCTGCACGGAGAGTTGGGGAATGGTGACGATGTCGGAGTCGGTGGGAGCGACGATGGTGCCGCCGGGATTGATGTAGAACTTATTGTCGGCCTGCAGCACCGTTTCGCCGTTGCCGCCGACCATCAGGGTGCCCTGCTGCCGCTCCGCCTCATGGCCGTCGTTGCCATATCGGACAACCTCGACCGAGCGCCCCAGGTACCGCTTCAGCAGGTTCTCGCTATTGCCGACGCCCAGATCGTAAGACTGTGCGACCAATTGGGGCATCCCGCTATTGGCTCCCTGCCAGTCCAGCAGCACCGAATGCGGATCCAGCAGTTTGCTCACATCCCGCAGATGCAGATGATTGCTTCCCGCCGTCATCTGCTCCGGGCGCGCCTCGTGCACCATCGCGAAGTCTTCGCTGTATACCGTCAACTCCACGCTCTGCCTTGCTGTTGCAGTGGTTGTCTGCCCATTCGGGTCTGCATGCGCCTGTTTGTGGCCTAACAGCCACCAACCACTGCCCGCCATGACGGCGAACGCCGTCGCGATCAAAACACGCTTCTGTCTCTGCATGGTTCTTTCCTCTCCTGCACTCGCATAGCGCGAGTGATTTGGTGGGTTAGTTCCCGAGCTACGGGAAAAGGTTCATTGGAGAGCGCTCCGAGTTCACCATAGAGAGTTAGACGCTTTCGAAGACGACGAGTTGACTGGTGAGCACGGTGGGAACCGTGATATGGCAGTAGACGCCTTCCATGCGGAACGGCAGCGGCTCGCGGGAAGGGGCGAGATAGACCGCCGTAGGAGCGGCGTCGGTGCGGATGGCGACGCTGACAGCGTTGACGGGCGTCGCATCCTCGATGAACTCGTTGGTGGCCGTGCGGCGCGTCGGGGTGAAGTGGACGAAGTGCGCCACCAGGCGGTTCTCTGCCTTCTGCCGCAGCAGGGCGATCTCCATGCCCGGCGGCACATTGTCGATGGTCCTGACCAGCGGTTCCGGCAGCAGTTTCGCCAGCAGACGCGCGGCGATCTCTTTATAAATATAGAAGGCGTCTTCGCGATAGCCCCGGAAGATCGCGGCGTAGGCGTAGGCGACCTTGTTGTCCGGAGAGACGACGGCAACGGGAAAGCCGGTCGGCTTATCGACGGGGGTCTGCGCATGGGAGGAGAAGTGTTCGGGGGCGCGGTTGAAATAGGGCTGCCACACCTCGCCCAGCACCTGCATACCGTGCGCCGCCTCGACATACGAGCCCGCCCGGTAGTTGACAAACTCGGTATCCGGCAGGCCCGCGCCCAGCACGTCTCCCAGTTTCATATAGGAGGGCGTGTAGGGACAGGGCATTTTGTAGTGAACCGGGGAGTTCGGCAGGCCGAACTTGTCGCCTTCCAGTGTCGCTTCGTGCGAGAAGAGGACTGCGCCGCCTTGTTTGCGGAAGGCCTGCAGTTTGGCTTTCATCGCGTCGTCGAGATAGCCTCGGTCGGGAATGATGACGACTTTGTACTTCTCCAGGTTGTCGCGGTCGGGGGTCTCGCCGTTCCACTGATGTTTGAGCGCCATGAGACAGGCGGCGGCGCCCTCGATGCTGGCATCGATCTTGACCATTCCCCGGCTGTCCTGCTCCCCACCCAACGCTTCTTTTGTCTCCGGCAGCAGCAGCACGGCGATTTCCGCCAGCGGCTCCGCGCCCCGACAGTAGGCTTCCACCGCCGCCACCTTCGCGTAAGTCTCCCCGATCACCTGATACGCGCCCTTGTCCAAGGTGCCGCGCGGGTGCAGTTGGTCCCCGATATTCACCACGCCGCCTGCCGCCAGGATCGTCGCTGCCTCGTAGTCGAGTTGCGGAACGGTCTTCAATCCGCCGAAGTCGGCCCAGGACTTGTGGAATCGCGCTGTCATTCCCTGGATCGGGCGCGGATAGGTGCGAACCACACGGGAGTAGGTCGGGAAGTAGAGATAGCCCCACCCGCCCGTCGTCAGCGATTCGATCTCCAACTGCGTCAGCGTGTCGAGTTCACGATGCACATTCGGGGTGACGCGGCTGTTGAAGAAGGTCGTGGCGTTAGGCCGCAGATCCTTGCACAGTTTCGTGAGGCGCGTGGTGTACTCCCGCAGAATCGCAAAGGTCTGACGGCGATGCGCGGCCACATCGCTGCGCTTCTCACCCAGTCGTGCCAGACACTTCTCGCAGAAGCAGCCAGGATCCGGCGGATAGTAGCACATATCGTAGAAGATGCCATCGGCATCGTAGCCCTTGAGCACCTCTTCCGTCTGCGCGGCCAGATAGTCGATATACTCCTTATTGTTGAGGCAGATCTGATACCAGCTCGCCTGCGATGCGTTCGGCCCCCAAAGCTTGCCGTCCTCCAACCGTGCTACAAGATCCGGCCGCGTCATGCCGATGTGCTGATCGACACGCACCGAAATATAGACGGGGGCTGCGATGCCCCGCTGTTTGCTGGCCTCGATCTGTGCGCCCATCAAATCGAACTTCAGTCCAGGATGCATCACGCCCGCTTTCGTCGGGTAGTAACTCATTCCGTGGTGGCACTTGCCGAACACCGTCACCCAGTTGACGCCTGCTGCCGTGAGCGTCTCCCCAAATACATCCGGATCAAAGTCTGCCCCCACATCCGGAATGTGCGGACTGGTATGGAAATCGAGATGGATCTGGCGATAGCGGTCAGCGACGAGTTCGCCTGCGGTCATAGTCATGGGTGTGGCTCCTTTGCGCATTCAGCATGAAGAGAGGTGGATTGTCTATAGGCCATTTCGACGCCATGCCTCCTGCCTCCTCTATGAAAAAGAAGCGTGAGGAAGATCACACAATACTGCAGCTTGCGTCACAGAAGTGAGAGCGGTTTCGGTTTATAATGACCTCGTAAGCAATCAAATGCGTCCGATACGGACACACCGCCATGGAGGTTTTTCGATGAAACGTTCTGCTCTTTCCCTGTCTACGCTGTTTTTCGCGGCTGTCGCGGCTTGTACGGTCGCCCTCTCCCCCCTTGCCCAGGCTCAGGGCGCGGGTCCGAAAATCTCCTATGTCACGGTGGACCACCCCGGCGCAGCCACCACGACGTCACTCACCTGCATCAACGACTTCAACGAGTATCTCGGATTCTACGACGATGCGCAGGGAAATATGCACGCTTTCGAAGGCAAAAAGGGCGTGGCGCACTTCAAACCTATCGACTACCCCGGTGCGGTACAGACCTATGCCTTTCGGATCAATAGCTGGGGCGAAATTATCGGCACGTACTTCGACAAAGACGGCTATCAGCATGGCTTCCTGCGGTTGCCCGACCTGTTTGCCCAGTGGATGCCTCTCTATTACTCGTTCGATTTCCCCGGTGCGGCGCAGACCAAACTGGCCCAGTTCGAGTTGGGAACCGGCCTTGGCACCTCGGCCTTCGGCCTCAATAACTGGGGCGAAATCGCCGGTCAGTATGCCGATAAGAACGGCGTGGGCCACGGTTTTTACGGATCCCGTGAGGGTTTCACTTCCTACACCGAGCCAGATGCCGGTTCCGTTCCGGGCTTCTTTGGAGGAAGTGACCTGTCAGGCATCAATGATTTCGGGGATATGGCCGGAGGATTTGCCAGCGACAATCCCCTCGACCCCCTGTTGGCACATGGCTTCATGCTGCACGACGGCCAGGTCACAGTGATCGACCCGCCCGCGAGTTTCCTTACCCAGGTGTTCTGTATCAACGACCGCCGGGAGGTGAGCGGGTTCTACTACGACGCGCATAGGCTGGGACACGGCTACATCTATAACCAATCCGCCAAAAACAAATTCCTGATCATCGATGTGCCGGGCGCGGTCTTTATCTCGACGGTCGCCACCGTGAACAACCGTGACAGCTTTGTCGGGGAGTTCTTGGACGGTCTGGGAATGACGCACGGTTACATCGGTACCCGCAGCAAATAACGGCCTTCGCAAGGTCAATCTGCCTCCGCAGCAAAGGTCAGGCCCACCTCTCATCGCGGTGGGCCTGACCTCACGTCCAGCGGCTTCCCATTTCAGCGTAGGGCTTGAGCCCCGATAACGCGTCCACGATCAAAGGTCATAAACAGAATTCACTCCCTTTCCTGGTTTCCTAGCAAGACATTTGCCTGCCGGTGGCGTATATAGAGGTATCGCCCTATCGGAGAGACGAAAGGAGAGAGCTTCCGCTCTATGTCCACCATTTCGGGAATCCTCATCGCCTTGCTGCTGGTCGGCCTGAACGGCTTCTTTGTCGGGGCGGAGTTCGCGATCATCAAGGTCCGGGGCACACGCATCGAAGAGATGGCGCGTGCAGGGTCTCATCCGGCCCGTGTCGTCCAGCGGATCCATCGCAACCTCGACTCCTATCTTTCCGCCACGCAGATGGGAGTGACCCTGGCGAGTCTGGCGCTGGGTTGGGTCGGAGAACCGGCGATTTCAGCGCTGCTGTTGCCACTCTTCGAGCACCTCGGGTCCTTTCTGTCGCACGCTTTCTCCCATGCCCTTGGCATTGTGATCGCCTTTACGCTGATCACCTATTTTCACATCGTCTTCGGCGAGGTCGCCCCGAAATGGCTGGCCATTCAGAATCCAGAACGGCTTGCCATGATCGTGGCCCTCCCGCTCGACCTCTTCTATCGCGTCTTCTATCCGCTCATCTGGTTTCTGAATTCAACCGCGCGCTTCCTGTTGGGCCATCTGGGCATTCGCCCGGCCAGTGAAGGCGAAACGACGCTGTCCGAGGCCGAACTGCGAATCGCCCTGACGCAGTCGGAGGAGGGCGGTGCGATTGCCGAGAGCGCCAGTGAGATCGCCGACCGCGCATTTCATTTCGGGCACGGTAAGGTGCGCGATGTGATGACTCCGCGCCCAGAAGTGGCCTTTCTGTGCTTAGACTGGCCCCTGGCGCAAAACCTGGAGATCGTCCGTCAGACCCGCTTCGCGCGTTATCCGGTCTGCCGTGGCGACCTGGAGAATGTGGTCGGACGCATTCATGTCCGCGACCTGCTGCCGCTTGCCTGCGATACAAGCGTTTCGCAGACGGAGGTGAGTCTGGCTCTGAAAGCGATTTGCCAGTCCGTCCTCTACGTGCCGGAGACCAAAGCCCTCGATACGATGCTGGAGGATTTCCGGCTCCGTCGTATGGAGATGGCGATCGTGCAGGACGAGTACGGCGTGACCGCAGGAGTCGTGACCCTGGAAGATGTGCTGGAGGAGTTGGTCGGCGAAATTCAGCAAGAGTTCGTTCCTGCGCCTTCCGAGGTGGATGTCCAGTCGGACGGCTGCTACCTGGTGGACAGCAAGATCACGCTGGCTCGCCTGGTGCGTGAATACGGCGTCGGAGAGGAAGTGGAGGGGGTTGAGACCATTGGAGGGTTTGTGCTCTCCACTCATACCGGCCACCCGCGCCTGGGCTATCAGGCCCAGCTCGGAAGTTGGGCAGTAGAGGTTGCCGAGATGAGCGGCAGACGGATCCGCAGGGTGCGCCTGATCCCGCGCTCTGCTCCTGCCGAGCCTGTGGCAAGAGATACTGTCACTCAAACATGATCCATGGACGGACGGACGGGGTATAATTACCTATACTAGAGATCAACGGTATGGAGGCCCTTATGAGTGCAATTATCCACGAGGTAGGCTGGCGTTATGCTCTCTACTGTTTATTCGTATGCGGAGTCAGCCTGCTGTCTCTCATGACGCTGTTTCGACAGACCCTGACAGAACGCCAGAGCCAGATCAAAGCGGACCTGAGCCGTGCCATTCGCGCGGATCGAGACGAAGACGATCCGGCCGATGTGTTGAATAGAACTCCTTCTCAGCCAAACACCCTGCTGCCCCGCTATCTATTGATGGCAGCGCATCTCCTGGTGATTTTCGGGAGCCTCTATTTTGGACTGCCTGCCATGAAATCCGCGCTCTACACCCATCAGGCCAATAGTTCCTACATAGAACACGACTATGAAACTGCCGTTAAACGCTACGACAACGCGTTGGTCGCCAGTCCCTATGCCAATTTTCTGCTGGCGCGGTACCAGGATTCGCTGGCTCAACGCGATCAAAAAGGCGGTCAACTCGGAGATTTGCGACGTATGGTAAACCTCCATCCCGGCGATGAAGGCAACCATAACGATCTGGGAAATGCTCTGATGCAGCGTGGTGATATGGCCAACGCCATCAAAGAGTATCAGCAGGCGGTACAGCTCAAGCCGGACAATGCGATCGTGCATAACAATCTGGGTAACGCGCTTCAGGCAGCGCATCGGTATCCGGAATCCATCGCAGAACTGCGTCGGGCGATGCAACTGGATCCCGGCCAGATACCGACCTACTACAACCTTGCCAACACCCTCATGGCGAACGGCCAGACCGACGAAGCCATCAAGTACTATCGTACCGCCATCGAGAAGAACCCGAAGATGGCCCCAGCCTACTACAATCTCGCCCAAGCCCTGGCGAAATTGGGCAAGCGCGACGAGGCCATGACCACCATGGACACTTTCCTGCAAATCGCACCCAAGATGCCGGAATTCGCACCGGCCGTGGTCAAAGCCAAGAAACAACTTTCCGATTGGCGCAAAGCTCCTTAGCCCCTTTTCATTCCCATTTGGAGAAATAGAACAACGCTCCCGGCTCTCTTCCAAAAGAGGACCGGGAGCGTTTTGCAGGGAGCCGCCGGTTCACGCCCCAGAATACGCTTGCTTCGGGCGCAGGCCTACATCTTGGTCTTGCCGCCGCTCATTTTGGTGGATGTAGGCGGGGTCATCTTATCGCCGCCGACTTTCTTGCCGCCGGGCATGCTCTTGACCGTAACGGTGTCCGCTTTGAACTTCATGCCGTCCATTTTTCCGACGACAGTCACCATCGAGCCGCCCTTGATAGTGTCCATCTTGGCAAACCTGCCATTGACACGGACTTTCGCTTTGCTCGCATCCACCATCATAGGGCCGGACCTCATTGCAAGGATAAACGAGCCGTTGCTGGGAGTGCCCTTGACCGGCCCGGTGAAGCTCTTAGTCTCCCCGGCAGCCATTTTGCCGCCCGACATCTTGTCGCTGGCCATTTTACCACCCGACATTTTGCCGCCCATTTTGTCCTGAGCGTGGGCATGGCCGGTCAGTGCAAAGGTCAGAACCAGCGCGAAAAGGTATATAATTTTCTTCATCGGTATTTTCTCCTGGGAGGCAGATTCTGGCCGTGCCCTCCGAGCCAGCATGCAGTAGATGAGTAATGGAAAGGAATGCAACACCCCTGACGATTCGACAGGTCGTACGCTAGTTCTTGTCATCATCGTCGTCGGAGTCCTGCTCGGAATGCCGCTTTTGCGAATCCGATTCGTCGTCCTGGGAGCTCTCGTCTTCGTCGGAAGCTCTCGGACTTTTACGAGCAGGCCTGTCGTCCTCCTCCTCATCGGAAGACTGTGAACTTCTGCCTTTCGGCGGATCCGCTTCATCCTCGTCCTCGGAGGCCGCGTGACGCCGTACAGGTTCCTCGTCCTTGTCTTCGTCGGAACTCTCCTGGTCATCGGCCTCGTCTTTGCTCTTGCCCCCACCCCTGTTCAGCAGCGAGTTGACTTCGTCTTCCACCTGTTTTGGGTCCATTCCGAACTTTGCAGCGGCCATCTCCTCCGCCTTTTTCAACAGATCATCCCGCAGACTCATCTGCTCTTCTCCTTTTCGCGAGTACGGGAAGCCCCTCGACCTCCCTGAAACGCCGCTCTATTTCAGCAGGATCCCTCCCTGACACGCGAACCGAACCCTGCCTTCGCAATCGTATGAACTCGGCACCATAGTTCTACAATCTCCGCAAAAATCCTTCTTTGTTCAGGCGCTCAGGCGCCGAGGTGGTCGGGGTTGAGGGCCTGAAGTTCCGGAAGAACGAAGAGGCCATCTTTGCGAACCAGGACGTCGTCGAAATAGATCTCGCCGCCACCGTACTCCGGGCGCTGGATGCAGACCATGTCCCAGTGGACCTGCGAGCGGTTGCCGTTGTCGGCCTCTTCGTAGGCCTGTCCGGGAGTCAGGTGAAAACTGCCAGCGATCTTCTCGTCGAAGAGGATGTCTTTCATCGGTTTGAGAATGAACGGGTTGAACGCCAGGGACCACTCGCCGATATAGCGCGCGCCCTCGTCGGCATCCAGAATCGCGTTCAGACGCTCGGTATCCCCTCCCGCAGTCGCCTCAACGATCTTGCCTTCTGCGAATACCAGGCGGATATTGTTGAAGATCGTGCCGCGATAGAGTGTCTCGCAGTTGAACTGGATCGTGCCGTTGACGGAGTCTCGAATCGGGCAGGTGAAGATCTCTCCATCGGGAATATTGGCCTCCCCGGAGCAGGGAACGGTAGCGATGCCTTTTTTGTGGAAGGTCAGGTCGGTCCCCGGACCGATGATATGGACCCGGTCGGTCTTGTCCATGAGTGCGTGGAGGGGCTTCATCGCCTCCGCCATCTGCGCGTAGTCCACGCCCGCGCAGACCTGAAAATAGAAGTCTTCAAAGCCTTCGGTACTGAGGCCTGCCGCCTGGGCCATACTGGCGGAAGGCCAGCGCAGAACCACCCACTTCGTCGCGGGAACGCGCACCTTGGAATGTACCTCATGCCACCAATGCTTCTCGTACAGCGCCATCTTAGCTGTCGGGATGTCGCTCATCTCGGCGATATTGTGCGAGCCGCGCACCCCGATATAGCACTGCACCGCCTCCATGCGCGCCCGTTCTATTTTACCGATGGTCGCCATCTGCTCTTCAGTCGCCGTATTGTAGAGGGCGCGCAGCACCGACTGGTGATAGGTGCTGACGAGGGGCAGTCCGCCTGCCTCCGCCACGACACGGACCAGTTCTACGGTGAAGTCCGTGGGAATATCGAAGGCCTCGATCAATACCTTCTCACCGGGCACAAGTCGAACCGAATGGCGTACCAGCAGTTGCGCCAGTTGGGTATAACGAGGATCTTTCATAACGACAAAGGCTCCTTGACACGTGAACTGCGGAAACGTTCTTGCAGTTCGTTCGTATGTTTCTGCGAGGTAATCTATCCCTCGATTCGGCCTTCCTGTCCAAAACTCCTGCGTAGTCGTTGTTTATAGGATATACTAGAGCCACTGGTATAGCTACAGGGAGAGGTTTCATGCGAAGAAGACGGTTACCGAAAGCAAAACTTTGTCCGCAGTGCAAAGCGCCGATGCTGCGCTTCGCCGACCGCTGTGTGGATTGTGGTTGGCAGCCCTGGTTGAAAGAGGAAAATACCCGTTACCTGATTATCGCAGGGATGCTGACGATTGGCGCGATGCTCTACCTTGTCTTCTTTATGAACACTCCCACCCCGAAATAGTGCAGGAAGACGCTCTTTTTTCGAATTTTATGCGAGGAGTACAGCATAATGGCGACAGTAAACTGCGCCCGGTGCGGCAAAAGTACGGAGGCTATGACTGACCCTCCCATGGGCGGACAGTTGGGCCTGACTCTCCAAGAGCGTGTCTGCGCGGCCTGCTATGCGGACTGGGTTGGCCAGCAGAACCTGCTCATCAACCACTACGGTCTCAATATGGCAGATCCCGATGACCGCAAACAGCTTATCGTCGCGATGAAAGAGTATCTCGGCCTGGTGACGGCATGACCGGAATGCAGGAGAAATCGCTATGACGCACACGGCCCCCCATCCGGATGCCGCGGCCCGTCTCCCCGATCGGTTTCGCGGCGTTCTGCTCGGACTGGCGGTCGGAGACGCTCTCGGAGCGCCGCTCGAATTTCAGCCTGCCCGAACTCCCGAACACTATCTGACGGAGATGGTCGGCGGCGGTTGGCAGCAACTGGCTCCCGGCGCCTGGACGGACGATACGCAACAGGCGCTCTGTATCGTCGAGAGCCTCCTGACCAAGCGAGTCTTCGATCCAGACGATATTGCCCGCCGCTTCGTGGTCTGGATGCAGAGCAATCCGAAAGACATCGGTCTGCACACCCGGCGTGTACTGGACGCCATTCGGCAGGGTGATTCCTGGGAGGACGCCAGCCGGGAAGCGCAGGAAATCGATCCGGACAATGCTCCCAACGGATCGCTCATGCGGTGCGCTCCGCTCGCCCTTTTCTTCTGCCGCCATCCCGAATATGTTGCTTCGCTCTCTCCGGTGCTCTCGCGCATCACCCATGCCCACCCCGACTGTGAGTGGGCTTGCGTCTTCCTCAATGTCGCCATCGTCGGCCTATTGACCGGCCTGGGTCGCACCGAGGCGATCGAACTCGCTTACGACTCCATCGACGGGGCCTCTCAGGCGCTGAAAGATCGCATCGGTTCTGCGATGCAGCCAACCTGCGAGGTCGCGCCGACCGGCTATGTGCTCGACACTCTGGAGGTCGCGGTATGGGCATTTCTCCACACCACTACCTTTGAAGATGCGGTCATTACCGCCGTCAATCGAGGCGCGGATGCCGATACGGTAGGGGCGGTGGTCGGAGCGCTGGCCGGTGCGCGGTATGGCGTGTCCGGTATACCCGAACGGTGGCTGCTCGCTCTCCAAGAGAACAACTTCCTCCTCGACTATGCCGACCGTCTTTACGCACTTGCGATGGCCTAGGCTGCTGCGGCAAGCGCCTGCAACAGCGCGAAGCAGGGCAGATTTCTTAGGGCTTTACGGTTTTTCCACCACGCGGAGGGCGAGGGGTCGGAGTGTCGGGGGTCGTCGTGGCGCTGTCGAGCGCCGCAGGAGGGATGAACGCGACTTTTTTCGCCGCGAAGTCGAGGATCACTTTGAAGTGGCTGAGAAAATCGAGCCCCAGGACCGCCGTTTCACGCCCGAAGGTTGGCGAGAGATCGGCAGAGAGATAGGCGACACGCAGCGCTTTGCACTCCGCTTTGCCAACAGCGATCTGAGGCACCTGAATCAGTGTTGCAGGAACCAGCTTACCTCCTGCTCCGCCTAATTTCAGGACTTCGATGGCGGGAAGTTTGAGCTTTTCACCGGTGGTCGCCGGAATCAGAGTCAAGATGGTGCCGGTATCCAGCATCGCAGGAAAAGGCTTCGATTTCGGCAAGGTCATCGACACGAAGATATGCCCGTCGCGCACCGTCATAGGAACAATGATGGCGCCTGCGGGCATTTTTGTCAGCGGTTTGTCGAGAATACAGACCTTGTGCGCCAGATCCAGGGTGACCTGAAACGCAGACAGAAAGGGAGTGCCCAACCATACCAGAGGAGAGCCAGGATGGGGAGAGTGGGAGAGCAACGCGACCACATCCACCTGCGCGACTGGAATGTTCTCCAATTTCAACAGGCCGATCTGTATGCTCTTCATCATCGTATCGGACGCATCGGTCTGCCGATCCAGAATATCGACCCTTACCTTCGTCTTCCCCTCCGGAATATCCAGAACCGTCATGGCAGTAGGAAGGACGGTATTGGCGTTCAGTCCCGTAGAGATCCCCACCCTTTCTGGCTTCCCGTTGATATAGAGGAAGGTTGTCGGCAATCCGAGCCAGGCGCCCAGATTGAGGATAGCAGGCAGCGTTGGAGTCGGCGGCAGCGGCAAAGGGCTGGCCTGGAAGGGCGCAGTCGAAGGCGGTTGTGGGTCCGGGGCTTTGGCGACGACCGGTGTGGCCTGACCAAGGCCGGAGGCTGGCACACGCAGCAAGACGCTCCCTAGTAGCGCCACGAGAGCGACCGTCCGGGGCCTGAATAATCGGTTCGATTTCATATCAACCGCCTCTTTTATCGGTGGTTCTGCTCGACGATCTGCTTGATCGCATCCAGGGCCAGCAGATAGACGAGCGTGCCGAGGCCGACAATCTGCCCTGCCACCACCGGCGAGATGACGGAGCGATGCCGAAACTCCTCCCGCGCGTGTACATTGGTCAGGTGGACCTCGATCGTGGGAAGGCGCACTGCCGTGATCGCATCGCGAATGGCATAACTGTAGTGCGTAAACGCGCCTGGATTGATGACCAGGCCATCGGCGCCGGTCTTCGCCTCATGGATCGCATCGATGATCTCGCCTTCGTGGTTGGACTGGAAGATACGCACCTCCATCCCATTGGCCTGCCCGCGCAGTTTGATCTTCTTATTGATGTCATCATACGAATCGCGGCCGTAGACCTCGGTTTCGCGGTTACCGAGCAGATTCAGGTTCGGGCCATGGATCAGGGAAACTCGAATCAAATTAGCCTCCGAAACTATTTTTTGGAAAGGGTCGCAGGATCGGCATCCGCGTTCAGAACCGTCGCTTCGTCGATCAGAAGAATGGGGATACCATCCCGAATGGGGAAGGAATAGCGTCCGCAGGCGCAGTTCAGCACATTCTGCGTGGTATCCAGAGTCAAGGGGGGATGCGTTTCACAGCCAGGGCAGGCCAGCAGTTCCAGAAACCAGGTATCGAGCGCCTGGGGGGCGGCCTGTTCTGAAAGGTTCCCAGTGGAAGGCGCAACGGTCTCTTTTTGATTACTCATCAGTGTCTCTCTTTCTTTTTTGCGCCGTTTGGTAGACTTCAAGCGTGCGGCGGGCCGTGGTCTCCCACGAGAAACGTGCGGCCCGCAGGGGGCCGCGCAGAGCCAAGTCCCGGCGCAATGCCGTGTCGTTCACAATACGGAAAAGGGCTTCCGCCCAGGCCTCCGGATCCGTAGCCGGAACTACAAACGCCGCCTCGCCAACGAGTTCCGGCAGAGCGGGCCGATCCGATACGAGGACCGGTGTCCCGCAGGCCATCGCCTCCAGAGGCGGAAACCCGAATCCCTCGTAGAGCGCCGGATGCGCAAGCGCAGCACAGGCGCGATAGAGCAGCGGCAGGTCGGCATCGTCCACATAGCCGGGAAAACGCACGGCCAGTACGGCGAAATCGCCGCCACCTGCCTCCGCTTCGTCCCGGAGTGCATTCTCCTCAGTCGCCCACCCCGCCTTGCCAACGAACGCCAGCGTGTGCGGGATATTAAACCGTTTTTTGGCCATTCCAAACGCCCGCGCCAGCATCCGTAGATTCTTACGGGGCTGCATCACTCCTACCGCCAGCACAAAAGGCTCTATCAGTCCATACTTCTCCGCGACGAATTTTCTCGCCTCTGCCGGGTCCACGTCCGTCCCGAAGCCTTCCGGCAGGCCGAGCGGGATCGCGACCACTTTGCGCTCCGGCAGCTTATAGAGGCGCAGTATGTCGGTGCGCGAGCTTTCCGAATCCGTGATGACGGCATCGGCCTGCCGCATCGAGGGCGGTACCGTCAGATTCATCAGCACACGATGTTTGAGCGGAAACCAGCCAGGATAAAGCCGAAAGGAGATGTCATGGACCGTGGTGACGATCGGGCAGGGGCAGAGCCGACGCGGCGGTATCGTATACTGCACATGGATCAGATCCGCCCGGTCCTGTCGGGCCGCATTCGGCAGCGCGGCCAGAGTCCAGAGCCGCTCGCTGGGCGCTTCCACTACCCGCCGCTCCACATTCGGCAGATCCGGCAATTCCCCTTCCGGGATCGGCGTCCGGCTATAGACCAGAAACGTATCCTCCGGCGCTAAGCAAGGCATGACTCGCAAAAGACTGCGCCAGTAGGTGCGGTCGCCCGTAAAACGTCCCGTCATCGTCCGCCCATCAATCACTACCCGCAACGCACAAACTCCTCACTCTTTGGACCGTAAATTTATTCATGCATCTGTTGAGAACACATGAATTACAGCGTCCAGCACATTCTGTAACGCTTCTTGTGTGAGCGTACCTACGCACGAAGAGACCAAGCTGCGATGCGCCGTAAATAGCTTACTTGGCCGTGCATAGCTTGTTCTGTGCAAAGAACCTGTATGAAAGTCGCTCATTGTCAGTTCGATGGCGTCGGGGTCAGAGAAAGCATTGCTCGTGATCTGACACACGATCCAGTCACCGCGCCCTGCGTCAGCAAGGACAAGAGCAGGGCGCAGTTTTGTATCTGACAGATCCGAAAACGGAAAAGTGACAAGAATTACTTGACCGGCTGCAAGTGCTGCCACGCCTCATCCTCCTCCGGTCGATTCCAGTCTTCCGCAAGCGCGGCCTCTGACAGCAGGGCGAGGTCATTCGCGTGAAGGGGAGGTTCTTCGAGTATCATGACGAGCGCTCTCCGTGCCTGTGGCAAAGTCAGGTTTTCGAGCAAACGTACCGTTCCCGTCTCATCTACGGTAGCTTCCAATGTGTGAATCATCTCTTATTTCTCCTTTAATCATTGTCTTCCGATAAACGTCATATATTGCCTGCGTCGTATCTCAGGCACAAGTATCATGCAATTTCCGGGACGCCCAGTGAGATTACATCTTTCCGCAGCGCATCGTATCGCGAGGAGCAACAGCCGCAACCTTCACTTTTTATGTT
Source organism: Chthonomonadaceae bacterium (assembly GCA_043762265.1). Taxonomy (GTDB): domain Bacteria; phylum Armatimonadota; class Chthonomonadetes; order Chthonomonadales; family Chthonomonadaceae; genus JANXLO01. Next base: position 1,325 of record JAYUMV010000081.1, on the reverse strand, counting down.
GCTTAAGGATGTTCAGAAACTCTTCGACAACTGTAGTGGAATGTTGATAGCATCTCTCGGCCGTATAGTGTTGTATGCAAAGAATACCCGACCGCTTAAACCAACCGTCCTTTTCTGAATCCTGTTCATATCTGTCTGGATGGAATGCTACTTCCAAAATACCCCATGTTCCGCCGGAACACACAAGAAAATCCACTTCCCTATGATCCTTGTAAAGAACTCCAGTGTCATTTCGGACGGCCAAGGGGAGCGGAAAGAAGAGGACTTTTCTGCGCTCCAATTCCTGGGCGATCCTTATTTCCGACTGCGATGCAAATTTCATCTCATTGTATTCAAGAACATATTTCTTCTCGCGCGCAAACACTTTCTCCGTGATAACTGCTTGGTTAGAGTCTTTTGCATTAACTATCTGTTCTTTAATCTTCTCACGCCAGTTGTCTTCGCATGCCAATAATTTCATGCGGAAAACTACTCGAATGTCGTCAGCCTCGATTATATTGCCACTACTATATTTTACATGACCGTAGACAGCCGTACGAAAAGTTTGTTCGATCAATTGTTTCAGACTAGGGTCATTCTCAATGAATGGCATTACAGTTGGCGGCAGTTCTACAAAGAATCCATCCACATAACCATTTTCGTACATTGAAGCAATGGAGCCGTCAACAACCAGCGCGGCGATTTCGCGATAATTTCCTGCGACGAGCATTTCTATCCAACTTCGGTGTATGAGAGCCTCAAGTTCTTCCATCAAATTACCACTTCCTTCGATAAGCTATCACCTACTCACCTCGTCGGAGCATATCTAGTGCACTTCCACGTAACACGTAACATGTTGTGTAATAGACAATGTGCCCGCGAAGGCGGTCATTCGGCCGAAGGCCCCAAGCGAAGGACTTCAGTCCATTGCGAAAGCACAAGAATTCCTGTGGAAGTGCACTAATCGTTAGTCAATCAACCATTTGTGTGCGCCTTTTCTGTGTTTCTGCTTCGAGGTCGGAGCCAGCATAGAAAATAACACACAAAACTTCGCATGACTAACTACTGTTGAATGCGACTGTACCAGGATGAGATGCCAAACAAAGGAAATATAAACACGACAAGCATGCAAAAACCTATAACTGCCCCCATCATGGCTACAAGAGATCTCACGATCTTTGCTGCGGTTTTCATACCTTCCACGTTCTCTGCCACAACAGGCGACAGGTGGGTTGGAGAAGAATTCGCGAACCGAAAAATGATGTGGGGCCATGTATGATTATTACCGTCTTGGTCCTCATTACCCATCACCGCCGAAGTTTACCTGGGGTTCGCTGTCGCGGAGG
>JAYUMV010000080.1:0-31367 GCA_043762265.1 Chthonomonadaceae bacterium | reverse complement strand
TCGAGTACCGGCTCCAGGTCTTCGTCCTGAATCTCGCCGTCCACGATGTACATGGCCTCATAGTGGCGCATTCTCACTCACCTCCCCTCGGTCGAAATGCGTCGGCGCTGTCGTTGCAGACGCCCGGCGCTTCTGGCTCCGGATTCCCCGGAGCGGGAAGGACACGACGAAACGCGCCGAAGCGCATTCTGCCCGAACATGAAACCCACCCATGCTCGCGAAGTGCCAATTTATACAGGCTCTCATTCTACCCCAGACAGCCCGAAAAATCAAGCCGGGATGCAGATACATTCTGCAGTAACCCGGCGGCAATTCCTCTAGTAGACTTCTTCCGGTAATACGAGATGCTTCAGGTCTTCGAGAAGCCCCGGCCCAGTAGGCTCCCAGCCCAGTCGCTCGCGGGTCTTTGTATTCGAGGTCGGGGCATCGAGCGTCATGAAGTGGCCGAGGAAACCGAAGTGAGCGGGAGCCTCCTCCGGAGAGATCGAGACCACGGGCAGGTTCAGGCGCTGTCCGAGCGTCTCGGCAATATCCCTGGCTGCCACGCCTTGCTCGTCTACCGCGTGCCACTTCGACCCTGCCTCAGCCTGTTCGAGAATCAGACGGTAGAGCCGTGCGGTGTCGCTCAAGTGAGCGGCCGCCCATCGGTTGCTGCCGTCTCCGACATACGCCGACACCCCCTTCTCCAGAGCAGTTTGGATCAAGAAGCTGACCAGCCCCTGCTTGTGAGGATCGTGAATCTGGGACAGTCGCACGACGATACCCCGTACGCCCTTTTCGACAAGTTCCAGCGTCGCCTCTTCCGATACCCGTGGGAAGCCGCCGACCGGCTTTGTGTCGTCCTCATCAAAGGACTGTCCGGCGCCCGACAACTGGACCAAAACGCCTGCGGTTCCGAGGAATGGCTTCCCGGATCCGGCGAGGACGTCGCCCATCGCTTCGATAGCCCGCCTGTCGTCTTCGCAGTTGGCTTGAAACTTCGAAAAATCGTGATTGAAAGCCAGGTGAATGACGGCATCCGCTTGAGCGGCCCCGGCTTTCAGGCTCTCGGTATCTTCAAGCGTGCCGCGATGCACCTCGGCCCCTGCCTTCACAAGCCTGGCCGCGCCCTCTTCCGACCGCGTCATCCCCAGAACGCTGTGGCCCGCCTGAATAAGTTCAGGAACCAGGGCGGAACCAATAAACCCGGTTGCTCCGGTCACGAATACTTTCATTGCTTTTCCTCCACATTCACAGAAATCCGAGTACCAGCGCCGGAGACAGAGGCCCCCGACTCCCAACTCATTAAATGGAGACATTCTCCGTTTATTATATTACCGGAGAATGCCTCCGTTTGTCAAGCGGTAGCCAAAGGTGGTAGGATGAAGGTACACTGGCCTATACCTCCGAGCCGAAATGGCTCTTTTTCTTCGGTGTGTGCCCGTACTCATCTTCCCGGCGTTCGACACCGTTAGAGACTTCCGCACGGATCAAATTTCCATGAAAACCGAAAATTTCTCCCTCCCTGCCAGGCCGACAGCACCCTCTCGCAAGCCCAGGGCTGATGGCCAACGCAATCGGGAGTTGATCGTTCAAGTGGCCAAAGTAGCCTTTACCGAAAACGGCATCGGCGCGAGCCTGGACGACATTGCCAAGAAGGCCGGTGTCGGCGCAGGAACGCTTTATCGCCATTTTCCTTCCCGGGAGGCGCTTCTTGAGGCCGTCTACCGAGCGGAGGTGGAAAGGCTGGCGGAAGCCGCAGAGCGGTTGGGAAGAGAGTTGCCTCCCGTGGAAGCCCTCCGGGCCTGCCTGCTGCTCTTCGTGGATCACCTCGCTACCAAGAAAGTAATAGCGGCTGCCTTGCAGAGTATGGTAGGCGGCAATCGGGTCTTCGAAGAGAATATGCCAAAGCTGCATGTGCCGATCAAGGCGATCTACGACCGAGCCATAGAAGCCGGCGACATTCGGCCCGATATCAACCCAGTAGATCACCTGCGCGCGATCGTCGGTGTCGCGTTCTTTGCGGACAGCGAAGACTGGAGGGAGAGCGCCACACGCCTGGTGGACATCCTGATCCTGGGATCCCGCCCCCTATAGAGAGTACAAGGCACTTGTGAGCAATGGAGCGGCCTTAACGTGCATGAGAATGGCCGAGACTACAGTGGGCGGGCAATGAAGTGCGGAGAAAAAAGTTGAGCTATACCGGCAAATGCTCTCACTGCTCTTACAGCACAGGAAAAATGACATCCGATGCGCTTTATTTGCGGTTAGACGCAGGCCCGTTCGTGCCGATAGTTCATCCCAAGGAAGCGGGATATACTCGGCGTGAAGCCAATGCGCAACACCGGTTGATCCATGCGCAATGCTTTAGTTGTGCACAATGCGGCCACATTCTACAAAAGTACAAGCTCAAGGTGGAGCATTCATGTGCGAGCATGCTGATCCTTTTTCTGGGACCATATCTGTTCCCGTTCTGTCTGCTGCACTGGATGCGCTTCGAACTGGGATTGGGAGTAACAACTGGCATAGTCTTTGTCTGGATGTGGGCGGAGGAAGGGATCGTGCGGTGGCGTGGTCGCGAACAGGCAAAACTCTTGCCGAAGTTACGCGCCTGTCCGGAATGTTCATGTCGGCGCTCTATCTACATCCGCTCCTACTACCGACGGCACAGATGTCTGGAGTGCCGTCACAAGTCGTTGCGCTTCCGAATGACAGGATATTCCTGAAAAGATATCGTGCAGGCCCGCAAGAAACAATCCTGTGGTGGATAATTTTGCGGCTCATGATACTTTGTTAGCAGCCCTGACCTGTGTTCGTCGATGCAGTTCTTGTAAACTGCCCCGGTCATCTTGCGTGCAGGCGTAGACAATCCCAAATCAAGGGATGTTATCCCTCGCTACGCGGCTTCGCCGGGCAGTCCTTCGGACTGGTCGAGAAAAGAAGCAAGTTGATCCGCCGTAGAAGTGACCTTTCTACTACTTTGCATCTGATCTGGTTGTCACCGAATCGCCAATCATTTATCACTCTGGACATCGAGATTTACGAAGCAGAACGAGATGCTCAGTCCGAAGGACTGCCCGCCGAAGGCGCGTAGCGAGGGATAACATCCCTTGATTCTTGATTCCACGGTATTACCTTGATTCCGATGGATTGTTCGATTCGTGGGGTGTTCGGTTGAAACCAAGGTCAAATGCTCCTGTGCGCTGAGAACGGCAACACTCAAAAGTGAAACACACCCATCGGATTTGTTTGCAGCTCTGCCGCGTTGTGGTATAATAGCAGGCAATAGAGAATTGAATGGCTGTGAAGGGGAAGAGTAGGCGGTCGCAACGTCCCAGAGAGGGAGGGGTAGGTGCAAGCCTCCTGACGTGTGCGCCGCCGAAAGTCGCCCCGGAGCCGCAGTTCCGAACGGCTGGTTTCAGTCTTTAAGAAATGCCGGGTACGCCCGTTAGCGCGTCCGAGTGCCCGTGTCGATCGCCGTCAGGCGTCGCATGGGAACGAAGGTGGTACCACGCGGCTATTATCATGCCCGCGCCCTTCCCGTTGTCCGGGAGGGCGCGGGCTTTTTGTGTTTGGATCAGGAGAACAACGATGACCGACGAGAGAACCGAGGAGCGCCCGGAATTGGCGAAAGCCTACGATCCGAAACTGGTGGAAGAGAAATGGTACTCCCTCTGGAAAGAGCGCGGCTATTTCCATGCCGAGCCCGATCCCAACAAGAAGCCCTACTGCATCACCATTCCGCCGCCTAATATCACGGGCAGCCTGCATATGGGCCACGCCCTGAACAACTCCATTCTCGACACCATGACGCGCTGGCACCGAATGCGCGGTTTCAGCGCACTCTGCCTGCCCGGAACCGACCACGCCGGAATCGCCACCCAGAACGTGGTCGAGCGCACCCTGGCGGCGGAGGGATTGACCCGCCACGATCTAGGGCGCGAAAAGTTTATCGAGCGCTGCTGGGAGTGGCGCGAACAGTATGGTACCCGCATCTACTATCAGTTCGAGAAAATGGGATGCTCCTACGATTGGGAGCGGGTGCGCTTCACGCTGGACGAGTCCTATGTGGACGCCATCATGGAGGAGTTCCGGTCCTGGTACGAGCGCGGCCTCATCTATCGCGGCACCCGCGTCGTGAACTGGGATGTGAAGTTCCAGTCGGCAGTCTCCGACATCGAAGTGGAGATGCAGGAGCGCAAGGGCAAACTCTACCATTTCCGCTACCCGTTTGCGGATGGCAGCGGCTACATCACCATCGCCACGACGCGCCCGGAGACCCTGCTCGGCGACGCAGCGGTTGCCGCTAACCCTACGGATGAACGCTATCAGCCTTTCTTCGGCAAGATGCTGAGTCTGCCCCTGACAGATCGCGAGATCCCGCTCATCGCCGACGACTACGCCAAGCCGGAGTTCGGCTCCGGCGCGGTGAAGGTGACGCCTGCCCACGACCTGAACGACTTCGAGTGCGGCCAGCGCCACAACCTGCCCCAGCACATCGTCATCGGCAAGGACGGCAGCATGACCCCGCTCGCCGGGCCGGACTACGAGGGCATGGACCGTTTCGCCGCCCGTAAGAAGGTCGTAGCCGACATGGAAGCGCTGGGCCTGGTGGAGAAGATCGAGGACTACACCATTCAAACGCCGATCTCCGAACGATCGAAAGAGGTGATCGAGCCCCTCCTCTCCGAACAGTGGTTCGTGGACATGAAGCCGCTCGCTGCACCCGCCATCGAGATCGTGCAGCAGGATAAGATCCATTTCGTGCCGGATCGCTACAAGGACATGTATCTGCGATGGATGGAGAACATCCGCCCGTGGTGCATCAGCCGTCAGTTGTGGTGGGGGCATCGAATTCCGGTCTGGTGGACGGACACGCCCGCCGAAAACGGCGCCACCAGCCGTCGGCACGCCTTCGCACGCACGAAAGAGCAGGCAGAGGCTGCGCTCGGCACTCCCGACTGCTGGCAGGACGAGGATGTGCTGGACACCTGGTTCTCCTCCGCGCTGTGGCCCCACGCCACCCTTGGCTGGCCCCAAAACACAGCGGATCTCGCCTACTTCTATCCGACCAACCTGCTCTCGACTGCTCAGGAGATCCTCTATCTCTGGGTGTCACGCATGATCATGACCGGCCTCGACTTCGTCAAGCGCACGGATGCGCCCGACGCCGACAGCCTGATCGCCGCCGACGGTTCGCGCTCCATCCTTCCCTTCCGCGATGTCTATGTCCACGCCACCGTGCTGGACGAGAAGGGCGAGCGCATGAGCAAGTCCAAAGGCAACGGCATCGATCCTATCGACCTCATCGAGAAATACGGAGCCGATGCCACGCGCTTCTCCCTGCTCCAACAAGCAGGCAAGAACCAGGACATCAAGTACAGCGAACAGCGCACCGATCTCGCCGGCAACTTTTGCAATAAGCTCTGGAACGCCTCGCGCTTCGTGCTCATGAATCTCGATGCCGCCACGACCGGTGAGCTGCCCGCTCAAGAACTCCGCACCGTGCCGGACCGCTGGATCCTCTCCCGCCTGGACGCCACGATCCAGCAGGTGAACGGCTCCCTGGCGACCTACGACATGGACGACGCCAGCCGCGCCCTCTACACTTTCTTCTGGGACGATTTCTGCGACTGGTACGTGGAGATGGCCAAACCCCGTCTGCGCGGAACCGATGCAGAGAAAGCAGTCGCTCAGAACATGCTTGCTTTCGTGCTGGAGACCACCCTGCGCCTCCTCCACCCCATGATCCCTTTCATCACCGAGGAGATCTGGCAGTCCCTGCCCCACCAGGGCGACTGCCTCATCATCGCCTCCTACCCGACCGAAACATCGGGCTGGGCCGATGCCGAAGCCGAAGCCGCCATGTCTCTGACCATCGCCACCACCCGCTCTATCCGCAACATGAAGATGGAACTGAATATTCCGCCCGGCACCCGCCTGACCGCTGCCGCCCTGCCCGGAGACGCCTCCGCACACGCCTCCCTGACGGCAAACGCCGAACTGATCGCCTCTCTCGCCCGTCTGGAGGTTCTGAACCTCGTCGCAACCCCACCGGGAGCGGAAACGGGCAAGTGGATCGCGACACCGGTGGTCGGCGCAGAGATCTACCTGGAAATAGGAGACGCTCTCGACATCGGCAAGGAGACCGAGCGAATCGAAAAGGAACTGGCCGCGGTGGTCAAGCAGATCGAACGCTCCCAGAATCAACTCAACAACCCGAACTTCGTAGAGCGTGCCGCGCCCGAGCGCGTCGCCGAAGAGCGCCAACGCCTCGCCGAGTGGGAAGCCAAGCAGGAAAGCCTGAAGGAACGCAAGCGGCTGTTCTCAGCTTAAGAGCAAACAGGAAGAAACAGAACCGGAAAGAGAAGAAGGAAATGCTAATGCAGAGCAGGAAGGCAGGAAGAAAGGAAAACAGGAGAAAAAATCCAGAAGGCGAGGAAAGGACCGGAGATTATGGATGATGAGTTGACTGGACAGGTAATTGGGGCGGCAATTGAGGTGCATCGGCGTCTTGGACCGGGGTTTCTGGAGTATATTTACGAAAGATCCCTGGTCATTGAACTCGTCAAGCGTGGCATCTCCCTCGCGCAGCAATATGAATTGAACATCTCTTACGACGGCGTGGAGGTCGGAAAGCATCGGCTTGACCTCTACGTCGAAGACTGCCTCGTGGTAGAGCTAAAGGCGGTCCGGGCGCTCGAAGAAGCCCATATCGCCACCGTGAAGTCGTACCTTAGAGCCGTTGGGCAGGAAGTCGGTCTCCTGCTCAACTTCTCAAAATCAACCCTGGAGGTCAGAAGGATCTACTCGAACAGAACCGAGTGACCTTCTTTTCTTCTGGTTTTCTCCTTTTGCATTTCTCTTTGGATTTTTTCCTGTATTCCTTCCTTCCTGTATTCCTGCTCTGCATTGGCATTCTCTTCTTTCTTTCCTGATCTGCCTACCCTGTGCGTTTCGGGTAGAATGTATTGCCGTCCTCTGGTGATGGGCGGCGCTGCTTTTTTGTGGGGGGATAGACTGTGAAGTTCAATTGGGGACTGCTGGGGATCGGGATGGCGGGATGGCTGGGGAGTGGCGGAAGCGTCGGGAGGGCTGCACCGCCGCTGGTGCCGTATTCGACGGCTTTTACGCCGGGCACGCCGACCGAACTGCCGTTTCTCTCTAAGAATGAGGGATCGACGGTCTCGGAGGGGGCACGCCACGCCAATATTGGGCAGTTTTGGGGCTATAGTTTTCCGGTCGCGCCGGGCGAGACCTGCCTGCTGCATCTCACCCTCCCCGAGAAGGTGGACGAACCTTTGCCGGGGGTGGTCGTGAACGGGCCGGACGGCAAGATTTGGAATGCAGCGGTCGGCAAGGGTGTTGGTAACACGGTGGATGTGACGTTTAAGGCGCCGGAGAGTATGCCGCTGGGCGGACGCGTGAATATCGTCCTCAGCGCGAAATTGGGAGTTTTCTCGGTGCAGCAGGTGCGGTTCGTGGAGCAGCAGGCTGACAGTAATGGCAACGGTCTGCCCGATCAGATCGCTCATTGGATGACAACCGGCGTGCCCGGCGTGTCGCGCCCGTATGTCTATCCCCCGCCCGGTCGTCCCTACACTACCACGCAGAGCGGCGATCCGCTGAACCCTACGTTCGACCTTCAGACCGACACCGTGCTGGTCTACAATTCGGATGCCGCCATCATCGCAGGCTGGAAATCGCGCGGGTATGGGGTCTGGACCATGGGGGGTTCCCGGGAGAGCAAAGAGTACGCGGCGCAGCATCCCGACGACGTGCAACGCGACTCCAGCAACAGTCCCTTGACCATTGATGGCGGCTCCTATCTCAACCCGACGACGGCCCACAACGCCATCGAGGCGCAGCGTTATGCCGAGGCCGTAATGAACGGCAGCACCGGCGTCTGCCCCGAAGAGCCGGAGTATTTCGCCCGCGCGGGCTATGAGCAAGCGTTCCGCAAGGAGTGGCAGCAGAAGTTCGGCTCGCCCTGGCTGGCCCCCGAAACCAGTGTCGATGCCCGCTGGCAAGCGAGTCAGTTGATGGCCTCGCTCGAAGCAGACCATATTACGGCGGCGTTGCAGCCTTTTGCGAACCGTCCTGATATCCACCGCATGGTCGCGCTGCACAGCCCGATCAACTACGCGCAGTGGGGAATCGTCTGCCCGCAGTATCGGATCACGAGCTCGCCCCTGGTGCAGGAGGTGATCGGTCAGGTATGGACCGGCACGGCCCGCACTCCCGTACGCTACTCCGGCATTCGCAGTGACCGCACCTTCTCGACCGCCTTTTTAGAGTACTCCTCTCTGGCACAGTTGCTGCGCGGGACCGGCAAGCGGCTCTGGTTCCTCGCCGACCCGCTCGAAGACGACCCGAATCGCAGTGCGTCCGACTATAAGAGCCACTACGAAGAGACCCTGGTCGCCTCGCTCTTCTTCCCCGATGTCGATTCGTACGAAGTGATGCCCTGGCCCACGCGGGTCTACGGCCATATTCCGGCGGAGTATGCGACCGAGATCAATACCGCCATCGCCGCCCTCCAGGACATGCACAACCAGCCTGTGCGCGGCGGCAACGTCGCCACCGATTCGAACATCGGCGTCTTCTGCTCCGACTCGATGCAGTGGCAGCGCGCCGCCCCCAATATCAGCGACTTCGACGGCTTTTTCGGTCTGACCCTGCCGCTGCTGCAACGTGGGGTGCCGGTGCAGGCGGTCTCCTTGGACCGTGCGGCGGATCTCGGCTACCTTGCCTCCTTCAAGACGCTCCTGCTCTCGTACGACTATCAGAAACCGCCCGATGCGCGGACGCAGGCAGCGTTGGCGGACTGGGTGCGGCGCGGCGGCAGCCTGGTCTTCTTCGGTGGCTCCGACGCCTTCAATGAGGTGAAAACCTCCTGGTGGCGGCAGGCCAATATGGCCGCGCCACAGGACGATCTGTGGGCGAAGTTAGGCGTTTCGGTAGGCGGCAAGGCAGGCGTGAAGATCATGCCTCAGACGCAGGATACCACCGTCTACAAATCCGTGCTGGAGGGCGACGGCAAGGAGCACGATCTCAAGAACCGGCGTGCTTATACGATCGACCTGACCGCCTATGCGCAGGCGACCGGCAGTGTGGCCGTGCGCTTCAGCGATAAGACTCCGCAAGACGGCTGGGGAGCCTGGGTAGCCTCGGCGGAATTGAGGGTGGGAGGGCAGTTAGCGGCCTCATTCGTCGCGGGCTCCGACATCGAGAGCCGGTTTATCGCGTTCGACAACAACAGTTCCGTCACCGGGACTTCGATTACAGGCGCTCCTGTCAGCGGCGCGGCGCGGTATGCGGATGGAACCGCCTCCTGGACCTATCAGTTCGACCGTCTGCCCTCCAACACTCCTATCACGCTCACGGTGGATATGGGCAACGGCTTTGCGGTGTCGGCGGCGAGCGTGAAGCCGGAGTTCGGGCACGCGCTGCTCAGCGCCGGGCGGATCAAATCGCTCGATCAGGCGGTTCCGCGCCTGCGTATTGGGGCTGCCTATGCCGCGACCCTCTATCCCGCGCTCGCGCCCTCGGCGGCGCGGACCGGAGAGGCGACGAACAGCGCGCGCGGCACGAAGGCGGGAGCCAACAGTTTGGAGGGCTTGATCCCGCTCTACACGCTGCGCACGGGCGGCACGCCTGTCTGGATGCAGAGTGTCGGCAAGGGGTTGGTGATCAATGTAGGGGTCGCGCCGGGCTTCTTCTCCGCGAGCGAGCGGAGCGCGGAACTGCTGCGGGCGGTGGTGCAGTATGCGCAGCGGAGAGCGGGCGGCGCGTATCGCGAGCAAGGATCGCTGACCCTGCATCGTGGAAGGTATATTATCGTGCGCACCTTCGGCGATGCCTACGATGTCGAGGGACGCACGATCGACCTGCTCTCGCCCAATCTGCCCGTCGCCGACGACCGCACGATCCCACCGCGCTCGCTGGCGCTGCTCTACGACCTCGGCTCGGACGACGAGCCCCCGCATATCGGCTTTGTCTCCGGACGCGTACAGGCCAAAGTGGAGACTTCCACGACCACGTCCTTTTTCGTGCGCGGGCCACTGAACACGCCCGGTGCCGCCCGTCTGCATGCCGGTGGCAAGCATCTGAGCGGGGCCAGAGGAATCGATCATTGGGGCCGACCCGTCAATGTGCAGGCCGTGCCGGAGGGCGACACCGTCCTGCTCCGTTATCCCAACGATCCCGACGGAATCGCCCTGCGCGTCGGCTGGGAATAACCGCCGACGCGCGGGGCGAAAGCGCATCCACTCCTGCGCTGCAACGCGCATCTCTTCCTGCTGTACAGGGATCTACAGAAAGCGGCGGACCCACTGCCCGATAACAGGGTAGGAACTCCACTCTCCATTGTTGGCTTTGATCGTGTAAAGGATTCCCAGGATCAGATTGAGGCACCAACCTGCCATCGCCAGGAGCCAGAAAAAGAGGAAAAAGACGGGAAAGCCGTGCGAGTTATGCATGGTCAGAATGGTGATGGCAAAGGTCGCCACACCTCCCACCATCATAAACGCCATATAGGTTACCTGCCACACCAGCGCCTGAAGCGCATGGAACGCCACGAATTTCGACTGTTCTCTCTTGACCAGGTAGAGGACAAGCGGGCCTATAAAACCGGTGAATATCTGCAATAGGTGCGCGAGCATCGCCATGCTGCGCTCATCCTGCGTCACGGTGCCCCCAAAAACTTGCTGCTTCGCCGTGGGGGGCGTGTTATAAGGGTTATAACCACCGGACGGAGGATTGGATCCGCCATACGGATTTGGACTGCCTGGTTCCTGCATTTTCTCGCTCCTCTTCTTGCTCACATAATCATACTGCATTACGCATCGGGCCGTATGCACGTTTCGCAAACAAAAGTGCGAGCCGTGAAGGCGGCCAGGACTTGACATTTGGGCTGCAATTGACTACTCTATAGAGCAGACGTACTCTATTTCCTAGGAGAGGTTGCGAACCATGCTCCGCGCCGGTCTGATTTCGGCCCTTGCCCTTGCATCCCTGACCATGGTCGCGCCTGGAGCGCCGTTTATGCCTGCATCCGCCGACACCCACTCCCCCACCCGACTGCCTGCTACCGACCAGCGCGCCATCGGAGCGCCGCACACTCTGGATACTCTGCGCGCCTTTCCCAAACTCGCGAATCTGGCGGAGTGGGAGGCCCGACGTACGGCGATTCGAGAGCAGATTCTGGTCTCGTGTGGACTCTGGCCGCTACCGCCCAAAACGCCGCTCCGTGCCCGCGTATTCGGTAAAGTCGTGCGCGACGGCTATAGTATCGAGAAGGTCTATTTTCAGACCTATCCTGGCTTCTATCTGGCGGGCAATCTCTACCGTCCGCTCAGCGCCTCTGCGGCGGCGCATCCGGGCGTGCTCATCGCGCATGGGCACTGGGAGGTCGGAAGGATGGCGGATGGGCCGGACGGCTCGATCCCTGCCCGCGCCATCACCTTCGCCCGCCAGGGCTACGTCGCTTTCACGTTTGACATGGTGGGGTATAACGACACGCGGCAGGTAACGCATCGGGTCTGGGCGAACGATCGGCGGCACTGGCTCTGGGGCGTCTCGGAGATGGGACTTCAGACCTGGAACTGCGTTCGCGCCCTCGATTTCCTCAGTTCCCTCTCCGATGTGAACAAGAGCCGACTGGCGATCACCGGCGAATCGGGCGGTGGCACGCAGACGATGCTGCTTGGCGCAATCGACGATCGCCTCGCCGCGGTCGGCCCCTGTGTCATGGTCTCACACTCGATGCAGGGCGGCTGCCTGTGCGAGAACGCTCCGGGCCTGCGCGTGGACTACTCCAATATGGAGATCGCCGCCTGCGCCGCCCCCAAGCCGCAGATCATGGTGGGCGCGACCGGCGACTGGACGCGCACCATGATGACCGTCGAAGGCCCCGGCGTGGCGAGCGTCTACCAACTCTACGCCAAACCCGGTAATCTCGACTATGTCATTTTCCCGTTCAACCACAACATCAATCAGACCAGTCGCGAGGCCGTCTACGACTTCTTCGGCAAGGTCCTGATCCACGAAACCGATGCGTCGAAACTGAAAGAGCCGCCTTATAAAATGGAGACTGCAGCCGATCTGCGCGTCTTTCCGGACAACGCCCCCTTGCCTTCGGACGCCAAAACGCCGCAGATGCTGACCGATTCCCTGATCCTGCTCGGCCAGACCGAAGTGCAGCGCCGCAAGCCCTACGATCGCCGCAGTCTGACCCTGTTTCAGAAGACTTTCCTGCCCGCCTGGCAGCGCACCCTCGCGGTCGAAACCCCCGACGTTTCTCATCTGATTGCCGAAGAGACGACCACGCAGGCCGAAACCGGTTTTACACGGTCTACACTCCATCTGGGGCGTGCCGATCGTGGCGACAACATCCCCGCTCTGCTTTTCCTGCCGACCACCGCTACGAAGAGCAGGGAGGAGAGCGATTCCGGTGCCAAGGGCAAGAGCCAGAAGCTGGATGCCGTCGTGCTGGTGAATCCGAATGGCAAAGCTGCCTTTCTGGACGCCGCGACGGGCGCACCCGGCCCGCTGGTAAAGAGCCTGCTGGCGCAGGGACAGACGGTCCTGCTTCTCGACACATTCCTCACCGGAGAGCACGCCTCGGCGGAGGCGCTGGCAGCACGCCAGCGACCGTTCGGGGAGTTTTTCGATACCTACAATCGGACCAACTTGCAGGAGCGCGTGCAGGATATTCTGACCTCCATCGCGTATCTGCGGACACGGGCCGGTATCGCGTCTGTCGGAGTCGCGGGCCAGGGGCAGGCAGGGCTCTGGGCGCTGCTCGCCGCGCCTGCCGCCGATGCCGTGGCCGCAGACTGCGACCGCACCGATCTGACCACCGACGATGCTCTGCTGACCGAGGATCTCTATGCGCCCGGTCTGCGCCGGCTGGGCGATTTCCATACCACTGCCGTGCTCGCCGCGCCCCACCCGCTGCTGCTGCACAATACCGGCGACAAGTTTGCGGCAGCAACCTGGATCCAGGATGTCTACGCCAGTCTGGGCGCGGTTCCAGCCCTGCATACTGACACCCATCCCACGACCGATGCGGGTCTGGCAGACTGGCTGGGCCACGCCCTGGAGAAAAAATGACCGTTCAGGAAGCTCTCTATGCCCTTGGCGTCCGCGACGACACCCTGACGCCGCAACAGAAAGCACAGCTCGACTGCGACGGCTATCTGCCTCTGCCCGGCATTCTTTCCGCAGAAGAGGTAGAGGCGCTGCGCACCAGGCAAGGAAAACTGCTGGCCGAAGAGGGGGACAAGGCCGGAACCGAAGTACACCAGGAGAGAGGCACGGATCGCCTCTCCGATCTGATCAACAAAGATCCTCTGTTTCAGATCGTGCTGACCCAGCCGACGGTGCTGGCGGCCATCGCGCATGTGCTGCGCTCCGACTTCCAGCTCTCATCGCTCAATAGCCGCAACGCGCTGCCCGGTCAGGGCCTCCAGGGCCTGCATGCCGACTGGGGCCGTCTGGAGACTCCCGGCGACTATCAGGTCTGCAACTCGCTCTGGCTGCTCGACGACTTTACGCCCGAAAACGGCGCGACCCGCCTGGTGCCGGGCACGCACAGTGGCGGCAAAGTCCCGACCGACGAGATGGCCGATCCCACCGCCCCGCACCCGAACGAGAAGGTGCTCCTCGGCAAAGCGGGCGATGTCGTGGTCGTCAACAGCCACACCTGGCACGGCGGCACTATCAACCGCACCCAGGGGCCGCGCCGTGTGATGCACGGCTACTTCTGCCGCCGTCACCAGCCGCAGCAACTTAACCAGCAGAAATTTCTGCGCCCTACGACCTGGGATCAACTCAGCCCCGCCGCGCGCGTGATCCTCGGCGTCGTACAACCCATATAACCTCCCCAACCTCTCCTTCTTAAGGAGGGGCTCAATGCAGGTTCCTCCTTCGCAACAAGGAACTTGATGCCTGCTCCCTCCCCTTGGGAAGGGGAGGAGTAACGGACCAACTCCCTCCCTTGGGAAGGAGAGGGCCGGGGTGGGGTTTAGTAAAAGAGGAACGTTATGAGTGTCATGGAAATGCCCGGTGAAGATGCCGGGGAAATGTCGCCCGAGATCGAGGCGCATATCGACGGTGTGATCGAGCGCTACCGAGACTATGTCAACCCTGGCCTGGCCAAGTTGATGCAGTTCGGTGGGTTCGGCGATGTCGAAGCAGAAGCGCAGGGATGTGTGCTCACGACGGTCTCCGGGCAGAAATATTTGGATTTCGTCGGTGGCTACGGCGTGTTCTCAGTCGGGCATCGGCATCCGCGTGTGGTCGCGGCGGTGCATGCGCAACTGGATCGCATCCCGCTCTCGACCCGCACCTTCTTCAGTGAGCCACAGGCCCGCCTGGCGGAGGAGTTGGCGCATATCGCGCCGCCCGGCGTCCGTTACACCTTCTTCTGCAACGGCGGCACCGACGCGGTCGAGGCAGCCCTGAAGTTTGCACGCAAAGCGACCGGCAAAACCGACTTCATCAGCACCGAGGGTTCTTACCACGGGAAGACGATGGGCGCGCTCGCCGTGACGGGCCGGGAGAAGTACCGCCAGCCGTTCGAGCCGATGGTGCCCGGAACGACCTTTGTCCCGTTCAACGATCTGGAATCCGCTCGCAGAGCGGTGACGGAGCACACGGCGGCGATCATCATCGAGCCGATCCAGGGCGAAGGCGGCATCCATCCCGCCGCCCCCGGCTATCTCCAGGGCTTGCGGCAGATCTGCGACGAGCATGGCATTCTGCTCATCGTGGACGAGGTGCAGACCGGTCTGGGCCGCACCGGCACGATGTTCGCCGTCGAGCAGGCAGGAATCTCCCCGGACATCCTGACGCTCGCCAAAGCGCTCGGCGGAGGCGTGATGCCCATTGGCGCGTGCATGGCGACGGCGGCGGTCTGGGAGCGTGTCTTCGGAGCCAACCCGCTGCTGCACACCAGCACCTTCGGCGGCAACCCGCTCGCCTGCGCCGCTGGACTGGCCGCACTCGAAGTGACCCAGGATGAGAAGCTTTGCGAAAAGGCGCTGGTGCGCGGCGAACAGTTGATCGCCGGCCTGCGCCAGGTGATGGAAGCGCTGCCCAACGCTCTGCTCGCTGTGCGAGGGCGCGGCCTGATGATCGGCGTGGAGTTCGCGGTCAAAGATGTGGCGGAACTGACCATCAATGGCATGGCGCGACGCGGTATCCTGGCGGCGTATACCTTGAACAATCCGAAGGTCATTCGTTTCGAGCCGCCGCTCATCGTCACCGAGGCGGAGGTCACGACAGCCATCCAGGCGTTTCAGGAGTCCGTCGCGGAGGCGGTCGCCATGCTGGAAGGGCTGGAGGAGTAACAGACCCGTTGAAAGTTCTCTTTACGCTGTTTCTGGCGCTCTGGGGAGGAGTCCTGCTGATGTCGGATGCGGCTGCGGACGGAAAGCCGGAGGGCGTTGCCTGGGTCGCCTCGGCGGAAGGAGAGACGCTGCTCCACTCTTTCCAGAACGCGCCTTTTCCGCACACCAGCCGCGAGAAGGGCTACACCTACGACGGCAAGTTTTACGATGCGGCGACACACTATAGCGACAGCACGATCGGGATCTTCATTCCGACAGGCTATAAGCCCGGTGCGAAGGTCGATTATGTCGTCCATTTTCATGGCTGGTCGAATCATGTCGCTACCGTGCTCGACCACTACGAACTGCGGCGACAGATGGCGGCGAGCGGCCGCAATGCGATCCTGCTGGTTCCCCAGGGTCCAAAAGACGCGCAAGACTCCAGCGGCGGCAAACTCGCTGCGGAACCAGGCGCTTTCGAGGCGTTGCTGCGGGAGATCACGCAGTTTCTGGTCGAAGCAGGGAAGATCCATACCACGCGGATCGGCAGTATCGCGCTCAGCACCCACAGCGGCGGTTATCTAGTAACAGGGGCCATTCTGCGCCAAACGGCCCTGCGCTCCCATATCACCGATGTGCTGCTGTTCGACTCCTCGTATGGCGAGTTAGAAGCGTTCACCGACTGGGCAGCGGAAAAACAGCATCGTCTGGTCAGCATCTTCACGCGCCACCTCGCGCCGGAGAACTTTATGCTGACCACCATGCTGCAGAAGCGCCATACCGCCTACCGTTCGGTCCTGGAACCCGATCTGACCCCTGCCTTGCTGACCGAGCGGGAGCCGCTGTTCATTCATACGCTGGATCTGCCCCACGACGAGGTGATGCAGAAACACGACTACTTTGCGCTCTTCCTGCGAACCAGCGCACTGCCGCAGACGCCGACCACGCCCGCCTCGAAATAGGCGCTCAGGCAAAATCACCTACTAACCGAATCGACGAAGAATAGGAGTTACCATGCGCTTACTACGACAGAATACCGCCCGACAGGGAACACGGCTGTTCCTGATGGGACTGGCAGTCCTGGCTCTGGCCGGATGCACGAAAGAGGACTCGGGCTCCGGCAGTCGGGGCGGGAACGGATCCAAAACGGTCTCTTCCGACGCTCCCCCCTCGCAGCCCTCCTCTGGCGCGAAGAAAAAGATCGTCTTCGTCTTCAAAGTCGGCGGCATCGCCTACAGCGAAGCCTGTAAGGCGGGCGCGCAGCAGGCCAACGACGATCCCGCCCTGAACGTCGAGGTCACCTACCAGGCTCCCACCGAGGCGACCGCCGCCGCACAGAACTCGATCATCGAGCAGGCGATCATCAGCAAGGCAGATGCGATCGTGGTCTCTCCCAACGACGCCGATGCGATCATCCCCTCTATCAAGAAGGCGACCGACGCCGGAATCAAGGTCTTCACCTGGGACGCCGACGCGCCCAAGAGCGCGCGCACTTACTACATACGTGCGGCTGACGATGTGCAGATCGGCGCGGACATTCTGGGTGCGGCGGCGAAGAGCGCAGGAGACAAAGGCAAGATCCTGGTCTTCAGCGGGGGCCGTACGGCTGCCAACCTGAACCTGCATATCCAGGGCATCGAAGAGGCGGCCAAAAAGCTGCCCGGCGTCAAACTAGCGCAGCCCTATATCTACAATGACGACGACAAGACCAAAGCGACGACGATGGCGGTACAGGCGCTGCAAGCCAATCCCGACGCGGTCGGCATCGCCTGTGTCAACTCCCCGAGCCCTGCGGCGGCGGGCGAGGCGCTTACGAAACTGCACCTGATCGGGAAGGTCTCGGTCTGGGGACTGGGTCTGCCGAGCGAAACCGCGAAGTACCTGAAAGACGGTTCTGTCACCGGTCTCTATCTCTGGGATCCGCAAAAACTGACCTACGAGACCGCGAAACTGGTGAAGCACGCGCTGGACGGCACTCCTCCGAAAGACGGCGACAAGCTGGCGGATGGCACGGTTAGCGTCAAGGACGGCGTCGTCACCCTGCCCCTCCGACTCGAAATCAACAAAGGGAACGTGGACAGCCTTAAATTCTAACATGAAAGCAAGAAATGCAAATTCAGAACAGCAAGGCAGGAAGAAAGGAATACAGGAAGAAATGCAGAGAGAAGTGCAGACGATAGGCAGGGAAAGTGTACGATGGACGCAAAAACGGACACTTCCTTGTGATTCCAGAGGCAAAAGTCGCAACGAAGACATCGCCCAATTTCTTTTTTCTTTTCCTCCTCTATTCCTGGCTTCCTTTCTTCCTGCCTTCCTGTTTTGCATTTGTATTTTCTTCGTACCTTCCTGCTCTGCTGCCCCTCCGGATTTCCTGCTGAAGGGGGCGGAGGGGCGGATCGAGCAGCTTCGGAAGGTGGATGTGAAGGTCGTGGTCGTGGGGCCGAACGGCAAACCGATGCGCGATGTGAAAGTGGAGTGGGTACAGACGCAGCATGCGTTTCTGTTCGGGTGCGCGGCGCTTTCGCTGCTCAATCATAAAGATCCGGTGCAGGAAGCGGCCTATCAGAAGCGGTTCGGCGATCTCTTTAATTTCGCAACGGTGCTGACCTACTGGCAGGACACGGACCCAGAACCGGATCGCCGTGATCTGGAGAAGCTGACAGCGCGTGTCAAACGCCTGAACGAAATGAACATCCGGGTGAAGGGGCATCCGCTGATCCTGGCAGGGGCCGCTCCCGCCTGGGCGCCGAAAGATCCGGATCAGGTGCGCGACATCACGCACAAACGGATCACGGATCTCGTCACGCGCTTTCGGGACAAGATCGAGGTGTGGGACGTCGTCGGCGATGCGACGACAGCGGCGGGGGTTCAGAACGGCCTGGGGGCATGGGCGAGGCAGGCTGGCCCCGCGCAGTTGACAGCCGACGCGCTCACCTGGGCGCGGGCCGCCAATCCCCATGCCACCCTGCTCTACAATGATTGGAAACTCGATGCCGACTATACGAATCTGATTCAGGGCGTGGAGAAGGCGAAAGCGCCGCTCGATGTGTTGGGGTTGGAGGCGCACATGGGCGGAGGAGCGGAGTGGCCCCTGACGAAGGTCTGGGAGACTGCTGAGACGTTCCGTCCGCTCGGCAAGAGTCTGCATTTCTCCGAGATCACCGTTCCTTCCGACGATCCCAAAGCCGATCACAGCAAAACCTGGCCCTCTACTCCCGAAGGAGAAAAGCGCCAGGCCGACTATGTCGAAAATCTCTATACCGTCATGTTCTCGCACCCCTCGGTACAGGGCATCGCGTGGTGGAACTTCGTCGATGGCGACTGGGACCGCAACCCAGGCGGCCTCCTCCGCGCCGATCTCACTCCCAAACCCGCCTACAATCGCCTTCTCCACCTGATTCACGAGAAGTGGTGGACCCCGCAGACCTCTGGCAAGACGGATAGCACGGGCACGTTAAAGTTTCGTGGCTTTGCGGGCCGCTATAAGATTATCGTTGCTTCCGCGAAAGGACCCATCACGATCGAGGCTGATCTTCTGTCCAATCAGAATAATCTTATCCAGGTGAAAGTGAAGTAGCACATCACTCTTGTTGCCCCTGTGCATGCAGTGAGCAAACCAGCATCTTACAGATTCCGGAGTCCTCTTATGAAGATGAAATTTTCGAAATCAAGGCTCCTGGGCGCTGGGATCGTGCTCGCCTGCGTCGGCATGGGGTGGTGGGCGGTGGCCCGTCTTTCGCCCCCTCGATTGATGGAGCACGCGGTTCTAGTGGCGACGCTTGACGAGGTAGCGAATGCGCGCTCCTCCTGTGCCTGGATCTCCAATGAGGATCTCCTGCTCTTCCAAGCCACTCCTTCCGACGCCTATAGGCTGGTTCGCCACCACCTTTCTGATAGGAAGGAGGTTCCTCTTCCCGCATTGACGCAGTGGTTCAACATCACGCATGGTAATCCGAACTGGAGCACGGTCTCTCCCAATGGCAAATGGCTGGCCTGGGAAGGCGTGAATCCTTCCTCCGGGCGGATAGGCAGTTGTTTGGCGCAGATCGACGGATCGCAGTTTCTTTTTCAGCCGTCTCTTGGCAGGGTGCCCGTGCCCGCCTGGGCTGCCGACAGTCGCCACTGGTTCGTCTGGAATTCTAAAGAGTCCTATAACCGGACCTCTCGATCTCTAGTAATCGGCGATGTGACGACGCCCTCTGTGGTGCAAACGGTGAACATTGCTCCCACCGGGGGCGTAGGCAGCGCTGTCCATAGCATGTTTTCCTATACTTTGGGCGAGTTTGATCCAACCTGGATATGGCAGCCCAATGCTATTCAGATACTTGCCTCCCTTCCCGACGCTCGCTCCAATCCTCTCCCTCTCACAGACAAATTCGATGCGCTCCTGGAGTTCAAGCATATTGCGGATTTGCAACCTGCTGCAACGCATACCCTCCCTTTGTTTTCTCCGGCCAATGTCAGGAAACTCGTCCTGGCACCGGGGGGAAAGAGGTTGGCCTGGGTGATCTCCTACAAACAGCCCTCGACCCTCTCCCTTATCCGGAAAATGTGGACATCGAAACAGCCTGCAAAGGAGGAAGGACGCAACATGCTCTCGATCTGGGAGGGAAAGGTGGACTCTACCGAGGTGAATGAGGTCGGCCAGATAGAAGTCAAGGACATCGCGATCCTGGATCGAGAACCTCTGAACTTACAATGGCTGCCGGACGGAAACAGTCTCAGCTTTGAATACAACAAGGGGTTCTATGTAGTACCTCTTCCGAAACATTAGTGCATCTTAGAGTGGTTGCGGGGATTACATGGAAGCAATAGGAACGCGCCTTGGGGTCATCAAGGGATATCGTCCCTCGCTACGCGGCTTTGCCGGGCCGTCCTCCGGACGAAGCGAGATCAATCTCTAACTCATTCTGCTTTCGGCGAAGAAGTGTGCCCGCTTCAGCGGGCTAAGGAGGAAGCCGCTACCGCACACCCCAAATCCTCTGCTTCCGCGCGGAGGATTTGGCCGAAGGCCCCTAGCGGAGGGCTTTAGCCCGGCGTGTCCATATGTTTTGGCCGAGGACTTATCCTCGGCCTTTGCCGTGTTCGGACGCCAAACCTTTCGGGAAGAGTTCCCGGTCGTTCTGCGCATGCTGTTGGTTTTTCAACTGCTGCTCGGCGCGATGGCTCTGCTCCAGAGTCTGACTGCCATGATCGTGAGCATGCAACTCTTTTTCGGTAGGCTCTTCGCTTTCCTCAACGTCGATCAGCGGGATCTGCTGAACCTCTGACGTTGCGGGCGGAGTTGCCACCGAATTTTCACCGTCGCGGTGCGCATGGTTGGAACGGTTCACCTTCATCGTCTGTATAGGCTCTACAGGCGTGAAATCCGGTTTTGTAGTTTTGTCTTCCATAGTTGTTTCTCCTTCGATACTACAAGTCAGACGCGCCCGGACCTACGGTAGTTCCGGGCATTCTTGGGAGTCACCAGTTCTCTCGGAAACGCTCTTCCTGCCAGGGATCGCCGTGCATGTGGTAGCCGCCGCGTTCCCAGAAGCCGGGACGGTCCTGCTCGACGAGTTCGATGCCGCGCACCCATTTCGCGCTCTTCCAGGCGTAGAGCCGAGGAATGATGAGGCGCAAGGGTCCACCGTGGTCGGTATTGATCGGCTGGCCGTCGTGAGTGTCGGCGAAGAGGCAGTCTTCCAGCAGGAACTCGTCGAGCGGGATATTGGTGGACCAGCCCCGGTCGTAGCCGTAGGCCATCGCGACACGCGCATTCGGCAGCACTCCCACCTGGCGCAGAACCTCTGCGGTCGACACGCCTTCCCAGACGTTGCCGAGGCGCGACCAGCGCGTCACGCAGTGCATATCCGCGAAGACTTTCGTGCGAGGTAATCTCTGGAACTCTTCCCACGTCCAATAGAGCGGGTGTTCCACCAGTCCGTTGATCTCCAGTTGCCAGTGCGCCAGGTCTATCACAGGCGGACCGCTCGCATCCAGCACCGGCCATTTGCGTGTGCGCGATTGACGCGGGGGAATCCGATTCTCCCGCCGCGTATCAGGGCTGATGATGACATTCTCCCCGACGCTCGCGGGCGTCGGCGGCTCCTCCGATTGCAGGAACGAATCACGATCCGATCCGAACATAACGCTTTCCTTTCAGGACCACTATCATGTAATTTATTATGCACCGCAATCATGCGCGGGCTGCCCCTCGCAGGTCGGCAGGTGTAGGGTTCAGCGTTGCCAGCGGGCGAGTTCACGGGTCATGTTTGCCCGCGCCATTTCCTCCAATGTAGAATGGATGAAAAGGTGTTCGCGGGCGAGCATGCGTTTGAGAAAATCGGCGCGACCACGCGCATAATCGGCGTCGGAGACCCAACTGTATTCTGAGCGCACGTTCACTGCATAGAGGTCGTACTTCTCCGGTTGGGAGGCAAGGATCTCGAGGTCGAGATCGACGAGAGTTTGAGCGAGCGGGTCGTCTTTCGGAACCTCATGGCGTTGGGTGGTGAGGATCAGACGGATAACGTGAGCGATTTCACCTGGGGATTCGTGCCAGGAGGCAAGGGTTTGTGAGGCGAGTTCGGCGCTGCGCTCTTCGTTGTCGGAGCGAGTCGAATCGTAGATCGCATCGTGCCACCAGATGGCGCGGTGTAAGGCAGGGATGGCGTAGAGGGCGGTCGCGTGGAGCCCTTGCAGCATCGCGCGGATGTGTTCAAGGTTGTGATAATGTCGTTGCGTGTCGGAATAGCGGCAGACGAGGTCGATAAACTCGTTTTTGCGAGCGCGGCCTCCGGTCACATACAGCCACGAGTCGTGTAAAATGTTCATCTTGCGTCTCCTGCACCAGACCTATTGCCAGGCATACCTCTCCACGCACCAATCGACCGCAATGCGTTGGGCGAATGGAACATTGCAGGTAAAACCGTGCCGGGAGCGAGGGGTGCGTCAGAAATACGGAAGCGACCTGGGAACTGCGCTGGTCGGGCGTTCGTAAGGGGTAATGTTCGGAACGACTTGCAACCGGAAGCGACCAACCGTCCGCCAGGGATTGCGAGTTGTGTGTGCAGCCTGCCCAACCGGCAGCGCGCACGGTTCAAGGAGGCCCATCAGGCTATGACTCTCGTCGATACTCCCCCGGTTCCCACGGGTTTTGCTCTCTCTTCCGGGAGCGAACTACCGGTCACGGTCTATATCTCGCGTAAGGTCCGCCCCGGCTGCGAAGCGCGGTTCGAGGCCGTTATGCGCGAACTGCTGCACGCCGCCCAGGATGCGCCGGGCTATATGGGCGCCAGTGTCTTTCGCCCGGTCGATGCCAAACATCCGGAGTACCGCGTCGTCTTTAAGTTCGACCGTATGCGCACTCTGCAAGCGTGGGAAGAATCTCCCGAACGACATGCTTACCTCGCTCTGATGGAAGATCTGCTGGTCGCGCCTTTGCATCGCACCCACGCCACGGGCTTGGAGGCGTGGTTCACCCTGCCCGGCCAGGAGGCCCCCAGTCTTCCCAACCGCCATCGGGTAGCGTTGGTCACCTGGCTTGGCGTCTACCTCGTCGGCGTCTGCTTCGCGATCACCTTGAATCCGATCATCGCGCCTCTGCCAGTCTTGCTGCGGGTGCTGATCCACTCCTCCCTCTTTGTGCCGATCATGCTCTATGGAGTGCTGCCTCAACTGACCAAACTCTTCCGGCGTTTTCTCTATCCGCACGCGCGCACACCCCGATAATTTACGGAGGCGATCGCCGCCTATTTGCCGACCTTGCGGGCCTTGCCACCGGTGGTGCCTCCCAGCGGCTTGCCGTCGACCAGGATCGTCTGCGTGATGACCTGGTCGAGTTTCAGTTTCCACACGCTGCCCTGTTTCACCCAGGTATCTTTGCTCGTGGCATCGATCTCCAGTTTGTGCGGCTCTTTACTGCGCGGATCGGCCATAATGCCGGAGAGATGTTCCTGAACCGTGGCGACGATCTGGTTGTCTTTGGTGGAGAGACTCTGCAATTTACTCTGTACCACGGGGGACTGGATCGCTGCCCGTTCGCTCTTAAAACTGGCGATCATCGCTGTCCGATCCATTCTTTGTCCGTTTGCCTCGACGTGTGCATAGTCCGGAGTCAGCATGCCCAAAAATGCCGTGAGGTTGTTCTTCAGGAAAGCCTGATCGAACTTCGCGTAGTTGGCGATCAGGGCCTTTTGAATCGCTTTGTCGTCCGCATGGACCTGACTGCCTACTGCCAGCAGAGAGAGAAGCGCGAGGGAACCAGAAAGGGAGCGCATACCATGCATGGGAATCCTCCAAAAAAAGATGAGATCGTACACCCGATGATTCGCCCGCTTCCTGCTTTTCTCCTCCTCCAACCCTCTTCGCGCCTTCATGATGCGTTAATCGCCTCCTACAAACGAACAACGCAATAACTCACGCGCAAGCCCGAGCGGCTGCGAGCCGCGCTACCAACAAGGGACCCTCCGTACCTTCGGGATCGGCGGACTGCACAGTCTGACGCATCTTCTCCGCTGTCGCCAGGTCTCCGACTTCCAGAGCGGAATCGAAGAGCGCCAGGGCGCTCGGCAGGAAATGAGGCGCATCTTCCACCGCTTTGAACCACCACTCCCGCGCCCGCTTCTTCTGATCCACACGGGTCGCGCCATGCGTCGCGCCGTTCTCCACGAACTGCACGGGAATGACGAATGCGATGACCTCCGGAGGCGCGGTTTCGACCGCCTGTCGGATCGCTTCCCCGGAACGCCAGGGCAAGGTGTCGGGAGAGACCTCCCACATCCAGGGCGTCTCCACGCACTCCCACGGCCCGATTTGGTTCTCAGGCATCGGGCGACGTTCCGCCCGCAATCGCCAGCCCACAGTCTCCTCGACAAAATCATCGGTAGGACCGCCCTCGGGAACGATCACGGGAACGCCGCAGGCCATCGCTTCCAGGGCAGGCAGGCAGAACCCTTCCCCTCGATAGGGCTGCACCAGGCAGTCGCAGGCGGTGTAGAGCCCGGCCAGTCGGTGAGGAGAAAGCTCTTCCTCGATGTAGACGATCGTGGGACGATTGGGGTCCTGGGTCAACGCCAGGATCTGCTCGCGCTGGTTCTGGCCCCGATAGACCGTCTGCGTGCCGGTATCCTTGATGACCAGACAGACCTCGTCGTAGGCGGAGAAGGCGCGCAGATAGGCGTCGAGCAGGATGTCGATGCCCTTGCGATGGAGCGTGCCGCCCACGAAAAGGAGGGTGAAGGGACGCCTGCCGCTCCGCTTGCGCCACTGCACTCCCGGCTCTGTGGTGAAGACATAAGGCGGGGTGTCGGGATGGAAGATCTCGGTATCCACGCCGAGCGGCACGATCTGAAGCCGCTCCTCTGGAATGCCGCTCGCCCGATAGACATCGCGCACATACGCGCTGTAGCACCAGACCTCTGCGACATTGGCGAGGATGGGCGCGATCCACTCTTTCGGCAGGAAGCCATACTCCCAGGGCTGTATCAGGACCAGATTTCCCTCCTCGGGAGCCTCGAAACGCGGCGGGAACTGATGGCGCACATGGACGACAGCGGCCTGCCCCTGCAATGGCACGAAGGAGCGTTCCGCCAGCGCCGCCAGTCCCGGTTCTTCCTCCCTGTCCATCTCCGATCGATCCACGGGAACCAGAGAAACCTCCACACTTCCCTCCGCCAGCAAGCCTCCGCACATCTGCCGGTTCACTAACGCCAGACTGTGCCGAGCGAGGAACGGTCCCTCCCAACGGATCGACAGGGCAAGCCTTTGGGAGGCAGGCACGACTGCACGCGTCGTACGCAGACGGACGATCTCTGCGGTGATCTGTTTACCGACGACAGCGCGGCTGAAATGCGTGGTGACATGCTCCTGCGCCCTCAAGCCGATTTCACGAGCCTCCTCCGGGCGCTCCGCAACATAGCGCAAATGGGCGATAAGGGAGATCAGGTCAGGTTCGGCCCACCGGTGGCCTTTGTAAGCCGGAACTTCCCTCCACCCCGCCTCCGGCACATCGACCAGTTCACAATCGATGAGCAGGCTGTTGTCGGCGGTCATGAAGGCGGTGTTGCCGCTCCAGTGCGTGCCGAGGGTCGGCAATCCACAGGCCATCGCCTCCATGAGCGGACGCCCCCAACCCTCCCCCCGAGAAGGCAGGACAAAGGCGTCGGCGGCATGGTAGAGAGCGGACAGGTCGGGCGAGGGCAGGCGTTCGGTGCGCATGTTCGCGGCTTCGGCGGCGGTGTAGCGATCCAGTTTCGCAAGATACTGCCCTATGTCGGGGAAGGCGTAGTGAGGCAAAGCGTTGTCAGGATCGTCGAAGGGCAACTGCGCGATCGTGCCGTTGACCTGGGCTCCGGCGTGGGTGCGGGCATGATACGTAAAACAGCCGTTCTTGAAGACGCTCGGAGCCTTGTAGCCGGGAGAGAGGCAGCGCAGCCAGCGTCCGGCGAAATGGTGTTTGAAGGGCAGTTGCAGCGCGGCGAAGGTGGGGTTCTGCGTGAGCAGCAGGTGGCGCAGAAACGCCCCCATCCCCTTTGGCAGCCTTTCGTCGGCATCCAGATAGATCAGCCAGCGATAGGAAGCGGCCATCGCAGACACATTCCTGGCCCGGTCGAAGTTCTGGATATGAGGATGCTGGAGTATATGAGAGGTGAAGCGTCGGGCGATGGTCAGGGTCGCATCGTTGCTTTCCATGTCCAGCACGATGATCTCGTCGGCGCAGCCTTCCACCGAAGCCAGGCAGTCGGCCAGGTTCGCCTCTTCGTTGCGGGTATGGACGATCACGGAGATGCCGGGTGGATAGGGCTCGGCGGGCACGGTCATGCGGGCGAGCAGGGCATCGTCTGCCTGCTGTCCACGCAGCACGCCCAGGAGATGTTCCTTCCCTCCGAAGCGCGGATCGCCATAGTAGCGCAACTCGGCGATATGGAACGGGGAGAGAATGCCTTGCCACACTTCGAGGGGCAGCATCCTTTCATCGCCAAATTCCGGCTCGAACGGATAGGAGACCGAGGGCACACTGAAGATCACCCACTCCGCCAGAGCGACCTGCTGCGCGAGCGCTGCCTGGATCTGCGGGACGGTAAAATGCTCCAGCACGCCCTGATGATGGATGACACGATAAGGAGGCGAAGCGAGTGCGGAAGGAGAGGAGGCTTGGCTATCGGCATAGAGGGAGAACAGATCGCCACAGCGGAAAGAGGCGCTGCCGCCGAGGATATTGTTGACCTGTTTCGCACGCTCGACGATGCGAGGCGCATAGTCCAGCCCTTCCGCCGCGACGCCGCGCTGCGAGAGCCAGATGGCGCCATCCCCGGTGCCGACGCCGGTCTCCAGGGTGCGACTGCCGGGCGGGCAGACCCGCAGAATGGTGTCGAGATAGTGTTGCAGGAAAGGAGCCTGGCAGAGACCCCGGAAGTGAGAAGGAGTCTCGCGCAGGGGTGTGTCGTTGTACATCTGCTCCCAGCGCAAGGCAGTTTCTGTATTCATACGGTTCCTCGCTTCTTCGCGTGTAGAGGGGGATCTTCAGCAGTGAGAAAGAAACTCGGCGACGTCGGCGTCTCCCAGGCCGTGCAGATTGAGGGAGGCGCGCAGACGTCCCCGAAGCGTTTTGAGGCCATGCCGAACTGTGTCGGCGGAGCGACCGGTGCGGCGGGCGATATCGACGGCGCGTTCGCCAGCCAAAAGAGGCTCCAGAAGAGCACGTTGAGACCGCGTCAGGCGGGCGTCGCTTATGGCGCACTGGAGACGGCGGAGGAACTCTTCGCGCACCGTCTCTTGGAAAGGAGAGGGCGCGTTCGACGGAAGTTCCACAGCGGGGTTCGCCTCGTCCTCTTCTTCCGCACAGCCCGAGGGCCAGGCAGTTTCACAGTGTTGGCGTCTTCGCTGGGTGCGGAGAGCGTTTTTGGTCCAGTTGGAGGCGGAGAGCGCCAACCAGGCAGGCGAGAGAACGAGGGAGGGATCGGTTTCGGGGTGGCGTTCTAAATACGAGAGAAGGTGAGCCAGGAAGTTCATGGCGAGATCTTCGCAGTCTTCACGCTGCATCCCGGTTCGGCAGGCGCAGGTCCGCGCGACCGCCAGAATCTGATGGCATTCGGGACCGCTCGGCATATACTGTGGCGTCCCGGCAACTTCCGGTTTCTCAACAGGTGTTTCCATACTTCTCCTCCAAGAGAAGCGCCTTGCAACGGCGCAATCGCGGCAAACAAATGTTCTATGCAAGTAACGAGCGATGCCCGAGGGATTAGGTTTTTAGAGCGATGCGGTCAGAAGAGAACCGGCGGAGCCAGCCAGTAGAGAAGTCATTGCAGGCGAGAACCTGCACGATGAGTCAAGACCGACATCGGTAAGTGGCAGGACGCACGGGCACAATGAGTAGAGGACGAAATGTTACCTCCGCCCGTAAAGCGAGGAAGCAGGTGAGAATTTTGTTGTCGAAAGGCTGTCCCCTACCGTCACCCTGGGCAGAAGAGAAGCAGACAAGAGCGATGCAAGGCGTTCCGAAAGTACGCGATGCAAATCGGCGAGGCAAGAAGCAACTTCGCTGCCGATCCGCTAGGAGTTCGGACGTCCGGTCGAAGCGATACTTACCTTGTATCAGGCCAATAAGTCGCAGGCCGCTTTTCAGGACGCGCCGAGATCGAATTGTTTTGCGCACTCTCGGTTGAGAGCGACCAAGGAGGGAATCTCTCTGGTCTCACTCAAGTGGTCTTTGAGATACTGGTAGAAGTTGACGCCCATTTTCGCCGCAGTCCACCCCGAATTATTGAAATGATATCCAGATTTGCGCTCTCTCGAAAAGAGGTTGTTTGTCCTTTCACGAGAGTGCAAATACCGCCGAGCGCACCTCTGTCAACGGCTTCTGCGAGAGAATACACTCAACCTTCTGTGTCTGACTTGGATGGAATCCCAATGTGCGTGGGAAAACCAAAGTTCGGTTCTGTCTCATCCGTCTCAGAATATAGATCGCCAACGTTTAACGAATTTGACAGATGAATTCCGATCGCGACAAGCGCCAGATACAGTGCCTGGACTGAGTCGGCACCATACGCACTTCTCACAGTATCGTTTCCGATCCCGATTATCTGGTATCTACAATACCAGCGGTGAGCCGTTTCTGCATCATCCCGCATGGGCTTGCCAATTCTAACCTCCACTTTGCTTTGCATATCTGGCGATGTTGCACGTATATGCCGTGTAAATCTCCGCGTTGCGATTATATTTTTCAGAGCTAACATCATGTAAAATCCTTTTGTGGTCGTTAGGGTTAGTAACTAAACGCGAACAAAATCCGCGTTATTTCTGATTGAATTAACTCTTTCTTTTCTTTTCGTTTAGTTGTTTTGCCAGAGTATTTACCATGTCAAGCTGAGATTGATAGGTGTGTCCATCGAACTCCTTTATGCGCATTAAGTCTGACCATATAACTTCCAGAATGATGGAATGATTTTTGCGGAGATGCCCTAAAGAAACCATTACTTGCAAGGAATCTACAAAAAAATCATCATAAACTATGAATGATTGAAGACATAGCGCTATTTCGTCTACCAGAACGCTTGCTCGTTCGGAATGAGGATCAGATCTTGCGATAATTGCTAACTGCAGACGCTTACATCTTAACAGTTCGTTGATTTCAAATAATTGATTGAAAATGGTAGGGATCTCAGATATCTGTCGTTCTATAAGCTTTAAGGCTAGATTGTTTTCATCACAATGCAAAAATAATGTTTGGGCCACCATCCGTAAAAGCTGAGGAGGAACATCTTCTAGCATAAGGATCCTTGATGCGATGCTGATTGCATCATCACGATGGTCGTGGGTTACATAGAGGAAGAACAGGGTCTCAAGTAACGCAAGAATTGATTCTTGTTCAAGGGCGGATTCTGACAATTGAAGAAGCCTTATCAATTCTGCCTCTTCTGCGTCGAACCCAGCTTTACGCACATCTTGCATTTCAGGTGATTTTAGTATGCGTTCTATATTGGATTCAGACAATTTTTTTTCTTTCCTTTCGTTTTATGTTTAGACTAACCAGATGACATTGCCGAGTAGGTCTATTGCCAGTCCGATTCTTGCGCTCTTGCGATTCTGGACAATCTCAATGTCCATCGCGCCACGGATGTGCTTATGTTTTTGTTGGCACATCCGCGCTGGGAGTTTGTGTTAATCCCAATTATGCCGCTTATCTGAACATGCTCGAGCCGTTGTGAAAAGCGCTGCGATTGCTGCCTTTGAAAGGCCGCCGGCTAGAGACTTGGGACGAAGTGGTCGCGGCAGTCGGAAGGCGACATTCTATTGGAACTTGCACCGACATCCATTTCGCTGATGTCAGCAACGCAGACATCACCTCAGGCGAAAGCCATGCTTGGCAGCCGTTCCCAAGATAGAGCAAATCTAGAAATGATTTGCCGGGTGAACCATTAACACTTCGCCCAGCACTATGATTAAGCTATATTAACTTTTTTCAGGGCAGATATTTAGGCGGAAACCTCGGTTTATACTTTGTGCCGAACGGCCAACAGTCGAACGGACTCTGTCTCGGATACGGAGTTTCACCACTTCCGTTAGCCCTAGCACATTTGATGTTTTCATTTTTGCACCATCCGAGGCAACAAATCTCCCATTGATTGGCGATTGAACCGCAGTCCTGTCTGCCTGGATATGTCCGTATGCATCGTTGGTATGCCAACCCACGGTCGCAGTCGGCTGCGCAAACTTGCCATGAACTGGTGCAGTCACGTTTTCGCCTCCTTTGTCTCTGCCTTTGCCTGGCTGTAATAATAATTATGACTATTGTGACTACTACCACACCGCAGATTATCTGCTCTTTAGTAATAACTACTATTCTTTCTGGTGGTGGGGCGTACACTGGCCCTCCTGCGTCACCGGCACCCAGGGTAACACTTTGTCCGGAAGGATCTATTTGCGTTGTCGGACTATTTACGGCGTAACGATATACGTTACTATCATTACCCTCCATACTTAAAGGATCCGTGGTTAGCCACCTTCCGTCTATCGTATCCAGAACCCTAGCACGCACATATGTATTGTTCAAGTTGTCCCGATAGTAGCCTAAAGTACCGATAAACTGTAAAGACGTAAGCGTAGAGCCGGACCGCAATCTCATCTCCCCGTAAGGCCAGTATGTGAAAGTGTCGGTCTGAGACTGAGTGTTGTCGAGCAGAGCGACCGTTGAGCCCAGCGGATCAGGAACGTAGTCGCGCATCACGCCGTTTCTGTTTTCTGAAACGATCTCGCCGTCGAAGGTGGTGTAGCGTACTGTCATCGCCATTTCAGTATTCTCCAACTTAATGGTTACCGTCCCAGATAAACGTTGTCAACGCCCTTTGGGAAAGGAATTCTTGTCATGCCCCCCATCCCCGAGAGTCGACATTCTTTACTTATAGAAACACCGCAGCCCCCCGAAACAAGAAGAAGTTCGTGAAAATATTTTATTAGGGCCACCCGATGACGAACGCGCCGCCCTCCTGATGAAATCGGCAGGCGGCTTGACTTCGCCTCTATTTTCCTCTACAATAGCGGATAGAGCGAACAGTCCGGCAGGAAGGGAATCGCAGGCCCATGAAGCGTGTCGTGAGCATCAGTCTGGGGTCGTCCAAGCGTAATAAGAAGGTCCACGCCCAGTTTTTTGGGGAAGAGTTCGAGATCGAGCGCATCGGCACCGACGGCGATATGCAGAAGTATCGCGACATGGTTACCGAACTCGACGGCAAGGTGGACGCTTTCGGCGTCGGCGGCACCGACATCTACCTCTATGCGGGCGACAAACGCTATGTCCTCAACGAGATTTTGCACCTGCTCGACGGCGCGAAGAAGACCCCCTTTGTCGATGGCAGCGGCCTGAAACATACCCTGGAGCGCAGGACGGTCGCCTCTCTGCAAGAACAGGGCACCGTCGATTTCCGCTCGAAGCGTGTGCTGCTCGTGAGCGCGGTAGACCGCTTTGGAATGGCGGAAGCCCTGGCGGGCCTGGCGAAATCCATCGTCTTCGGCGACCTGATGTTCGGGCTAGGCGTGCCCGTCGCCGTGCGGTCGTGGGGATCCTTCAAGACG